>DWWL01000076.1 GCA_019119775.1 Candidatus Lachnoclostridium pullistercoris | reverse complement strand
TGTCTGAGATGCGCGGTTATTCTTTGAAAGATGCTGTTCTGCAGCTTCCCTGGTAGGGAAGATCCGGCTTTTGCGTAGCTGGATGCTGCCATTGTTGTCAAACCGAACAATATAAAAATCTGAGTTCTTACGAACTATGGTTACTTCTCGAAGAATTCGATTACTTTCAATGATGAAGGCTTTGGATCCTATTTCATATTCCATATAATCATTGCGCCTCCTAAACAAGATTAAACTCAAGGGAAAGTGTCTGTTTAATCTCTTCTCGTTTCGTATCAACGATTCCTACTGTAGCGATGATTATATTATACGAACATATGTTCTATTTGTCAATATCAAATGCACTGTACCCCATTTCATATCTAACCATACTTTCTATTTAGCGAATATTACTTTGTCATTCATAATATTTAACGCATCTTGTTCTAAGCAATATGCCTTATATCTCTTCTCATTTGCATTTAAAGCCAATTCATTAATTTGTTTTTGTACTTTATGGTTTTTCATCAATGGAATAGCAATCTGCCGCACATGATTATCATCTATTTCATCAACTACTGATCCATATGTAAAATGTTTAATAAGTTGAAAGCCATAATCGGAAGCAAGAAATACGTTTAAATATCCAGCAATATCTTCATTTGCCGGAATAACCCGAATAATATGCTGATTTGCTGTCCAATTTTCCCAATGTCTCCCTACAAGTGCTACTTTCCCAATAGTACCACTACAAGTAATAAGAGTCATATTTTCATGTAATTCTAATTGCTTTTTTATTCGATCCTTATGATGTACAATCGAAAGGTACTTTTTATTACATGGATCCAATTCCCAAATCTGCTTTCCCCCAATAAAAACACGTCCATATCCCTCATCAACATAAACACGTTTAAATCTTCCTGGTAAAATCACTTCTTTACTAACACGGTTATCCCCTATTGTAGTTACTTCTTCGGCAAACTCTTCAAGGTATCTTACGATAGTATTTACAACTGGCACATGATAAGAAGCATCCATACGTCCATCTAATCGACTAAGTTTTACATTAAAAGTATTTACAGAAACTTTCTCGCTCAACAAATCGGTTATCGGAGGTAAATGAAGTTCTTGTATCATTAATTTTGTAGCCTCTTCTAACAAACTATTAGATTCGTCCCTTAATTTGTATGAGTCCAAAATCAAATCATTAATTTTGTTAATAATATTATCTGTCGCCTTAGGGATAGGTATTGTTGCCAAATGTTCTGGTTCAACTTGTGAAATTACAGCCCCATAAATATTAGAACGTATCATAGCTTGTCCCGTTTTAGTTTTAAGGAAAGCATACACATATCCTGGAGCATAACGACATTCTAATCTCATTGCATGTTCACTGATTAAAAACTTTGATAAAGTCTTATTTACAAATGACATGTTTCCAATTGTTCCAGAACGTGAAATTAAGACGGTATTTTCTTTTACATGCAAGTCTTTAACTCGTTCTGAATCTACCATATACTTTACAGGACGCGGGTTAATATCTAGCATTTCTGAACTTCCAATAAATCCCACTACATTTTCATGTGTTCTGTCAACGTAATTCCGTTTAAGTCTTCCACCGTAATGTGCCTTTTCTACAAATCCATCTTCTCCAATCAAATTTACTGTAGAAAACTTTCCGTTTTTAATTAGTTGATATGCTCGTTTTGATTCAGTGTCATATACACTTGCTTCTAACCTTTTACCTCGTGATACCACATCACCTAATGAAACAGAACACCATTTTACTGGAGATTCCTGAATTTCTATTTCAGGTTTAGAAATATGTGTCTGTAATGCAAGATTATTATTTACCATGACAATCCCTCCTGCACTTTCCATTCGGAAAAAATTGGGGGAACATCTGGAGTCTGGTCATCTTCAATTTTCTTTTTTTGTTGATGTGCTATAGTTCGAGAGCCTTCACCAGTTTCACCCAAAACTAATACACTATTTGTATCGGGAACTAAAATCTCATTTCCTTCTTTATCATGCTTAAAAATAGGATTTCCACGTTTATCATGGCCGACCTTTTCAATCATTGCCATAAAAATATTATAATCCGCCATAGCACCTGTTTTTTCTTCAGCGTCTTTCTGCTCTTTTGTCTTTTTTTGTAAAAACAATACAGAGGTTTGTGTCCCATTTCCTGGCTGGAAAGTATCTGCGTGTAAATCAATGCTTGCAATAATTCTATGATTTTTAATTATCCACTCCCGTATATACCCCAGACCAGGAGCCCCAAGAATAGAATCTGGCAATACAATCCCCATTCTCCCACCAGGAACTAGGAATTGTGTACAACGCTCAATAAAAAGTATTTCCGGCGGAACTGATGATTGCAAACGATCTGTCATTTTCCAAGTACCAGTCGTCTTATCATTCTCCCAAATATGAGCTAATTCAAACTGTTCAAGAATTGCCTTATCTTTAATTGGAATCTTACTACCAAAAGGCGGATTCGTAACAATAACGTTAAAATATGAAATAGTGTTATGGTTTCGAATATCACTCTTTTTGATACCTAACGCATCTGCTAACCGTGTTTTAAACTCATCCGTCCATTCATGAGGTGGTAAAAGGGAATTTGTCTGGAGTATATTCCCACTTCCATCATTATTCATAACCATATTCATCTTAGTAGCTTTAACAAGATCTGGATTAATATCAAATCCAAAGAAATTGGTGGAAGCCATTTCCGAGATTTTATCTTGAAATGTTCTTATAGAATCAGCATCCCATTCCTGTTTTGACGAACCTATCTGTTCCGAAAAACTTTTCTCCAATTGATTAATTACATGTGTCATTGCGGTTACTAAAAAGCCACCAGTTCCACACGAACTATCCAACACTCGTTCATCTATTTTAGGGTTGATCATCTCAACGACCATCTTCATAACATTTCGAGGTGTAAAAAACTCGCCTCGATCCCCACGCAAATTTGCGCCTACAATTTCCTCATATGCTTTACCCTTAATATCAATGTTTGTATTTAACAAACTATATCTCTGTAATTCGCTAACAATATAAGCAAGGCTACGTGGAGTTAGCTTTATTTCATCATTAGTATCAAATATTTTTCCATGACGCTTTTTAACCTTTTCAAAAATCTTAGAAATACGCTTCTGAACTGTTAATTGACCATCCGGATTTGAACGTTCTTCAGATGTAGTATAGAATTCCAATGGATTAGGTATATTACGCTCATCCTCTATTTTGCAAAAAATCACTTTAAGTAATTCAAAAAATGCAGGTTGTTTCTGCATACCATCATTAACGTAAATATGGTTATGACAAGTCTTAAATACAAATAGAAGATTATCATCTGAAGCATTTTTCAGACTCTTTCTACTTGGTCTATTGACTTCGTCAAGATTACCATCTGCAGAAGGAATATCATTATATTCCATAAAGCAAATATTACCATTCTCATCCAAATATTTACGGAATACATACTTTTGAATACTATTAGTCCACATTCCCCATTCACAATTTGGACAAACAGACATATAAGACTGTAACTGCGCAATTCCATCTTTAGCATTCCGTGCATCTACAGTCTCTTTCTTACATTCAATAATTAATTTAATAGTACCCTGCGTCTGCTCAGTAACATCCTTATCCCAAATTACAATATCAGCTCTTGGTTTATTGGAACCAACTTGCAATGTATATTCAATCCTTATTTGCGAAGGTAAATACTTGTGTTCGTTTACAAGACGTTTTTCAATAGTCTGCCTAACATATTCTTCAGGGGTATCATTTCTGAACTTACCATCAATATAATCACAGATCTTTCCATCCGGTATAACAATTACTTTTGTATCAGTCATTATTATTCTCTCCATTTCTATTCTTAGGGTGAACGTAACGGATTATATCCGATAAATCGCAGTCCAGCGCATAGCATATACGAGCAAGAACGTCAAGATCCGGCCTTTTAATGTTATTTTTACAATATGAATTCAATTGCGTTCGTTGTAAATTTGCTTTGCCTGAAAGTTGATTCTTGCTTATCCCTTTTTCTCTTAAATAATCGGCAAGGACAATATCAAAATGTCCATAATCAAAATTATTGTTCATAAGCATTATCCCTCCAAAATATATTATACCAGATTTGATTGATATGTACAGTTGTAATTAATTGCAGGTGCGGATGTTAAGTAATTTCTATACATTTATAGAAATAAACTCACCACATAGAATTTAGCAAGCGTTTTTGCGGACAGCAGGCCGTATTAAGCGGACAGCGAGGAAACATACCTGAACACAAACCATTATGCTGCGAAAGATTCTTTACATGAATAACACATAATAGTATCATCTACCTAGACAAATCTGCCACTGGCGAGTGTTTACCTGTTTTGCCAGGTAATCATGTACGATATAGACTCATGACAAAACATCGTGGAATAATGGTTTGTGTCTGGTCGGATAATTTGTCCTGCACTGTCCGCCTAAGATGGCACTGGTGTCTATTTTGGCTGGCAATCTGAAATTACTGATCTTGATTGAAAAATATGATTATAGATAAGCAATATCCGAATAGGGAAGCTTTCATTTGCAGCAATATCCCCCTTTTGTTTTAATCCTCTGAGAGTAAGAATTCCTTTATCTTCACTTTCAAAACAAATAAATACTTTTTTCAGATTATTCAATACTTTCTAGCAAAAGAAAACATTTTCGCATAAGTCCGTTATCCTGCCATTATTTCTTACCCCTCTTCACTCTGTGGAAACTGATATACATTCCGTAAAATAAAGAAACACACCACATTCCCAACATATCCATTCTGAAAATCTCTAAGCATACCTTTATTCCGGCCAAAATATCCACCTATAAAACAGCAAAAATGGGATGCTTATCCACACCCCATCTTCACTATTTTCCCTTATTTACGGGCATTTTGCCCTTACTTTTGCCCAAAAATATGTTTCCGCAAGCAACTATATCTTGTGTTATTTATATCTTTTTATATTGCATTTATACAATATATCGTGTGAGCAGAGCGACAGTCTCCACATGTCCCGTCCACGGAAACAAATCCACTCCCACTCCCTTCTCCACTCTATACCCTTTCTTCCTCAGGTACTTCAGATCTCGGGCCAGTGTGTCAGGGCCGCAGGAGACATACACGATCCGCTCCGGCCCCATGGCCGCGGCCGCGGCCATGAAGCGCTCCGTGCTGCCGCTTCTGGGCGGGTCCATGAAGACCACATCGGCTTTTTCCCCATTCGCCGCCATTTTCTGGAGGAAATCGCCGGCGTCGCCCTGGAAAAAGCGGATATTGTCCGCCTTATTCGCTCTGGCATTTCTGACGGCGTCCCGGACAGCATCAGGATTTAACTCCACGCCAGTCACCTGCTTCGCCCTTCTGCTGGCCACAATCCCGATCGTCCCGATCCCGCAGTAGGCGTCTATCACCGTCTCCTTCCCCGTAAGCCCCGCATATTCCATAGCTTTAGCGTACAGCACCTCCGTCTGCACCGGGTTGACCTGGTAAAATGAGCGCGCAGAGATCCGGAAACGGCAGCCGCAGAGAATATCCTCAATATACCCTTTTCCGTACAGAACCTGTTCCCGGTCGCCCAGCACCATGCTGGTGTCTCTCCCGTTGATATTCTGGATCACCGTGGTGATCTCCGGGTGCTTCTGCCGCAGCGCCTTCACAAAATTATTCCGCGAAGGAAAAACGGGGGAGGCCGTCACCAGCACCACCATGATCTCTCCCGTGGCAAATCCCCGTTTCACCAGCACATGGCGCAGCAGGCCATATCCCGTATCCTCGTCGTACGTCCTGATCTTGAAGGATTTTAACATCCCGCGGATCGTACCGATGATCTCATCCGCCTTTTCATCCTCAATCAGGCAGCTCTCCACCGGCAGCACAATATGGCTGTTTTCCTGATAAACTCCGGAAATGGGATTTCCCTTCCGGTCATGGGAAAACACCGCATGCACCTTGTTGCGGTAATGCCAGGGATTTTCCATCCCTATCACCTCGTGAATGGGGCAGGTTCCCTTTAGCAGCCGCTGAAGCTCCTTTTTCTTCTTTTCCAGCTGCTCCTCATAAGTCAGATTCAGATACTGGCATCCGCCGCATTTTTTAAAAACAGGACACTGTTTCATCAATATTCTCCTTTTTCTTCATCATTTTCCGCCGAACTGCTCTCCTGCGCCGCCGGCCCGGGATTCATCCGTCAGACAGCCGATCCCCAGGCAGAACCCGCGGGGTTCTCTTTCTCCTCCGGCTTTGCTGGATCCCGCCGCGCAGCCTCGCTTTCGCCCATTATACCATGGCCGCTAAGCTCGTGAAATACCTCGCTAAGCGCCCAGGCATATATTCGCACTAGACTCGTGAAATACCTCGTCAAGTGCTCATATTATACCATATCTCCTCCCGTTCCTGCAGAAAAATCCTCCATTCAGCGCAAAAACGGTGCAAAAATCTTCCCGCTCCCATTCCGCATCCGTTCGGTCATTCGCTCATAATTCGGCAGATTCAGCCGCATGTCCCCCTCTTGCATTTTCTCCCCATCCGGCTATAATAGACGTAACCGCTGCCATCATGGGGCGGTCCAGGCTAAATGACGTCTTTAAAAACTGCAGAAAGAAGGAAATCACATGAGCGAAGCATTTTACATAGACCGGACCCTGCATCACGGCCGCCCCGGCGACTGTTCCGGGCGTCTCCCGAAGGAGGTGCGCACCTACGATCTGCTGGATCAGCTGAAGATCCCCTATGACCGGCTGGACCACGACGCAGTAGGGACCATCGAGGGCTGCCACGATATCGACCGGCTCTTAGGCATTGAAATCTGCAAAAACCTCTTTCTCTGCAACGCGCAGAAAACGAAATTTTACCTGCTGATGATGCCGGGAACGAAAAAATTCAAAACCGCCGTTTTGTCCAAGCAGATCCACTCTGCCCGCCTGTCCTTTGCCGGACCGGAATTTATGGAAGAGTTTCTGGACCTGACTCCCGGATCCGTCTCCATCATGGGGCTGATGAACGATCATGAGAACCGCGTCCAGCTGCTGATCGACAAAGACGTTCTCACCCATGAGCTGATCGGCTGTCATCCCTGCATCAACACCTCCAGCCTGCGGCTGAAGCGGGACGATGTGCTGGAGAAATTCCTGCCCGCCGTTCATCACGACTACATTGAGGTGGACCTTCCCTGGGCAGAATAACCTCACAGGCCATTTCCTGCCGGACCTGATTCTTTAAAAGAGTCCTGCTCCAAGAATCCCGCTCCGCAGGATTCTCCGCCTGCGGCGGGCCGCGAAAGCGGCATTTTCCCTCTGCGGCGGGCCGCGAAGGTTCTGGCTGTAGATTTTGACAGCCAGGCCAATAGCGGCGTTTTCCTTTCCGCCGCAGTGCGATCTCCGCAGCGCACCGTGCACGGTCTGCCGCACCGCCAAAAATAAGCACGGCCCTCTCTCGCATACTCCGCGAAGAAGGCCGTGCCTTTTTTATTCTCTCAATTCATACTCATTTCCCGTATCCCGGTTATTTTACGGTGATCAGCACAGAAGACTCTGCCGTCAGATCTCCGGAATTTACGTACTGGGCGTAAGCACTTCCCGCACCTACGGCAGTAACCGTTCCGTCCTCAGCCACCGTGATCACGCTCTCGTCGCTGCTGGTCCAGTGGAAGGTCAGGTCATTGGCATTTTCCGGAAGGATCTGGGCTGTCACTTTCGTGGTGTCTCCCACTGCCAGCTCGTCATTCTCCGCTTTCACAAAGATGACCTCTGTGGGGATCACTTCCCGCACTGCCATGTCGTCCACATACAGGCTGCCCTCGCCCGCCACAACGTGAAGAGCGATATCTGCCGACACCGCATAGGGAGAAGTGATAAAGTTATAATCAAACTCCCTGTACTCCTGGCTCATGTTCAGGTTGTCGTTTAAGCTGGCCAGATGGGTGGAAATAGTGTTTCCGTCCTTATCCTTCTGGTTGATCTCATAGGTGAAGGAAGCGGAATCCAGAGTATCCGTCTTGTGCCAGAAACTCAGCTGATAGCGCTTGTTGGGCTCGATGGAAATGGTCTGACGGATCACTCCGTCTCCGGCCGCGTCTTTTCCGCTCTTGGTGATCACCGCCGCCTGGCTGCCGCTGTGGGCATCCTCCGTATAGCCAAACTCATAAGAAGCTGCCTCGCCTTCCTCTGCTGCATCGCCATCCTCTGCCGGCGCAGTGATGTCCGCAAGCTCCCAGCCATCTTCTGTCTCCATGTCTCCATTTGCCAGCAGATTGTCCTCCGGAACGCTCTCCGGCACGATAAAGTCGCCGAACACCTGCAGTTCCCGGATCTGGGCCGGCTCATTTCCGCTCATTTCCAGACGGATAAATTTCACACCGCCGTCCAGCGCAGCCTCTGTGCGGCCGTCTGCCTCCGCAGCAGAAACCTCCGTGTAGTTGGTTCCGTCCGTGGAAACTGCCACCGTGCAGCTCTCCGGCTTTGCGTCTCCCCAGTAGATTTCTGCCTGGCTGCCGTCATACACGCGGTCCAGCTCCAGCACAACGCTCTGCTCGCCGCCTTCCGCTGCCGTCCAGCAGGTGTCCATATCGTAATCATTCAGCATGTAGGGATCGCTGTCCTCTGCCGTGGAGGAGGCTGTCACTTCCTGACCCAGAGCGCGGTTGTCCGTCGCCGGCTCTCCTTCCGCCTTATCTAAGAATTCCAGATCTGCCCAGAGCATGTCGTGATCCGCCATATCACTGTGCACCGTTCCCACATCTGTGATGCGGATGTTCTTGGTGGTGATGATGTTGTCCACAGTCATCACCTTCATGGAATCGTCGGTGCCGTTAAAGGTATCAAACCATTTTCCGTCCTTGCCGTTGGCAATGTTGAACGCGTCCTCAAACATGGTGAACTCATAGAGGCTCTGGTCTGCGTTCCAGTCCGCCACCATGATCTTGTACTCCACCGGATCCTGTTTCACACGCTCAATGATCTCCGCGAACTGACGCCGTCTCAGATCCGTGTTCTCCCAGCTGGTATGCGTCACGTAGAAAGCAATCTCCCGTCCGTCTTTCTCAAACACTGTGCGCTCCAGAACTTTGGTGGCCTTGCTGCCGGTGCTCTCGATGGGGATGGAGCTGACCTCTTTCAGTTCATACTGGGAGGTAACGCCCACTCCGAATCCGCCGTTGGCGAAATCTCTTCCCTTTGCGAAGTGAACATAAGGATAATTGTCATTGACAAAATCCTGGACCATGTCGTAATCATTTCTCGTGTTGTTCACGTCGATCTCCTGGAATCCCATGATCTCCACGCCGTTTTCCTTGATAATGTCCGACATTTTCTTAATGTCCGGATGAGCCTTGGAGTCCACGTTCCAGGTAGCCACGCGCATGGTCATATTTTCCTGGCTCTCCTCTGCGGACTCAGCCGTCTCCTCTGTGCTCTCCGCCTCACTCACCGTTGTTTCCTCAGCTGCAGTGGTGCTGTCCCCTGAGCTCTGGCAGCCAAATAAGCTGATCGCTGCCAGGCCCACAGCACATCCTGCCGCTGCTGCACGCCATTTTTTCATATCACACTCTCCCGTTCTCGTATTCCTTTTCCATTTTAAGCTGCGGCTGTCCCCTTCATTCACTTCCCAGCCACAGCCTGTTGATCTGTTTCCTTCGTTCCAGAAATTCCGTATTGTCCCGGCTGGGATGGATCCGGTTGGTGAGAAGAACAAATCCCTCTCCCGCCTTCATGTCCATGAGAATGGACGTTCCCGTAAATCCGGAATGGTACAGGGTTCCCGCCCCGTACTCCGTTCCCCAGCCATAGGTCCTGTCAAAATGGCAGGTGTGTTCCACTTTTTCAAATAACTCCCGGCGAAGCAGCCTCTCGTCCCGCTCCAGCCAGGCTTTTACATAATGCAGCATGTCGTCCAGAGTGGAAAAAAGTCCCGCGCTGCCGCTCTCTCCCATGAGATAGGCTTTGGAGTCATGAACCTCTCCGCAGATCCAGCCCCTGCTCTGGCTGTGCTCCTCGGGAATAAACCGTCCGATTTCCCCTTTCGGATGGTAGGAAGTATTTTTAAGCCCCAGAGGCTCAAAAATGTGTTCCCGATAGCTCTCATCCAGGCTGACTCCGTCTGATTCCTCCACGATCATTCCCAGCAGCATAAATCCGGGATCGGAATAGCAGTATCTCTCCCCGGGAGCTGCCTCCGGCTTCGTCTCAAACAGGCGTTCCCTGATGTTGTCAGCCGTCAGCGACGCCTTGTCCGGGATCTCCGCCGGCAGGCCGCTGTCATGAAGCAGCAGGTTTCCCACCGTCGTCTCCGGACAGGAAAACCGCTCCAGCACTGCCTGCACCGGGGTGGAAAAATCCAGTTTTCCCTCTCCGATCAGCTGCAGGATCCTGGTGGACGTTCCCGTCACCTTTGTCAGAGAAGCCAGATCATAAAACATTCCCGGCTCCAGCTTTCTTTCGGACCACGGCTCCACGGCTCCCTGCACCCCCTCATAAAAGGGGTACAGTTTTCCTTCCCGCACAAAGCCGTAGGACGCTCCCCAGATCACTTTTTCCTGGATCAGATCCCTGATCTGTCTGTGTACGCTCTCCCAGTCTTTCATATCCACTCCCCGCTCTCTGCCTGATGTCACTGTTTTGCCAGCTTAATAGCCTCCCGCACGCGTCCGTCTGTCTGGTCCAGAACCTCTTTTGCCCTGTCCAGTCCGCATCCGGCAGACACCATAACGATCGCCTCCGGCACCGCCATTTTAGACTCCTTTAACGCCTCTGCCGCCTTGTCACGGTCTGCTCCGGTGATCTCAGAGATCATTCTCTCCGCTCTCACCACCAGCTTTTCGTTGGTGGGCTGCACATGAACCATGTAGTTCTGGTAAACTTTTCCCACACGCACCATCACGCCGGTGGAAATCATGTTGAGCACCATCTTCTGAGCCGTTCCCGCCTTCATTCTGGTGGAACCGCTGATCACCTCCGGTCCTACGATGGGGGCGATGGAGATCTGCGCCTCCCCGGCCATCTCGCTGTTGCCGTTGCAGGTCACGGACACACTCAGCGCTCCAACCTCATTGGCATATTTGATCGCTGCCAGAGTGTAGGGCGTTCTGCCGCTGGCCGCCACTCCGATCACACAGTCGTCAGCCGTCAGGCCCACTTTCTTTAAATCGGCCACTGCCAGCTCCGCGGAGTCCTCAGCGCCCTCCACGGCCTTGTACATCGCCTGCTCGCCGCCGGCCAGAAGGCCGAAGGCACGGTCCGGAGAAACACTGTAGGTAGGCGTCAGCTCCACCGCGTCCAGAGTTCCCATTCTTCCGGAGGTACCTGCTCCGCAGTAAATGATCCGGCCGCCCTTTTTAAAGCGCTCGGCCACAGCGTCCACCGCCTTCGCCACGTTGGGCAGCTCTTTCTCAATCGCCTCTGCCACCTTTTTGTCCTCCTGATTGATCAGGGTGACAATGCCCAGGGCATCCATCTCGTCAATATGTTTTGTGGCTTCGTTCACTGTCTCTGTCGTCAGCCCGTCTATATTTACCATGTTCTTTCCTCACTCTCTATCTTCTCTTTCAGACCTTCCACCATCTTTCTGGTCTTCACCAGCTCGATCTCGATCCGCTTAAAGTCCTCGCGGATAGCGCCCAGATAGATCAGCCATCCCATGATCAGGGAGGTCTGCAGGGACTCAAACGCGCCGACCCGGCGCACATCCTCCAGATCAGGAACGCACAGGCAGATATCCGCCAGTTTCCTTAAAGGGGTGTTTCCCCGTCTGGTGACGGCGATCACCTTCGCCTTTCTCTCATGGGCTTTCCCGCAGCTGTACAGGATCTCTTTTGACTGGCCGCTGTAGGAAAAGGCCAGCACCACATCCCGGTGGTCCAGATAGCTGAAAAACTCAGTCACCATGTTGATATCCTGGTAGCAGTTTGCGTCAAAGCCCGCCCGGCGCAGCTTGTGAAACAGATCGTACGCCGAGGCGTAGGAGGCGCCCAGGCCCAGGAGATAGATCTTCCTCGCCTTTTTGACTGCCTCCACCCCTTTTTTCAGCTCCTCTTTGTCCAGCTGATAGAAAAAGTCCCGGACCGCATTGTCCGTCCTGGCCTTGACTTTGGAACAGATGGTGTCCAGATTATCTTCATCAGAGAGGATGGGATCCGCCATCCTCCACTCTCCTCCGCTCTCCGGCTTTTCCCGGACAGAGGCCAGCTCCAACTTAAAGCCGTCCAGGCCGTCCGCCCCCATTTTTTTCACATACCGGATCACAGACGCGGAGGAAACCCCGCTGGCCTGTGCAATATCCGCCGCCGTCATCCCCAGGAGCCGGTCGTGATTTTCCAGGATAAAATCTGAAATTCTTTTATCCCCCTTGCTCATCTGGTTGTAACGTTCCCGAATTTTCAGCATAATATGGTCCACGGCGATTTCCTCCCTGTCACTGTCTTACTGCAGATAATTTAATATGGACTGGTCTGATTCATTGGGAATCATCTGAGCCGTCACTGCGTGTCCGGAATCGATCATCTCGTGGATATCCGCAATATCCTTATCCGTCAGATTTACAGATTTCTTGATATTTCTGGATCCCTCTCTCTTGGCCACGTTTCCAACGTTCACCTTCTCGATCCCCACGCCCTGGCGGATCAGCTCTGCCATGTCGGAAATATTCTTCGTGATCACAAAGATCCGATCTCCCGGATAGGAGTTCTCCTTCAGGCGCTGCACAGCCCGCTTCACTGTCATGATGGACAGCTTCACGCCGGCCGGCTTTGCCATCTTCAGTCCTGCCAGAGCCATGTCATCCTTCAGTACATCGTCGTTTACCACAACGATCCGGCTGGCGCCCACCGTGTTGGTCCACACCATGGCCACCTGGCCGTGGATCAGACGCTCATCCACTCTGGCGTGAACGATCGTTCCCTTCGGTCCGTCGGGGTTTGCCCGGCGCACCGCCGCCTTTTTGGCAGGCTTCGCCGCAGCCGCAGCCGCCTGCTCCTCGTCCGTCAGGAAGCGGATCACCTGCTCTTTTGCAGTCTCCTGCACCGTCTGAACCAGTTCTTTCGCGTCCGCGGCGCTCTCTCTGCCCATTCCGGCCTCGATGAGAGCCGCCAGGTTGATGCCGGCGATCACTTCCATAGTATCTTTGCGCTCCATGCGCAGCTTGGAAGCCACATTGTAGGGGGAACCGCCGGCCAGGTCTGTCAGCACCAGGATGCTGCTGCAGCCTTCCAGTCTGGCGGCCGCATTTTTCAGCTTTTCCGTCAGCATCTCAATGGAATCCTCCGGAAGGAAATCCACCGCCTCATAGTCGAAGATTTCCCCCACGATCAGCCGCAGGCTGCTGGTGATCCCAGTGGCAAAATTTCCATGCCCAGTCACAATTAATCCTATCATACCACACCTCCGAACTTAAAACAATCCGGCCGCGAAGGTCAGCATCGTCTGCAGGTTTCCGAGAACCATTCCCAGAGCGATCAGGATAAAGATCAGCTTGGTGGAGTTGATGTTCTTTTTGCCCAACAGCCAGTAGGACAGCATTACGATGCCTAACGGCAGCATGCAGGGAAGGATCTTATCCAGCATTTCCTGTACGGAGAAGGTTACCTCTCCCATAATGAAGGTCAGATCCGTCTTGTAGGAAATAACGGACGGGATCAGGGCGCCGACCACGGTCAGGCCCAGGATGCTGGCCGCCTCTGTGATGGGAGCCAGTCTGTCGGCGAAGCTGGTGGCCAGCTTACGGCCGGAATTGTAGCCGATCCAGGTAAATTTATATCTCACCCAGAGCACAGCCGCGCAGGTGATCAACGGGATGATCAGTCCCACCGGATTGCCCTGCATGGCAATGTAAGCCGCGATGGAAAATACGATGGCGCGGTAGATGGCGATGAACAGCGTATCGCCCACACCTGCCAACGGTCCCATGAGGCCGGTCTTTACTGCCATTACCGTCTCCTCGGACTCCACGCCCAGCTCTTCCTCCAGAGCCATGTCCGCGCCGGCGATCAGATGAGCCATGGCGGGAGTGGTGTTGAAGTAGGAAAGCTGCATTTTCAGGGCTTTTTTCATCTTCTCCGGATCATTTTTGTACAGGCGCTTCAACACCGGCATGATCACGTAGGCGTAACCCAGACCCTGCATTTTTTCGTAGTTCCATCCGAACTGGAATGCAAACAGATTTCTGATATAGACTTTTTTAATGTCCTGCTTTGTCAGCTTGGTACTCTCCGTCTGATTAGCCATTAATCTCTACCTCCTCATCGTCGATTCTCACCATGCCGTTTTCAGATACAGCAGCCACTGCCCCGCGGTCCTTCGTTCTGGAGTAGTGGATCGCAGCCAGGGCCAGTCCCAGAAGAGCTGCGGCCATCACGCTGAACATGGAGCCTGCGTAAGCCAGCATCACAAATCCGATAATAAAGTAAGCATAGTATTTCTTTAACGGCAGGTAGCGCATCAGGATCGCCATACCCATAGCCGGGAGGATGGCGCCCGCCGTCTTAAGGCCGGTCATAAACCATGCGGGGATGAACGCGTTGATGCTGTTTACCACAGCCTCTCCGAAGATCAGGCCCACCATAACCGGGATCACACGGGACAGAGCCCAGGGAAGGAAACCTAACAGGTTTGCTCTCTCAACGCCCTTGTAATCTCCCTTCTCCGCACAGCGGTCAGCGTAGTGCTGGAAGAAAGAGTTGCACATTCTTCCCAGAATATCCATCTGGGTCAGCAAAAGTCCGATCGGGATCGCCAGCGCAATGCCGTACTCTGCGCCCTCGCCGGAAATAATGGCGTAAGTCGTTCCCATGATTGCTCCGGACAGATAATCCGGAACCGTTGCTCCTCCGTAGGTAGCTACGCCCAGCGTCATCAGCTGAAGCGTTGCTCCGATGATCAGACCGGTCTGCATATCTCCTAAAAGGAATCCCACAAACGTAGCTGCAAACAGCGGGGTGTAGATCCCGCACTGAATAGAAATCTGGTCTGCCACCGCAACAATGGTGTACAGAACCACCAACACGACAAATAGTACAGAAATCTCCTGCATACTCGCCCTCCTTAAAGACAATTCTTACATTTTTCTTGTCGGTTTCTGCCGTTTAAAAACGGCATTTTACCTAATTTTTCTTCCTACATAAGCGCTTATGTGGGTATAATAGCACATATGAAACGAAATTACAACATATTTTGTAAAAATATTTTTTATGTAATTTTATTTCATTTTTATCCCTTTCATCTCCCTTCTTATGCCTGCGGCGGGCCGCGAAAGCGGCAGTTTCCTTTTCGGCGCAGTGCGGTCCCTGCGGAGCGTTTTTATATAACCGGAACGAAGTTTCGCTATACAAAAAAAGGACAGCCCCCGCGGCATATCAGAACCTTTCCAGGTCCCGCCGTGCAAGCTGTCCTTCTGCCTTTATTTTTTCTGATCTGACTGTCTCACTCTTCTTGTCTGATTTTTCATCTGTCTTCCGCTCAGATGGCTCTCGTGTACTCCTTCAACCAGTCAGCCTCCTCCTTCGTCAGATAAGGAGAAATCTTCTCGTACACCTCTTTGTGGTAGGCGTTTAACATGTCCACATCTTCCTGGCGCATGACAGATTTGTCGATGGCGTCCAGATCGATGGGCACAAAGGTCACGAACTCAAACCTCATAAACTGGCCGTACTCCGTCTTCTCCGCTTTCCGGCACAGAATCAGATTCTCCGTGCGGATGCCGTGGCTGCTCTCAATATAGATGCCAGGCTCGTCGGAGGTGAGCATTCCCTCCTCCAGCACTCCGCTGTCCTGTCTCTCCGGAACGATCTTCCAGCGGATGCCGTTGGGACGCTCGTGAACGTTCAGCAGATATCCCACGCCGTGACCGGTGCCGTGGTCAAAATTCAGGCCCCTCTGCCAGAATACCTCCCTGGCCACATAGTCCAGGTTCAGGCCGCGGCAGCCGTGGAGAAACTTCACATTTCCCAGACGGAGCATGCTCATCACCGTCAGGGTGAAATGCTCCTTCTCCTCCGCCGTCAGTTCACCCAAAACGATGGTCCTGGTAATATCCGTGGTGCCCTCATAATACTGTCCGCCGGAATCGATCAGGTAAAGTCCCCTCGGCTCCAGAACCGCCTTGCTCTCCTCCGTGGCAGAATAATGGCACATAGCCGCGTTCGGCCCGTAGGCGGAAATGGTGCTGAAGCTGGGCCCCAGATAGCCTTCCTGCTCTTTTCTGAACTCTTCCAGCCGGTCCGCCACACTCATCTCGTCCATGGGAATCTTTCCGATATTTTTCTTCAGCCAGTAAATATAC
Organism: Candidatus Lachnoclostridium pullistercoris; assembly: GCA_019119775.1. Lineage (GTDB taxonomy): Bacteria > Bacillota > Clostridia > Lachnospirales > Lachnospiraceae > Lachnoclostridium_A > Lachnoclostridium_A pullistercoris. The sequence continues at coordinate 62,096 of DWWL01000076.1, read as the reverse complement.
TTTGTCACCGCAACGCCGTCTTTGATGTGGGCGCGGCGGATATTTTCCATCTCCGTCTCATTCTTTACCGCCTTCACCGCCGTGGGATTCATCCGGTCAATGATGGAGCAGCTGGAATCCAGATTGTGGCAGAGAGCGTAGTTGATGCGGCTCTTCTCCACCATCACCATCTGGTTCCGGAAGGTTTTCACGTACTCGTAAATGCTGTCGTAAGGCATCACCGTCACATCAAGCTCTGCAAGGTAAGCCTTCACCTCATCATTCAGCACTTCCTCCTGCACGAAGAACAGCACCTGGCTGTCCGTCACTGCCAGATAGGAAAGGACTACCGGGTTGCAGGGAACGTCATTTCCACGGATGTTTAACAGCCAGACAATATCGTCCAGAGCCGTGAGCACATGGACGTCCGCCCCCGCCTCTCTCATAGCATGACGGAGGTTGGAAATCTTCTCTGCGGCAGACTTTCCGCAGTACTTTTCATCTAGGATCCACACCGGCTCCCTGGAAAGCGGCGGCCGGTCTTCCCAGATCATTCCCACCAGATCTTCTCCGTACTCCACTGTCCCGTGCTTTCCGGACACGGCGGTTTCCAGCTCCTCTCCCAGAAGTTCATTGATTACGCGGCCGTCAAAGCCCAGCTTTCCGCCTTCCGGGAAAGCATCTCTGATGTATTCCAGAATGGTCGGCACGCCCTCCACTCCCATTTTACGGAGTGTCACGCCGCTTCCCTCCAGCTGTTTTGACGCCTGGACAAAATACCGGCCGTCCGTCCACAATCCGGCCTCGTCCATAGTCACCACCGCCGTTCCCGCGGAACCGGTAAAACCGGTGATATATTTCCGGCAGGCAAAATGCTCTCCCACATACTCAGACTCGTGGAAATCAGAGGTGGGCACCACATACATGTCAATGCCTCTCTCTCTCATTTTTTCCCTCAGCTTTTCCAAATGCTCGTTCACAGTCCTTCTCTCCTTCCTATCTGCAAAAATTCCTTCTATACTGAAAAAATCCCGTCTATCTGAAAAAATGGAAATGCTCGCAGGCTTTCCAGATTCCGTCTTCTCCCACGGGGGCCGTGACATAATCTGCCACCTGCTTTAACTCATCCATGGCATTTCCCATGGCAATGCCCAGACCAGCCGTCTGTAGGATCTCAAAATCATTCATGCTGTCCCCGAACGCCACCGCGTCCTGGGCTGACAGCCCGTAATACTGGCAGAGCCGCAGAAGACCCTGCGCCTTGGACGCCTCGCGCTCCACCACATCCGCCCCCATCCGGCCGGCGAACATAAGGAACTTCAGCTCCGGAAAATGCTTTTCCATATCCATGGCGCCCTCCTCACGGCCCACATAGGCCAGAGTCCTCACGCCTTTCTCCAGCAGGACCCACGGATCCTTGAACCGGCGCTCGCATCTTCCCCAGCGCGCCAGGTCCATCTCCTTCACCGCCTCCGGATGAAGGTAATAATCCTCATCCCCGATGGTGACGCCCAGCCCGTAGCCGGCCTGATCGGCATACTCAAATATATTCTTCAGCAGAGTCTTATCCATCTCGTGCTCATAGATCAGCTCATCCCCAACTGTGATCTTTGTCCCGTTTAAATGGATCACCGCATCAGGCTGCACCGCGTCCCGATACTGCTTGCTGTAATAATTGTCCATATCCCGCCCGGTGGAAAGCACAATGTAACAGTCATCCCGCAGCTCATCCAGCGCTTTCAGGGCACTGTCCGGGATCCGGTACGTTGCATGATCCAGCAGAGTCTGATCCACGTCAAAACTGGCAATCCTCTTTTTCGGCATCTTCACCGTTCCTCCTTCCGCCTTTCGCGGCCTACTTATCTCTCATGTCTGTACAGTCCGGCAGCTGCCTGCCGGGCTTACCGTACAAAAAGAATTCTGCTCCACAGGCTTCTCCCTCTGCGGCAGGCCGCGAAAGGACCACTTTTCTTTCCGCCCCAGCAGGGTCTCCTCGGAGCGTTTTTTCGCACAGCCGGAAACGAAATTTCCCGTTATGCAAAAAGTGCCGGAAACCTGTTTTCAGGCACCCAGCACTTTCATTCATCGGGGCAACAGGATTTGAACCTGCGACCTCTCGGCCCCCAGCCGAGCGCGCTACCAAGCTACGCCATACCCCGTCATATCTGCGGCTGTTTCCAGCCGCGATGAATCAATTATAAATTTTTTCCACAGCACTTTTTGTACTTCTTGCCGCTGCCACAGGGACAGGGATCATTGGGATATACTTTCTTCGTCTGACGGCGAACAGTTCCGGAAGCTTTCTGCTCCTTGTAAAGTTCTTTCCGTCTCTCCTCACTCAGAATGCTGTCCCACTGAGGAAGTTCATAAAGCCAGTTGGCTTTCGCCTCGACCATGTTGTAGTAAAGCTTTTCCGGATCGATCTCGATCTTTACCTGAGTATTCTCATCCATGGTATCGATCGGGTTCTCATATCCCTTCAGGCTCTCATTGATGCCGTCCAGAAAACCGGTCATGATCAAAGTGTCTGTATTATATTTATCAGCAAGTTCCTTTACCGTTCCCTCGATCACCTGCGTGGGATCTGCAAGGATCTGCTCGTAAATACCTTTTTCAATCTGGAAGTATCTGCTCCAGAGTTCTTCCTGCTGCTTCTTCGCCAGCCCGTCTCCGTATGCAAGACCTCTCCATGTTTCCAACATCGTTGCCATCTTTGTAACCATCCTTTTTGTTCTCTCGAGGACTACGTGAGATAGTATAATACAAAACTCCGGATTTTGCAAATGTTTTTTTCAAAATTGTGTAATTTTTTTTATTCAATTGACACGTTTTCCCAGAAACCCGCATAAATACGAGGTTTTTGCCAGGCTGCCTCCGCGTCTTTTTCCCCTTCCGAAGCCGTTTTCCCCCTGTTTTTACGGTCTGCACCGTCCGCAGGGCTCATATCCCTCCGCCAAAAGCTCCTCTCTGGTTCCGAAATAGTCCTCCCGGTTTTCCTCCTTCATATCCTTTACGCTGCTGCAGTCCGGCCTGTGAAACCGCTTTGTCCCGGTGTTGAGCACATACTCTTTTTCCTCTGACTCCGCGCCTGACTGAGAAATTCCGTCCTCTGTCCCGCCGTCTGATGCCCCTGCTTTGCCGTCTGTCTCCCGGCCGCCGTCATTTTCCACAGCCAGCCGGCTGTCCCCGGTGGCATAGTCGATCTCAATCCCCGGCTGCACATTGTAGACATAGACGCAGAACTGGATGCCCTCGCCTTCATCTTCCACCGACTGGGCCTCCATCAGCACGCCCCGGGCCACCAGCTCATCTCCCGCAAATTCCGGCGTGACCCGGTAAAGCACATGGTTCCCCGTCTCCTTCACATAGTCGGCCGTCATATTTTCAAATGGCAGCATTCCTTCCACATTCATGTATCTGGTCCCTGTGATGAGATTTTTCTCATTGGCATTCTCTCCGGAAAGCTGATATCCGATCAGATGACAGCGGTTGTACAGATATCCCCCGTCCACAATGTCGTAGCGGGCCGTCTGCCATCCGGAAGGCTTCACCTGACTGATGCTCTCCCGTTCCTCCGTCGGCATCAGGTCCTGCCCCACACTGGCAAATGCCTGGCCGCACCGCCCCAGACGGTCCAGCTCGCTGTAGCTCTCGAAGGACTCCGTTCCGCCCGCCAGCTCCTCTTCTGTGAAATAAGGAACGTTTCCGTTGACAGTCTCATAGGGCGTGCCGGAAAAGTCATCCGCCTGCACTCCGGAACCTGCACCGGTATTTTCCTGGACATTTCCTTCCGGCCAGGAAAGCCCGTCCGCCGAAAACCCTCCGCCGCAGCCTGCCAGGACAAGGGCTGCCGCCGCCACGGCCGCTGCCGCGCGCCATTCAGCCCAAAAGCCCCTTCTTTTTCTCACTGAAGCCGCTTCCCGGCCTTCCGCCCTGCTTTCCGGCTCACGCTCCCGTCTCATAGCGAATACACCTCCATGGTGATCTTCTCATGGGAACTTCCCGGAAACTCCTCTGTCTTTACCAGCTGAAACGGCTTCAGCAGCTCCGGGTCGAAATACAGATCCGCCGGATATCTCCGGTTCCACCGAAACAGCACGATCCCCTCTAAGCGGTCCTTATAAGGAGTTACGTCCTCCAGCTCCGCAAAACAGTACTCCCCGTCTCCCGCTTTTTCCAGGAATTGGTCGTCTGTGCGGACAGACGCCTCTCCTTCCTCCTCAAACTGTTTTCTGCTGTAGCTGCTCATCCACAGCGTTTTTCCCGCCGCTGCCTCCAGAATTTTCTCCCGGACCGCTTTGTCCATGCTCAGCCGGCGGTTATTGAAGGCCATGCCGAAGCGGTCCTCGATGCAAATAATCAGATTCATCCTGCGCTCCTCTTTTCTGCTTAGATCTTTCCGTAGTATAACCTATCTGGAATTTTATGTCAATTTGCGGGGACAGAGGCAGAGTCTAAAATAGGAAGCTGAGCTGGGATAGCCAGGGCAGATCGCAAGGAACGCCTAGGCAAGCCGTCGGGGAAAATGTTGATTTCAAAATCTTCTGATCCCAGAATGTCACAGAATGTGCTCTGGGTCTGCGTTCTGGGGCAGCTTCAGATATTGGAGCACCAGCCCGGCTATCCAGATCCCATCTTTCACTCCGTCCAGGTATAATTTTCTCTCCGAAACAGCCACTTCATCGATCAGCCGGTTAATATACGCCAGCAGAGAATTTTTCTGTTTCGCATCAACATTCTTCATCATCTCTTCTGCCTGGGCGATCCACTCAACTTCGCGGACCATCTCCTTCTGTCCCAATATCATAGCAATCCGTTCCTCAACCACCATATCAAAAAAGTCTTTCGTTTTCATTCTGTCCTCCTCTTATTTTTCTCTTGTCTCCATGTCAGCTAAATTCCATCCTCCGCTTTTTCGAGCTTTCCAGCCACTTCTCCCTGCATTTTCCTCTGCACCTCCTTTCCGCAGAGGAAAGCAGCTTTCATCTCTGAAAAGCAGGAAACAAAAAAGCACCCCGCTGGATTTGTTCCATCAGGGTGCAATTTCTTAATATACCAGTTTCTCAGCCATTCCCATTCTATTCCATCACAGAACGAATTTGTTTCAATTGAGAAATCTCGCGTTCTAATATTTTTTGATATCCTGAAATTTCTGTTTTACAGTCTTCTAGTATATCCTTTTTTTCATCCTCATCGCACATATTCAATTCCGATATATAATATTTAAGTTTATTTTGAAACCTGCGCGAATTTTTTTCAAAAGAATATGCTGACTCCGCCTTTATTATCCCCTTTTCTTCATCTGCTGATTTAATTATTTCATCACAGGACTCTTCAATAGATAGATCTTCATTTTGCAAACTATGAAGTATGTCTATCATTTCCGATGAATCTTGCAGCCAATCCGTTTGCAGCAAAGAAAATTGAAGCATCGTACTTCTAGACTTCAGATATGTAATAATTAAATCCCATCTTGTTTTGTTATTCCAATCATCATCGTTTTCAACATCAATGAAATTACTTTCATCAACTATTTCATCTGGTTCAATTACCTCACTTTCAATAAATCCGTCTTTTGCCGTATCCATATTTTCTGATGTATCTGAATTATCTGACCATGCTTGCAGGAAATCAAACGCTCCTCCCAAAAGTGCTCCGGCTATATCCCATCCACTTGGTTCCGATTCAATTTGATACAGCTTATCAAGCATCTCATTCATAGCTGTTAAATTATAACCAGCGCCTAACGATTTATACGATATTCCATCTGAATATCTGAGAAATTTATTATTGCCATCAGTATAGAATCCATCAACAGTAAATAAAAAACCTTTTTTTCCACTTCCAAAGACAGTTTCATCAATTAAGCCTAACACTTCATTATAATCCACACTGCCTGCGTAAGACTTACATGCACCATCAATCCTGCTTTTGGGGATATTGCCATAAGTATACACCGACCATGTACTGCAATTAGGCAAATATTTTTGAATAATTTCTCTTTTTCGTTCACGTTTTCCCATATCTTTCTCCTCACTTCTTAAAAAAATATACTTTTGCCATAATTATATTGATCTTTTTATTTTATGGATGTTCCATACCGATTAAAAAACTGATATAAAAGCAACTACATTTTTCCTGTAATTCATTAAACAACTCTCTACCTATATGGACATTCCTAAAATATATCGAACAAGACAAACTGTAAAAAATATCACTGTAAAAAGCAATAAAACTGTGAGTACTTTATGCTTATGAGTAAAATTCCATATAAACAATACTTTCTTCAATCGAGAAAAAAATATCAATAAAAGACCAATCTCATCTAAAACTGCAATCGGGTCAGGAAAAATCCAATCTGCGACAACTATAGCAACCATTATTGGAAATGGGGCATACCAGCATATGATCAATATCAATAATGTAACAAATATCGCTATCATATTATTCCTCTTCCACTTCACTCCTCTCGATATAAATAATACTTTCAAATAGAACAGGCATCGTGAGCTCCGTTAATTTGAACACATATTACTTTGTTCCTTACCTGTGTATTTCTGCGATTTTTGGAATAAACTTCTATAATTCACAGCCATTATAGCATTTATAAAGATATCTTTCAATCTCTATAGATGTAATTTCTCTTCTTAAATTTTGTTATCCTTAATCCATCATCGAAAGGAGTCTCAATCATGGATGTAGGTGCAAGGATTACCAGCCTCAGAACCGCAAAACACTATACTGTTAATAAGCTCGCCACTCTCGCCGGCATCTCCCAGAGTTACCTCCGCGATGTGGAGCTGGGAAACAAAAATCCTACCGTTGAGGTGCTTTCCTATGTCTGCGATGCCCTTGGCATCTCATTGTCGGAATTTTTTGATGACGAAACTGAGAAAAAGCTGATATCTGATCCTCTGATCAATGCCATTTACCAGCTGAACAAAGAACAAAGAGAATCTCTGCTGACTTTTTTAAATACAATAAAATGAAAGAAATGTCCCAAATAACAGAAGAAGACTGGATGCAGAAATGGACAAGGTGGTGTCAAATTGGTGTCAGAACAGGTGTTTGATGTTTTGCCGGCGCAGTTCTAAAAAACAGAAACGCCCATTTCCCCTGAAAAATCAAGGAAAACTCAAAAAATACCCCGCCTGCTGCACTCAGCGAACAAGCGAGGTATAAAAAAGGGGAGGATAAGTATTCATTTCCTCTTTTGTAACTGTTAGTAGTATTGGCGGTTTTCGGAAATATATTCAGGAAACCGCCATTTTTTTGAAAAATTTTTCCGTTTCGGGAGACGGCATGGGAAACTGCCTCCCTGGCCGGAAATCTAATCTTTTCCTTCCACATCGGCAAGCTCTGTGCCGTCGTAGAAAAATGCGAGGATCTCCTCGTAATCGCTCCCTTTCTTTGCCATGCCCTGGGCGCCGTTCTGGCTCATTCCAGCTCCGTGACCGTAGCCGCCGCCGTAAATGCGGAACACGTCCCCGTCTTTCTCAATGGCGATAAAGGCGCTGGGAAGTGTCTCCTGGCCAGTCATGGTAGTGCCGTCTTTCCTGCGGATCTTTAAGGAGCTGCTGCCTAAAATCGAGCGGACCTGGCTCTGACCGTTAAGCACCTTGACTCCCTCAGATCCGGTGATCTCCAGCTCCCGCACCACGCCGCCGGCGCCCCGGGATTTGACCGTGATATTTTCCACCGTGCCGATTCCTGTCACCTTCTGCTCCAGGATCTCGCTGGTGGTGGTAGTCTGCCAGCGGAACATGGCGTAGTCCGAATCATATGCCTGGTAGCTCTTATCGCGGATAAAATTGTAGAAATCCACATTATTCCGAAGATCGTAGCCGTTGGGGTTTGAGCCCAGCATTTTACTCTTTAAATAAGGAACCGCGTCCGGATCGCCTCCCCAGATGCTGCCGTCCGCCGTCGCGCCGCAGGAGGTGGAAAAATAAAATGCCTCCACCGGTGCCCCGTCGTAAGTGAGGATCTGTCCGTACGTCTCATCCACAGCCGCGTCCGTCCGGCTGTTGGTGGAAATATTATTGTACACCTGATACGTGGTGCTGTCGTCCACATGGGCGCCGTACTGGCTGTAGCCGTTGGCCTGGATCTGGCGGTAGGCGTAGGTGCGGGCGCAGACCGCCTGGGCCTTCAGCGCTTCCTTTTCATAGCTGGCCGGCATCTCGCTGGGCACCACCCGCTTTAGGTAATCTTCCAGATACAATTCATTTACCAGGGCCAGGCCGTCCTGCTCCGCAGAGATCTCCAGCCGCCCCTCGTAAGACGGCGTCCCCTGACTCCTCTCAATGGAAGTCACGGAAATCTCCTTCCCGTCCGCCGGCTGTATGATCAGACGGCCGCTCTTTAACCTGGACTCCTCCGCGGACACCGTAAATTCTTCCCCGGCCTTCACCGTCTCCGTGCCGCCGTCCGCCCAGGTGAGAGTCATATCTCCGCCGCTTTTCAGGGTGACTGACGGATGGAACAGGGAGTGAAAGCCCGTGTCCATCAGAAGCACCCGGATCGTATCCGCGTCGAATGCCCTCACGATCAGAGCTGCACACACCTGACCGTCTGAAACCACAAACTCCTGGTTGTCATATCCCACCAGAATGTCCTTCACCTGTTTCCGCGCAAAGGTGCCGTAAGTCTGGAATACCTGGAACGTAGGACTCAAAGGCAGTTCTCCGTAGCCCTCAATCTCGATGGAATCCTGGTCAACCGCCAGAACCCGGCCGGACAGCCGCTCCTTTTTCACCACCGCGCGCCGCACGCGGCCGTTTTCCAGGTAGAGGTCCACAATGTTATTGTAAAGCTCTTCCTTTTCCTTATCGTCAAAGCCGGTCTTCATGGTCTTGGTGATGCCGCCCACATAGACCAGACAGTCCCCGCCGTCTCCTTCCGCAATCCAGACATTTTCATAGACCACCTGGTCTGACTCCGGCTCCTCAAAAAGGATCAGGCTGGTCCCCCGGTAAAGGGCCCGGCTCTTCCGGTCCTCATACCGCTTTAAAGTCAGCCCCTCGCAGTCCAGAGTGCCGGCGCTGGTATAGACAGTCCAGGGATCTTCCTCCCCGCTGCCCACCTGATAAATGGTGATCTCCTCATCTCTCACCTGGCTGCCCCCGTCCACTGCGTTCAGCATGGAGTCATAAAACAGCCACCACTCGTCCTGGGGCATGGCGTCATCCCGGTTGTTTACCGTCGCCCTGGCCTTATTTTTCAGAGATCCGGAGATATGCCCGGCCAGAGCCTCCACTTCCCCGTAGGTGATGTAGCCCTCCGCGCTCTCCGGGTCAGCCGGCGTCCTCTCCTCGTCTAAGTATCCGTTTTCATACAGATAGTCCATGTATTTCACATACCACTCATCTGTATCCCCGGCCTTGAAGCGGGACACCTTATCCTCGAGAAAACTCTCGCATTCCTCCCGCGACACCATGGCCAGGACTGCCGCCCTCGCGGCCTCTCCTCTGGAAATTCCGTTCTGTATGGGTTCATAAATCACGATGCCGATCATCAGCAGCACAATCAGCACAGGAATGCCGATGATCCAGCAGATGGGTTTCCAATCCTTCATCTAATCCTCTTGCTTTCTGACGTACGTTTTCTGGTCATTCTCTATATAGTCTAGTTCCGCATAGTCTTCGGTATTACAGGATAAGTCCTTTTTCCTCAGGAAATGTTCCACCCCGTCTTTCCCCAGATTGTAAAGCACTGCAAAAGTGGGAACTCCGATGATCATTCCCACAAATCCAAACAGGCCCCCGAACAGCAGAATGGAAAAGAGCACGCCGAAACTGGATATGCCTGTGGAATCTCCCAGGATCTTCGGCCCCAGAATGTTTCCGTCAAACTGCTGAAGCAGCAGCACGAAAATAAGGAAATACAGACACTGCAGCGGATTTACCAGCAGAATGAAAAAGGCGCTGGGTATGGCTCCGATGAACGGTCCGAAAAACGGAATCACATTGGTCACTCCCACGATCACGCTCACCAGCATGACATACGGCAGCTTCATCAGGCTCATCCCGCAGAAGCAGAGAATGCCGATGATCAGGGAATCCAGCAGCTTTCCGATAATAAACCCGCCGAACACCTCGTGGATAAACCGGACCTCCTTCACAAACCGGTTGGCAAACCTCAGGGGAAGAAGACCGTACACTGCTTTTTTCCCGTGGGCACAGAAAGAGTCCTTGATGTTCAGCATGTAGGCAGTGACGATGACGCCGATAAACACATTCTTCAGCACAGTCACCACGTCCATCACACTGCTGGACACAGTGGAAACCACATCCCACAGATTCTGCAGGAAATTTTCATTTAAGTTGGACAGACTGGGAACGATGTTCTGATTGATCCAGCCCTGAAGTTCCAGACCGGTGGCGTTAAACAGCGCCGTCACCTCCGAAGCCAGTTCGGGATTGTCATCCAGAAGATGGAGGAGCCACTGTTCCAGATTGTTCAGATTGCTTGGAAGAGAATTGATGATTCCTCTTATGCTGCTGATCAGCTGAGGGATCAGGATCGCCAGCAGGCCGCTGACCACTGCAAACAAAACAGCCAGGCTCACTGCCGTGGCCGTTCCTTTCCCCAGCATCCTGGCCCGCTTTGCCTGTTTTACATATTTCTTTAAAAAACGTTCTGTCCCCTTAGCCACCCGGTTGTAAATGGGGGTCAAAAGATAGGCCAGAACTCCTCCGTAGATCACCGGCATCAGGATCTCCGTCAGAAAACCTGCCAGCCTCTTTACCTTTTCCATATGGATCATCACAAAAACCAGCAGGATGCAGGCGGAAATCACTAAAAAAGCGGTGATGCCCCAGTATAAATAAGTCGTAAATTTCCGGTTCTTCATAGTATTCTCCATTATCTGCTTTTTTCTTTTAGTCTAGCATACTTTTAAAAAAAGATAAAGCGGCGATTGCTCGCCGCTTTTCTCTTTCGTAATCCCAAAATGCCGTCTCTTACTGTTTGACTCCTAGCCAAGCTAGGTGGGCAACCTCACTCAGGCTTCTGCCTTCCACTCATAATGGAGGCCTGACATCCACCTGAAAATATTGGAATCCCTTACGTCATACTGTAGGTTCAAATGAAGTAAGAGGGTCGAACACCCCAGGAATTACAAACTGTTTTTTAAACTGTAACCCATTATACAACAGTTCCTCTGTTTTTTCAAGCTGCTTTTCTTTCCTTTGCCGGTTACATTTTCCATCCCGGAAAAGCTGCTCTAGCAGGCGGCTGCCCGCTCCAGCCGGTACTGATCCATATACAAATCCAGATCCTTCAAAAGATCCTCACAGGAATCGCTGAAGATCCGAAGCTCCGACGCCTGAAAGGCGTGAAGAGAAATCACATCGAGAAGTGCCTTCGCATTGACTGTTCTGCCGCCGCACACCAGCTCCGCTTCGTAATCGTGACGGCCGATAATCTCCATAAACTGCATGATGGAATCCATATTCCAGAAAACAATCTCTGTTTTTGTCATGGGGTTTATCTCCTCTTCGCTTTTGTACTTTATATTTTTCCTTTGTTTATACTATATTATAAACGTGCCCCGGCAGAAAATGCAATATTTTTTAACAGAAATTTTATTTTTTTGAAGATTTTCCCAGGGCTGCTCCGTTATAATAGACAGGACGGAAAGGAGGCGGGAACATTAATGCAAATGAACAGCTGGAGCAGATGATCGATCAGTATCAGAATCTGATCTATTCCATCTGCTACCGCCTCACAGGAGACTACTTTGAGGCGGAAGACCTGGCGCAGGACACGTTCCTGTCCGCCTACAAAAATCTGTCCGCCTTTGACGGAAAGAATGAACGGGCCTGGCTCTGCCGCATCGCCACCAACAAGTGCATCGACTACTTAAAGCGGGCTGGAAGACGCTCTGTTCCCACGGAAGACAGCTTTTTTGTCACCGTCCCGGCAGACGGCGGCTCTCCGGAAAACACTGCCCTGGACCGCGCCGTCCGCGAAGAACTGCTGCGCTGCTGCCTGGCTTTGAACCAGCCCTACCGCGACGTGGCTGTCGATTATTTTTACTATGAACTGTCAATCAGTGAGCTGGCCGCCAAAACCGGCCGCAACATAAAAACGCTTCAGACGCAGGTTTACCGCGCCAAAGCGATGATACGAAAACTTTATCGGAAGGAGGAAACTGCTCATGGAAAACAGGGATCTGTCCTGGGAAGATCTGGAACAAATCAGAAATGACGATCTGGCAGCGGAGGAATTTGCCCGCCGCGTGGAACAGGACTTTCTCATCACTGCCCCGCGGGATTTGAAAGAATCGGTGATAAAGCGCTGCAGCCAGCCGGACGTGCAGCTTTCCGCCGGCGCCAGAGCCCTTTCCCGCCGCACGCGGCTTCTTCTGTACAGCCTTAAGGTGGGGGCCGCCGTCGCTTTCAGCGTTCTGATGCTGGCCCTCCTTCCGCCTTCTCTGCCGTCCGGACCGGACGTCCGTTTCTCCGTGCCCTTCTACCAGAAAGCCCGGCAGATCACCGACGGTCTGAATCGAATGTCTTACGAATTATCCAATTGGGAGGTTTACTTATATGACAAGGAAAAAGAATAAATTTCTGACATTCTGCTGCTCTCTGCTGCCGGGAGCGGGAGAAATGTACTTAGGCTTCATGAAGCAGGGAGTCAGCCTCATGGGTCTGTTCTTCCTAGTCTGGGCCGTCAGCGGCATTCTCAACCTGGCCGCCCTGCTCTTTGTGGAACCGGTCATCTGGTTTTACAGTTTCTTTCACGTGCACAACTTAAGTTCCCTGCCGGACGAGGAATTTTATGCCATTGAGGACGATTTTTTATTCCACCGCAGCAGTTTCCCCTTCCTGGACCGGGAATGGCTTGACCGCAACCGGAAAGCTGCAGCCGCAGTCCTGATCCTTCTCGGCGTCATTCTTCTGTGGAACTATCTGATGGATTTCCTGTATATGGTTCTGGGGATGTTTTCCTTCTCCCGCCGGCTGTACGCCGCGTTCCGCATGTTTGGAACCTTCTCCCTGCGGGCTCTGTTTTCCATCTTCATCATCATGCTGGGAATCCACCTGATCCGCAGCAAAAAGCAGGAGCTTCACGACGAAGACTCCCCATCAGCGCCCCTTCTTCCGGGAGACGGGGATGACATCAAAAATGATACCAAGAATTGTTAAAGGCTGTTTGCCGGGCAAACAGCCTGAGGGGTGGCTGTGCCACCCCTCGCCGCGGGCGGCCTTTCGGCCGCCCGCTTTTTTGTGCTCGCTTTTTTCATCTCACCTTCTCGGGCATCTCATCCTTCCGGGCATCTCATCCCCCCGGCCAGAGCGGCTAACAGCAGCCACGCCGCATAACTGCGCCGTTTCCCGCCGTCCCGCCAGTCTCGCAGCAGCCGGGCATCTGCACCGTCTGTCTGTTCGCGGAGCTGTTTCCCGGAGGAATCACAGGTCCCGGTCCGCCGGAAACATTTCCTGCGCTCATCCCCGCGGCTGTTCCGGCCCGCATCCCGCTCTGCACGCCTGTGCCCTGGCCTGTGCTCTGCATTCCTCCGGCGGAGGCCATTCCGGCCCGGCTCCCGTTCTGACTGCGCACACTTCCCGTCTGGATATTTCCCATCTGGGTGTTTCCCGCCGGCGTATTTCCAGATGACATATTTCCAGCCTGAACATTTCCCGTCTGCCCGTTTCCCGTCTGCATCCCGGAACCGGCACTTCCCGCCGGCGGCGCGATCACGTCCGGCGTCATCCCAGCAGCTCCTGTCCCCGTTCCTGCGGCTGTCCCGGAGCCCGCTCCCGTTCCGATAGCTGTTCCCACTCCTGCACCTGCGGCTGTCCCCATTCCGTTTCCGGTTATGGTTCCAGCACCGGCGCCGTTCATTCCATTCATCCCGCTCATTCCGTTTCCAGGATTCCCCCCGCCGCCGGTTCCGTTTCCGGTTCCCGGGAGCACACCTCCCGCCCGGTCAAATGCCGGATTAAAGGCATAGAAATTCCTGGAATCCAGGTGATCCTGCGTGATCCTCAGCGCTTCACCGAACCTCTGGAAATGAACGATCTCCCGCTCTCTCAAATAGCGGATGGGATCACACACATCCGGGTCCTTCACCACCCGCAGAATATTGTCGTAGGTCGTCCGTGCCTTCTGTTCCGCCGCCATATCCTCCGTCAGATCCGTGATCACGTCCCCCTTCGACTGGAATTCGCAGGCGTTGAACGGCACTCCGCCCGCCGCCTGCGGCCAGATCCCTGTGGTGTGGTCAATGTAATACGGGCCAAATCCCGATTCCACGATCTGCTCCGGGGTGAGATTTTTCGTCAGCTGGTGGATGATCGCCGCTATGATCTCCATATGGGCCAGCTCCTCCGTTCCGATGTCTGTCAGGACTGCCTTGCAGGCGTCGTAGGGCATGGCATACCGCTGGGAGAGATAGCGCATGGAGGCACCAATTTCGCCGTCCGGCCCGCCGTACTGACTCATAATAAACTGTGCCATCTTCGGATCCGGATTCTTGATGTTCACCGGATACTGCAGCCGTTTTTCATATACCCACATCAGTTTCTTCCTCCTTCCCATGGCCAGGGACCGTTTACCCAGGTCCAGCTGGTGGTGGACCGCTCCTGATCCTTCATCAGCGGGCCGTACTGATCCGTGTAAGCGTTCATCGCCTGATCGCGGAGACTTTTTACATACTGATAATACGCCAGCGCCTCCGTGTCATTCGGGTGAGTGTCCAGATACAGCAGGACGTCATCCACGGCGAAGCTGGCCTGGTCCAGAACCTGAAGGATCTGGGCCGCGTCAGAGACAGGCATGGAAGCCGTCCCGCTCTGTCCCTGCACGGCGGCTGCCATGGGCGAAAAACTGCGGGGCATGTTCATATAGTTCATTTACTGACACCTCCCCATCACAAACGGAAAATCTAAATCCGGGAAAATCGTGCCGCGGGAAAAACCCAGACCGAGGTCGTAGGTCTGCTGCCACTTCTGCATCGGCACATAAGTCATGCCTACGGGAAATGAGGAGATGTCTGTCTGCTGCCCGTATACGGGCATGGCTGTCTGCCTGAGAAACGGCGCAGGAGCCATCTGGGGCATATATCGATCCATAAGAGGATACTCCTTTCCTTTCAGGGAAATTTCTAATACCAGTTTATGAGAAAGGGGCAGAGAGGTGACAGGAAGAACCATTTCTCCCCTGTCCACATAAGATATAGTACAAACATGAAAATGAAAAGGAGAACCAAATATGTGGTGCTGCAATCGATGCTGCCGCAGATGCTGCTGCAATAACAACAATAATAATAACAATACCTTATCCGACTATCAGAGAGGCTTCAACGCCGGCTACAGCCGCGGCTGGAACGACGGCTTCAACAATGGCTTCAATGAGGGATACCAGAGAGGACTGGACGTCTGCGCCGGAACTCCCATGCCCCTCTCCTCCGGATCTGATTCCGGCGGATGCGGATGCTGCGGAAACTGATCTGCCAGCCGCGTTTTCTGCCAAAAACAGGCGGGGCGCAGGTCCCGGGAATTCTCCCGGGCCTGCGCCCCTTTTGCCGTTTCATTCTGCATTTTTCCTGACCTGCGCTTTCGTCTGCTCCGCCAGCTCCTTCATCTCACGGGCATTCTGCAGCACAGCTCCCGTGATCTCCGCTCCACCCAAAAGCCTCGCTAACTCCACCGTCTCCTGCTCGCCGCTTAAGCGCCGGATGGTGGTGACCGTCTTCGCGTCCTTCGGCTCCTTCGCCATCTCAAAATGGCAGTCCGCCATCGCCGCGATCTGAGGCAGATGGGTGATGCAGATGACCTGGCGGCTTCCGGAGATCACCGCCAGCTTCTCCGACACTTTCTGGGCCGTCCGCCCGCTGATTCCTGTGTCGATCTCGTCAAAGATCAGAGTGGGGACATCGTCCGTGTCCGCCAGCACTGTCTTGATAGCCAGCATGATTCTGGACAGCTCTCCTCCGGAGGCCACCATTCCCAGAGGCTTCACGCTCTCCCCCGGATTGGTGGAAATGAGAAACTCCACCTCGTCATAGCCGTGAGCCGTGTATCTGTCCAGTTTCCGAAACGCGATCTCAAACTCCACATCCAGAAAATTCAGATCCAGCAGACTCTTTTTGATCCGCTCCGCCAGTCCTGACGCAGCCTTCCGGCGCAGTCCGGAGAGTTCCCCGCACAGCTCATCCAGCTGTTTCCTGCTGGCCTCCAGCTCCTGCTCCGCCTTCTGCTTCAGCGCGTCATAGTTTTCCAGTTCGTTCAGCCGCTCTTTCTTCTCCTCCAGAGCCTGAAGAACCGCCTCCGTCCCAGCCCCGTACTTTGCCTCCAGGCCGTGGATCAGGTCCAGCCGCTCCTCCACCCGGTGGAATTCCTCCTCGTCAAATACCATATTGTCCAGGTAGGAATTGATTTCATGGGCCACGTCGCTTAAGATCGCCTCGGCGTCAAAGAGCTGATCTTTCAGTTTCTCCAGCTCTTCCTCATACTCGGCAGCCCGCTCGACGCCCTTTCTGGCCTCGCCCACGTCCACCGCCGTCACCGCGGCATAGGCGGCAGACAGAGCCTCCACGATCTTCCGGCTGCCCATAAAGCGGCGGTAGGCGCGGCTCAACTCCTCTTCCTCCCCGGGCTTTAAGGCGGCCGCCTCGATCTCATCCACCTCAAAACGCAGGAAATCCGCTTCCCGCCTTCTGGTCTCCTCATCTGTGCGGAACTGTTCTGCCGCCTCCGCCAGGCTGCAGTAGCGCCGGTACTCTTCCGCCAGCTGCTTTTTCAGCCTGTCTGCGCCTGCGAAGCAGTCCAGAATCTCCAGATGCTTTGATTTGTAGAGGAGGGACTGGTGCTCGTGCTGGCCGTGAATGTCCAGCAGAAGCCCGGTGATCTCCCGCAGCCGTCCCAGGGTGACTGTCTCGTCATTGATCCGGCTCACGCTGCGGGAAGGCATGATCTTTCTGGAAATGATCAGGATCCCGTCCCCGTCCGGGCTGACCCCCATCTCCCGCAGCACTTTTCCCTTCTCCTCGTCCACGGAAAAGATCAGTTCAATATAGGCGTACTCGGCGCCTTTTCTCACCATATCTCTGGGCACCTTCCCGCCCAGAGCCATGTTGACGGAGCCCATAAAAATCGACTTGCCGGAGCCAGTCTCTCCGGTGAGGATGTTTAAGCCCTCGCCAAACTCCACATCCGCCCGTTCGATCAGGGCCAGATTGCGAACATGCAGCTCTAACAGCATATTTCCTCCGTATTTCTTAACCCGCCAGCAGCTTTTTCAGCTTGTCCATCAGAATAATGGTGTCATCCACCGTTCTCACCGCGCAGAAAATAGTATTGTCGCCGGCCACGCAGCCCACGATCTCATGAAAATGCACGGCGTCCAGGGCAGCGGCGGCAGCCATGGCCATTCCCTCCACCGTCTTGATGACCAGAATGTTCTGAGCCATGTCCATGGACATAAAGCTGTCCCTCAGGATCCTGATATATTTGTCACTGAAGGAATCCTGACTCTGAAGCACCACATACCGCTGTTTTCCGTTGTCTGTCTGTATTTTGGAGAGCTTCAGTTCCCTGATATCTCTGGAAACCGTGGCCTGGGTCACGTTGAATCCCTCTTTGTTCAGATATTCTGCCAGCTCCTCCTGCGTCTCGATCTCATACTTTCCGATCAGCTCCACAATCTTGCTGTGTCTCTCCAGCTTCATCTTATCCTCCCTCGTCTGCTTTTGTCTTTTTTCAGAAGTCTTTTCTATATTCCTGCCATCTTATTTCTCACATTGTCCAGAAAAGAATCCTCATTCAGCTTCACCATCGTCGTCTCCAGCGATGAACGACTGATCTCGATCACATCTCCCTTTGACATGTCCACCGCCGTGTCCCCGTCAAACACCGCCGTCTGCTCTCCCTCTCCTCCGTTTACGATCTCGATTCTCACCGTATCGTCAGAGCTGAGCACGATGCTGCGCATGTTGAGTGTGTGGGAACAGATGGACGTCAGAATCATGATCTGGCAGTTGGGCGCCGCGATGGGCCCTCCCGCCGACAGATTGTAGGCGGTGGAGCCGGTGGGAGTGGACAGAATCACGCCGTTTGCCGTGTAGCTGGTGAAAAAGCGGCCGTTCACGCTGATGGAGAGCTTCGTCACCTTCATGGAATCCTTTCTGGTCACTACGATCTCGTTGAGGGCCACATCCCGAAAACTGGCTCCGCTTTTTCCGCTCATCCTGCCTTCCAGCATCAGCCTCCGCTCCAGCACGTAATGGTCCCTCAGCAGAGCGTCCAGAATCTCCGGCACATTCTGCCCGTTTCCCTGGGTCAGGTAGCCCAGGGTGCCCAGATTGATCCCCAGAATGGGAATATTGAGCCCCGCCAGGTCCCTCGCCGCCTGGATCAGCGTGCCGTCTCCCCCCAGGGTGATGACGCAGTCCGTATCCGGCGGAACATTCCTGGGATCCGTATATTTAAACCCCAGATCCGGCCTCCGGCCTTCCTCCTCTTCCCGGCTTTCATGAACGTTCCAGGAAGCTCCTTTCAGCGCGAGATACTCCCCGATCCGTTTTAACGTCCGCTTTGTGTTCTGTTTGTCTTCGTTTGCTATAATGTAAAATTTCTTCATCTGTCTCCTATAAGCTCCTGTGCGCCTCTTCCACCACCGGTTCCGGCGCCGCAGTCCGGGGCTGCTCCCGGCTCCAGCCTTCTCCGTGATTCTGAAGGTACAGCAGGTACTCGATGTTTCCTTCCGGTCCCTTGATGGGAGAATACTCCAGATTCAGCACTTCAAATCCAATGCTCTCCGCAAAATCCATGACCATGCGGATCACCTCCAGATGGGTGCTCTTCTCCCGCACCACGCCTTTCTTTCCCACCTTTTCCCGGCCGGCCTCAAACTGAGGCTTGATCAGGCAGACCACCTGCCCGTCCTCTTTTAAGAGCGCCTTTACCGGTCCCAGGACTTTTGTCAGGGAAATGAAAGACACGTCGATGGACGCAAAATCCAGCCGGTCCTCAATGTCCTCCGGCTTCACATAGCGGATATTGGTCTTTTCCATGCAGATGACCCTGGGGTCATTTCTCAGTTTCCAGTCCAGCTGTCCGTGCCCCACGTCCACCGAATACACCTTTACCGCTCCGTTCTGCAGCATACAGTCCGTAAAGCCCCCGGTGGAGGCTCCCACGTCCATGCACACCTTTCCATCCAGGCGGACTCCGAAATGAGTCATCGCCTTTTCCAGTTTTAAGCCTCCCCGGCTCACATAGGCCAGGGTATGGCCTCTCACCTCGATCTGTACGGTATTTTCAAAGGAGCTGCCCGCCTTGTCCTCTTTCTGTCCGTCCACATACACGATGCCGGACATGATAATGGCCTTCGCCTTCTCTCTGGACTGGGCCAGACCCCTGTTTACCAGCAAAACGTCTAACCGTTCCTTCATTCGTCTCTCCTCGTCTCTTCCTCCAGGAAAAATTCCTTCATCCTGCGGATCACAGAATCGCTGTCAATGCCCAGACACTCTCTTAATCGGGAAACATTTCCGTGTTCCACATAAGCGTCCGGCAGCGCGATGTTTAACACCCTGATCCAGGGGTAATGCTCGTGAATGTACGCCGTCACCGCCAGCCCATAGCCGCCCTGGAGAACGTTTTCCTCCAGTGTGACCAGACGGCTGTGGCGCTCTGCCAGGCGGTCCAGAAGCTCTGTGTCTATGGGCTTCACAAAGCGCCCGTTGGCCAGAGTGCAGGAAAATCCGGCTTCCTTCCATTTTTCCCGCACATGCTCCGCCGTGCTCACCATGCTGCCCACCGCCAGCAGGGCGTAATCCTTCTCCTCAAAGAGCATTTCACCCTTTCCGTACACCACCGGCGCCTGAAATTCCTTCAGCCCCCGGTAGGCCTGTCCTCTAGGGTAGCGGATGGCCAGCGGCCGGTCGTAGGTCATGGCAAAATCCAGCATATCCCGCAGCTCCCACAGATTTTTCGGAGCCATCACCGTCATGTTCGGCACAGAAGTCAGATAGGAATAGTCAAAAATCCCCTGGTGGGTTTCCCCGTCGCTTCCCACAAGCCCTGCCCGGTCGATGCAGAATAAGACCGGCAGGTCCTGGAGGCACACGTCGTGGACCACCTGGTCGTAGCCTCTCTGGAGAAAAGAAGAGTACACAGCCACCACCGGCCTCAGCCCCGCGGCCGCCATTCCGGCCGCCGACGTCACCGCGTGCTCCTCGGCGATCCCCACATCGAAGAATCGGCCTGGAAAACGCCTGGAAAATGCCTTCAGGCCCGTTCCGTCCGGCATGGCGGCCGTCACCGCCACGATCCTCTGGTCTTTTTCCGCCAGCTCGCAGATTTTTTTCGCAAAAATATCCGTATAATCCGGATACACCTTCTTTGACTTCAGCTTTCCCGTCTTTATGTCAAAGGGACTGACGCCGTGAAAGCGGGCGGGATTTTTCTCCGCCGGGGCGTAGCCCTTTCCTTTCTTTGTGAGCACATGGACCAGCACCGCATGGTCCAGTTTTTTCGCCTCCCGGAACACTTTCTGCAGCGCCCGGATATCGTGGCCGTTGACCGGCCCCAGATAGGTGATCCCCATATTTTCAAAGAGCATTCCCGGGATCAGCAGCTGTTTGATGCCGTTTTTGGTCCGGGTGATCTTGTCGATCAGGGGCTTCCCCACCACCGGCAGCTTTTCCAGGCCGCTGTTGACCATCCGCTTCAGCCCGTTGTAGCCTTCCCCGGTGCGGATCCCGTTTAAATAGCGGGACATGCCTCCCACATTTTCCGAGATGGACATCTTGTTGTCATTCAGCACGATGATGAAATTCCGATTCATCCTGGCCGCATTGTTTAACGCCTCGTAGGCCATGCCGCCGGTTAAGGCGCCGTCCCCGATGACGGACACCACATAGTGGTCCTGTCCCAGGATATCCCTCCCCTGGGCCAGGCCCAGTCCGGCGGAGATGGAAGTCGAGCTGTGCCCGGTGTCAAAGGCGTCGTAAGGGCTTTCCTTCCTCTTTGGGAAACCGCTGATCCCGCCGTACTGGCGCAGATCGTCAAACATTTCCCGCCTGCCGCTTAAGATCTTGTGGGTATAGGCCTGATGGCCCACGTCCCAGACGATCTTGTCCTCCGGCAGCTGAAAGCTCAGAAACAGGGCAATGGTCAGCTCCACCACTCCCAGATTGGAAGCCAGATGCCCGCCGGTGACGCTGATCTTTTCGATCAGGAACTCCCTGATCTCCTGGGCCAGCATTTTCAACTCTTCACTGTTTAACTTTTTTATATCATCCGGATTCTGTATCTGTTCCAGTATCATATCCATGTACCTTTTCCCTGAACGCCCGGATCAGTGTTTCCGGTCGGTCAGCATATTGATCAGTTCTTCCAAAAATTCGTGATCTCCGCGGAGGGAGCGGAGCAGTTCTGCCGCCTGAGCGGAAAATTCCTTTTCGTCCGCCTTCGCCTTCTCAAGGCCCTCCAGAGTCACGTATGTGGTCTTGTTGTTTTTCTCATCGCTGAGCACCGGTTTTCCCAGCACCTCCGCGCTGCTGGTCACATCCAGAATATCATCCTGGATCTGGAACGCCACTCCCACCAGGGAGGCGATCTTCTCCACCGTCTTCACTTCCTCCTCAGACGCTCCCGCCAGGACCGCCCCGATCATCATGGACGCCTCCAGCAGAGCCCCCGTCTTCAGGCGGTAGATAAAATCCAGCTTCTCTCTCGGAATCGGCTGATTGGTCAGCTCCACATCCACCGTCTGGCCGCCGATCATCCCGTAAATGCCAGTCTTCTCCGCCAGGATCCCCATGCACCGGGCCGTCCGCTCCGGGTCTGCCCCCATGGCCAGGGCCTTGGCCGCCGTCTCAAAGGCGTAGATCATCAGCCCATCCCCGGCCAGCACTGCCATGTCGTAGCCGTACTTGACCCAGGCCGTAGGCTTTCCCCGCCTCAGCGTGTCGTTGTCCATGCAGGGCAGGTCGTCGTGGATCAGGGACGAGGTATGTATCATCTCGATGGCCGCCATAAACGGCTCGATCTCCTCTCCGCTTCCGCCGAACATCCGGTAGCTTTCTCTCATCATCACCGGACGCAGTCTCTTTCCCCCCGCATTTACGCTGTAATCCATGGCGTCCAGCACCGTTTTCTGAAATCCCTCCGCGGGAGGAAGATATTTCTTTATGATCTCCTCCGCCTGAGCTGTCCGCTCAGCCAGTTTCTCCTTTCCCGTCATTCTTCTTCTCCTTCCCCTCCGAGTACCTGAATCCGCTTCTCTACCCGGTCTATCTTATCATGACATGATTTCACCAGTTTCATTCCCTCCTCATAGCAGCGGAAGGATTCTTCCAGGGAGCACTCCCCTTCCTCCATCTTCTTTAAGACCTCCTCCAGCCTGGCAAAGGTTTCCTCGATGGACAGCTCCTGCTCCTGTTCTTCTTTTTTCTTCGGCGACATGGTCTTTTCCTCCTGTCATCGGCCCCGGCCCTGCCGGCCGGCCCCTGTTTTCTGTCTGTGTTTCCGGACTCCCGGCCGGATCAGCTGCTCTTCCGACGCCATTCTCCGGCCGGCTCAGCCTTCCTCCGCTCCTGCCCCGCCCGGCGTCAGCTCTGTCACCGTTCCGGTCAGTTTTCCGTCCGCCAGATACACATGAAACGGATCCCCCTTCTTCACCTGGAATACAGACTTCAGCCGTCTGCCGTCCCCGTCCGTCACAAATCCGTAGCCGCTTTTTAATTTCTCCAGAGGCGACAGGCCGGAGAGCCTGCCCGCCAGCAGCGCCAGGCGGTGGCGGCTGCGTTCCAGCCGCGTTTCCATAAGAGTCTCCAGACGGTCCTGGGCATCCGCCAGAAACTGCCTCTTTTCATTGAGCTGCCGCTCCGGATGGCGCAGTTTCAGCCGGTACTCCAGATCTCTGGTCTGAAATTTCTTCTGCTCCAGAGTCCTGGCCATGGCCCGCTCCAGGCGCTCCCGCCCGAACCGGACCTGCTCCTCAAACTGCTGATAGTCAAAAATCGCCAGCTCTGCCGCCGCGGAGGGCGTGGGGGCCCGCAGATCGGCCACATAATCGGCGATCGTCACATCCGTCTCATGTCCCACCGCTGAGATCACCGGAGTCCGGCAGTTGAAAATGGCTCTCGCCACCATTTCTTCGTTAAACGCCCACAGATCCTCGATGGAACCGCCTCCGCGGCCCACGATCATCACATCCAGGCCCAGCTGATCCAGCGTCTCGATCCCTCTTACAATGCTGTACTTGGCCTGCTCTCCCTGGACCAGGGCCGGGCAGAGGACCAGCTGCACATAAGGATTTCTCCGCTTTGCAATGTTCATAATATCCCGGATCGCCGCCCCGGTGCTGGCGGTGACAATGCCCACCGTCCTCGCGTATCTGGGAATGGGCTGCTTGTACTCTCTGGCAAACATGCCCATCTCCTCCAGCTCGTCTCTCAGCTTCTGAAACCGGAGAAACAGATCTCCCGTTCCGTCCAGAGTGATCTTTTTGGCATAGAGCTGATAGCGTCCGTCTCTCTCATACACGTCGATGGAGCCGGCCGCCACCACCTGCTGCCCCTCCCGCAGTTCAAACGAGAGGCCGCCTCTGTTTCCCGCGAACATCACGGCGGGAATGGCGCTGTTTCCGTCTTTTAGGGTGAAATAGATGTGTCCTGATGTGTGGTATTTGCAGTTGGAAACCTCTCCCCTCACGGAGATCCGGCTGAGGGCAAAATCCTGCAGAAACATGTTCTTGATATAGGCGTTTACCTGGGATACGGAATACACGCTGGCCATAGGCTACACCAGCTTTGCCAGAATTCCGTTTACAAATGCCGGGGAATCATTTCCGCCGAACTTTTTGGCCAGCTCCACCGCCTCATTGATCGCCACCTTCTCCGGTATGGAATCATCTTTCTTCATCTCATAAAGCGCCAGGCGCAGGATCGTCAGCTCCACCTTTCCCATGCGGCGGGTCTTCCAGCCTTCCGCCACCTGGTTAAGGCTGGCGTCCAGCTCCGGGATCGCTTCTATTATATGTTCCACACGGCTGTGAAGATATTCTCTGTCTTTTTCCCCAAGGCCGACCTGATGGAGCACCTCCGTCTTTCCGTCCGCGTCCGTCTCGTCCTCCTCGGGAGCGTCAAAATAGCGGTCCAGCTGCTGCTCTGCCTCTTCGGTATCATAAAAATTAGCGCTGAAAAGCATTTTAAAACAGTGCTCCCTCAGTTCTCTTCTGGTCATGTTTTCTCCTCCTGAGTTTAAGTATGCGTATACAGTCCCCGCCTCTGCGGTTTCTGCCCTATGGTTAAAAGTGTCCGCCATAGGCGGACTTTCGGGTGAAATGAAAAAGGTCAAATGCAAGTTGGCACCAGACTGTGAAAACATGCGGTGTCAATTTGCATTTGGTCTTTTTGCCGGCTGGCAGGACTATGACAGCTCCCGCAGGCCCACTTGCGCTCATATTATACCATTCCCATTTCTATTATGCAAGGCAAAAAGCGCCTTCCAGGGCGGAGCTGCCCTGAAAGGCGCTTTTGTGTGCTTTTTGTGTGCTGAGCCCGGCAGACGGCCGCCATCCTTGCGGGCAGCCGTGTGCCGGATCCCGGATAGCCGGAAACACCGCTGCGGGCTGACCGGGAAAACACAGAGGACAGAGGAAGAGAATCCTCCCCTGTCCGCTTTCTTCATATAACAGCGGGATTCTTTCTTACAGTCTGATTATCTCACCAGGATCCTGCTGATCTCGTACTCGTCCTCCGGGATGTCCTTCTTCATGGCCAGAGCTTCCTGGATGTCAAAGTCTACAAACGCTCCGCCCTTGTAGGCTACCACGCGGTTGCTCTTTCCCTCTGCCAGCAGGTCCACTGCCTTGGCTCCCATGATGGAAGCGTACATTCTGTCCTTGCAGGTGGGCGTGCCGCCTCTCTGCATGTGTCCCAGGATGGTGGCTCTCGTCTCAATGCCGGTAGCAGCCTCAATCCTCTTGGCCATGGATGCGGAGTGTCCGATTCCCTCTGCGTTGATGATAATATGATGTTTTTTGCCTCTCTTGCGGTTGTCGATGATGCGGTTGATCAGCATCTGCTCGTCTCCGTCGTACTTCTCCGGAAGCAGGATGTCCTCCGCGCCGTTGGCAATTCCGCACCAGAGAGCGATATATCCGGCGTTGCGGCCCATAACCTCTACGATGCTGCAGCGCTCGTGGGAAGTGGAGGTGTCGCGGATCCGGTCAATGGCCTCCATAGCCGTGTTCACAGCCGTGTCGAAGCCGATGGTGTAATCGGTACATGCGATGTCCAGGTCGATGGTGCCCGGAAGTCCGATGGTATTGATGCCCAGAGCGGACAGTTTTCCCGCGCCCTGGAAAGAGCCGTCGCCGCCGATGACTACGATTCCGTCAATTCCGTGCTTGCGGCAGATCTCCGCGCCCTTCTGCTGTCCCTCGGGAGTGGTGAACTCCTGGCATCTGGCCGTGTACAGGATGGTGCCGCCGCGGTTGATAATATCCGCTACGCTCAGGCCGTCCATGTCCACGATCTCTTCCTGAAGCAGGCCGGCATAGCCTCTCATGATTCCTTTAACCTTTAATCCTTTATGAATTGCGGTTCTGACTACTGCCCGGATTGCTGCATTCATGCCCGGTGCATCACCGCCGCTTGTCAATACACCAATCGTTTTCACTTCTTTCGCCATAGTCAATCCCTCCATATTGTTCTTATTTATATACATCAATCAAAAGTTATTCTAATTCATTTTTCTTATCTTTTCAATAGTTTTTTCTACAACCTTGACATTTTTTTCACCATACAATTCCGTCAATTTCCCCAAAAGTTCCCGGTCCGCCTCCACATTCCAGCCCGGCGGCAGGATTTTCTTCGCCTTCTCCTTCTTCAGGTAGATGATCACCCGGTCGTTTCCGTCTGACAGGCGCAGCACGTCCATCAGCCCCTTCTCCGCTTCCATGTACGACTCCTTGTCCGCAAACTGCAGCCACAACTCCTTCGGAATCCCGGAAAACGGAATCACCTGCTCGCAGATCAGTTTCCCCACCGGTTCATCCCCCAGAGACACACGCCCCCGGATAAACAGCTTCGCGTCTTCATTTAAAAGCTCCCGGTTCGCCTCGAAATCCTTCGGAAACACCAGCACTTCCACCGATCCCACCAGGTCCTCCAGAGTGACAAACGCCATGTTCTTTCCCGTTTTGGTGATCTTGATCACCCGGTCGCTCACCATGCCGCCCACCGTCACCATCTGTCCGTCGGAGACCTTCGCCTCGTCCGTGTCCTCATCCACGATAAAATCCGTGGTCATGGCGGTGATGTTCTTTCTCCATCCTTCCTCATATTCTTCCAGGGGATGGCCGGTGACATACACGCCCAGCACCTCTTTTTCCATGGCCAGCATTTCCTCCCTGGGGAATTCGTCCACCTTCGGCATGGTGATCTGGAAGTTCTCCCGGTCTTCCTCGGCGGCAAAGTCAAACAGGCTCAGCTGGCCTTCCATGGAAGTTTTCCGCTCTCTGCTCTTCTGGTCCATCATCTCCGGCACCACCATCAGCTTCTGCCTTCTGTTTCCCGGCAGGCTGTCCATGGCTCCCGCTTTGATGAAGTTTTCCACCGTCTTTTTGTTCACTTCCTTCCCGCTCATGCGGCTGACGAAGTCATCCAGCGAAGTGAACGGGCCGGCCAGCTCTCTCTCCCGCACAATGGCCTCCACCACGTTCCGCCCGATGCTCTTGATGGCGGAAAGACCGTAGCGGATGTTGTTTCCGGAGACGGAGAAACCGCTCACTCCCTCGTTGATGTCCGGCGGGAGGATGTTTATGCCCATCTGCCGGCAGGTCAGAATGTACTCCGAGATCTTCGTCACATTGTCCAGCACAGAGGTCAGCAGAGCCGCCATAAATTCCTGCGGATAGTAGTATTTCAGGTAGGCCGTCTGGTAGGAAACCACCGCGTAGCAGGCCGCGTGGGACTTGTTGAAGGCGTACTTTGCGAAGTCGATCATCTCGTCGTAAATATGGTTTGCCGTCTTCTCGTCAATACCGTTGGCGATGCAGCCCTTTACGCCCTCCGCCTCATTGCCGTAAACGAAATTCTGGCGCTCCTTCTCCATCACCGACGCCTTTTTCTTTGACATGGCTCTCCGCACCAGATCGCTGCGGCCCATAGTGTATCCCGCCAGATCCCGCACGATCTGCATCACCTGCTCCTGGTAGACAATGCAGCCGTAGGTGGGCTCCAGAATGGGTTCCATCTGGGGGCAGTCGTAGGTGATGGCGGAGGGGTCATTTTTCCCCTTCAGATATTTAGGGATAAAATCCATGGGACCCGGGCGGTAGAGGGAGATCCCGGCGATAATGTCCTCCAGAGTGCGGGGCTTCAGCTCCTTCATAAAGCTCTTCATTCCCCCGCTCTCCAGCTGGAACACGCCCTCGTCCTTTCCGCTGCCGATCATGTCCATGACCGCCGGGTCGTTGTAGTCGATCTTCAGCAGGTCGATTTTCACATTGTGGTTTTTCTCCGCCTGCTCCACCGCGTTCTGGATCACCGTCAGAGTCCGCAGGCCCAGGAAATCCATTTTCAGAAGGCCCAGCTCCTCCAGCTCCGTCATGGTAAACTGGGTGGTGATGGTTCCGTCCGCTCCTCTGGAGAGAGGCACGTACTCGTCCACATTGGTCCGGCTAATCACCACTCCGGCGGCGTGCATGGAGGTGTGGCGGGGAAGCCCCTCCAGACGCTTCGACATGTCGATGAGATACCGCACTTCATCGTCCGTCTGATAGGCATTCCTAAGGTCCGGGCTGCTCTTTAGCGCCTTGTCCAGCGTGATCCCCAGATCCTTTGGGATCATCTTGGCAATGGAGTCGCATTTAGCGTAGGGCATATCCAGCACGCGGCCCACGTCCCGGACCACGCCTCTGGCGGCAAAGGTACCGAAGGTGACGATCTGCACCACCTGGTCCTTTCCATATTTCTGCACCACGTAATCGATCACTTCCTGCCGTCTCTCGAAGCAGAAGTCCACATCAATATCCGGCATGGACACGCGCTCCGGGTTCAGGAAACGCTCAAAGAGCAGATTGTAGCGGATCGGGTCAATGTCTGTGATCTCCAGACAGTAGGAGACGATGCTGCCCGCCGCCGAGCCTCTTCCCGGCCCCACGCTAATGCCGTTGGACTTTGCAAAATGGATGAAATCCCATACGATCAGGAAATAATCCACATATCCCATGGTATGGATCACGTCCAGCTCATAATCCAGCCGTTTTCTCAGTGTCCCGTCGTCCTCTGGATAGCGCTTTTTCATGCCCTCGTCGCAGAGGTAGTTCAGGTAGCTCCAGGAATCGTAGCCTTCCGGCACCTCGTACCGCGGCAGCTTCGTCACGCCGAACTCGATTTCCACGTTGCAGCGGTCTGCGATCTTCTGCGTGTTGTCAATGGCATCCTGGGCGTAGGGAAACAGGCGCCGCATCTCCTCCTCCGACTTGCAGTAGTACTGGCCGCCCTCATACCGCATCCGGTTCTCGTCCGCCACCTTTTTCCCTGTCTGGATGCACAGCAAGATGTCGTGGGCCTCCACATCTGTGTCGTAGGTGTAGTGGATGTCGTTGGTCGCCACCAGGTCGATGCCCAACTCCCTGCTCAGCCGCAGCAGCCCCTGGTTGACCATCTTCTGGGCCGGGATCCCGTGGTCCTGCAGCTCCAGAAAAAAGTTGCCCTTTCCGAATATGTTCTCATACCTGAGAGCCGCCTCTTTTGCCTGGTCATAAAGTCCCCTCTCCAGATACCTGGGCACTTCCCCAGCCAGACAGGCGCTCAGGGCGATCACCCCCTCGTGGTACTGCTCCAGAATTTCATAATCCACTCTAGGCTTATAATAGAAGCCGTCCACAAAGCCCTTCGACACGATCTTCATCAGATTATGATAACCTGTATCATTTTCTGCCAGAAGCACCAGGTGGTAATACCGGTCCTGGCCTCCCCCCGGCTCTCTGTCAAACCGGGAACCGGGCGCCACATAGACCTCGCTTCCCAGTATGGGCTTGATCCCGGCCGCTTTCGCCGCTTTATAAAATGCCACCGCGCCGTACATGACGCCGTGGTCTGTGATTGCCAGGCTGTCCATGCCCAGCTCCTTCGCCCTGGCCACCAGCTCCTCGATTTTGCTGGAGCCGTCCAGCAGGCTGTATTCCGTGTGGACGTGCAGATGTGTAAATGCCATCGTCCTTCTCCCTTCCGTTGTCAGATTCCGTCACTCATTCCCTTTCATCTTACCACACCGGAGCCGTTCCTTCAACGGCAAAAGGGCCGGAGAAATCTGAAGAAGGCTCGGAAAAATCTGAAGAAAAAGAGCCGGAAAAAACTGCAGAAGGCCGGCAGCGGAATCCCCTCTCCGCGCCGGCCTCATCTCACTGGAGTGCAGGCTCCAGCCCTTTTACCTCGTCCAAAAGTTCCTGATATTCCTCGTTGATCCCGTCCAGAAACTTTCCGAACTCCTCATGACCTTCAAAATCCTCTGTCCAGCCGTAACGGCTGCAGGTTTCCCTCCACCCATCTGTCTCCGACATCTCCTTTAAGGTGCGCTCCCAGTACTCCAGGGCATAATCCGGCATATCCGCCGGCCCGAACAACCCCCGCCAGTTGGAAAATTCCACGTCGATCCCTTCCTCTCTGCAGGTGGGGACCTCCGCCATTTTTTCATTTTCCAGCCGCTCTCCGGCCGTCACCGCCAATACCCGCAGATCTCCGCTCTCCATCAGGCCCACTACGTCGCTGATGCCGGCGGAAAGCACGTCGATGCGGCCTCCCATCAGGCTGGACACCGCTCCGCCGTTTTCATATCCCTCGTACACGATCTGGTCCAGACCGTCCACTCCCGCTGCCCTGGCCACCGACAGGAACTGTATGTGATCCATGGACCAGACTGAGGAGGTCCCGCCCACGGTCAGACTTCCCGGATCTTCTCTCAGCGCATCCATCACATCCCCGATACTCTCATAGGGCGAATCACATCTCACCGCAAAGCACCCGTAATCCACCAGGAGCTTCGCCACCGGCGTGGTGTTTTCCTTATAATTATACGATGTGGTTCCGTTTAAATGAACCAGGCAGATCGGCGGCGAAAATATGGAGAGCACGTTGTCCTCTCCCCGCTTTCCCGCCAGATATTCCAGCGCCGCGCTGCCTCCCTTTCCCGGCTTGTTCGTCACCGGGAGAGGGACCAGAACCAGGCCGGAGCCGATCAGACACTGGGAAACGGCCCGGATCGTCAGATCAAAGCCGCTCCCCGGCCCCGCCGGCGCGATCATCTCCACTGCCTCCCTAGGATAGACGTCCTCTGCCGCCATCTCCGTCTCCTTCACTGTACAGCTCATCAGAAATGCTGTCATCAGGGCCACCGCCGCCATGATGAGCAGCATTTTCCTCCTCTTTGCGAAAACCTTCCCTCCCATGATCTCCCCCATCCTTATTTTTCATCATCCGTTCCATCGTCTCCAGCAAAGCTTTAAACCGGACCGGTTTCAGCAGAATCTCGTCCACGATCCCCTGCTCCTTCATGAGAACGGCATCCCGTCCCACCAGGCCGGTGAGCAGGATCACCTTTAAACCTTTCCTCTGCTTGGCCTTTCTGGCCAGGGCAGTTCCTCTGTACTTAGGCATCGTGTCATCCACGATCAGGATGCGCCAGTTTCTGTCGCCCCTGCCCAGCACTTCCATCGCCCTCTGGGCGTCCGTATAGGCTTCTGTCTGGTATCCCTTAAGCATCAGCCTTCTCTTCAGATATTTCACGATCTGCTCGTCGTCATCCACCAGAAGGACCGGGATCCTCTTTCCTTCCCGCTCTGTCTGCCGGTCCGCTTCCGTCTCCTCCACCGGCAGCTGGGTCGCCGGGAAATACAGGTGAAACTGACTCCCTTTTCCGGCCTCGCTCTCCGCCAGAATAAATCCGCTGTGATTGACCATGATGTTTTTCACCACAGAAAGTCCCAGGCCCGTCCCCTTCCGCTTCGTCGTGAAGAAGGGGTCAAAAATCTGCTTCAGCATCTCTTTTTCGATCCCGCATCCCGTGTCGGAGATGACGATCTCCACGTAGTCGATGTCCGCGACCTCCCGGTATTCCTCCGGAACCTGGTCTCTGCCGATCCGGCGGCTCTCCACGGTCAGCACGCCTCCGTTCTTTTCCATGGCCTGACAGCCGTTGGAGTACAGATTCAAGAGCACCTGGTAGATCTGGGTGGCGCTCCCGTACACGTTGACGCCGGCCGCCCCCAGCTTTTTCTCAATCTGTACGCTGGACGGCTTCAGCAGCTCCATCGCCCGCAGGGCCTCATCCGCCACCGCGTCAATGCTCACCGGGGCAAACAGTCCCGTCTCCATCTCTTTTCTGCTGAAGGGCAGGATCTGCTCCACAATCTCCTTTCCTCTCATTCCCGCCTTGTAGATCTCCTTCAGATCTCCGTAGTACTCGCTCTTTTTTCCCATCTGCTCCATGAGAAACTCCGCGTACCCAATGACAGGGGTGAGCAGATTGTTGAACTCATGGACGATCCCGCCGGCCAGCATCCCGATGGTCGTCAGCTTCTGGTAATGGCGGATCTGCTCCTGGCTCCTGTGCAGCTCCTCCAGAGTGCGGTTCATATCCCTCAGATATTTCGTCTCCATCTTCAGCTTCTGTCTTTCCCGCCGCTGATGGTGAATAATGGCGCCGCCTGTCAGAATCAGAGCGCAGATCACCACCGCCAGCAGCCCCAGATGGCGCATCCCGGACGTCTCCGTCTGCATGGCCGCCCGGTAAGGCATGACCGCGGACACGTACCAGGAGATCCCGTTTAAGTTCATGCGGGAAAATGACGCCATCAGCTGTGTCGGCGGCAGAATATTGTTGGAATATTCCACATATACACTGCTCCCCTCCTCCACGCTGTACTGTTTTTCCAGCATGTTCCGGAGAGAATCGTACCTGGCGTACTCATCAAAGCCTTCCAGGTCCCTTCTGTAGTTAAATCTCACCATCCGCTCCTCCGGATGGATGATCACCGTTCCATTTTCATCCTTCACTGTGATATATCCGCCGTTTTCCGGGCTGAGAATCTCGATGTACTGCCGGCTGATCTCCTCCATATCCAGCACACAGACCACAGTGCCCAGATAGCCGCTGCCGCCGTAAATATTGTTCACCAGCGTCACTCCGTACTGACCGTCCAGCAGGCCCACCAGCTCGCCGATCCCGCTCTTTTTCCCGCCGGCATACTGGTGCAGATCCAGATCAATGCCGTCCAGCAGGCCCACAAACGGATACTGATCGTAGTGGAAGATCGGCTCTCCGTCCTGGTCCAGCACATAGATGCTGGCAAGTCCCTGCTGATGGGACTGCATATAGGAAAAGATGTACTCCTTCATCCCCTGGTCGTCCCCGTTTTCATAGAAATCTTCAAATCCCTCCTGAAAGCCGGGAGTCTGGGTGAGGATATCCACCTTGCGGATCTGCTCGGTGAAAAAATTCTGAAGATTGCGGGAGACTGCCCGGGAGATCAGGAGAAGATTTTCCTGCCGTTCTTCCCTCACCACGTCCATATAGGCGGAATAAGTCACGCTCATAAGATACGTCATCAGAAAGATCAGAAGCCCGATCAGGGGCATGACCAGTTTTTTTGTACTTTTCTTCAGGCAGTTCATCCTCTTTTCTCCTCCTGTCCCCTGCGCCAGTCTCTATTTTTTCTCCCTCAGTACGGCCCCGCAGAACGGACAGCGGGCCCCCTTCGGCAGAGGATATTTCATGTCCAGCTTCTTTTTGCAGGCCGGACAGCGGTACATGGATTTCTCCAGCAGATAAGAGCCTAAAAGCATGCACAGGGCTGCCGCCCACCTTCCCGCCGCAAAAAAGAAAATTCCCAGAAATACGGCGCCGATGCATACCGGCTTTACCATCGCCAGTTCCATTTTTATCTGAAATTTCTTCCGATTCACAGTCTGTCCCCTTTCACTCCAAAAGAGGGTGCTGTGAAACCAGGCAGCTGTCTAAACTGCCCGGTTCCGCAGCATCCTCTCTTTTTTCTACACTGCAGATTTTACTGTGCCTTTGCTTTTTTTGCAACCAGAGGCTTCACCACCGGCCACAGCAGGACCACCATACATACCAGCATGACAACTCCGGTCACGGGGCGCTTCAGCAGATTGATGAACGCCTCAGTCAGAGTGTCGCCCTGGATGATGGTCACGGCGCGGCGCAGGTTGGACTCACAGATCGTTCCCAGCACAAGGCCAAGGATCATTGCAGAGCTGTTGAATTTGCACTTTACCAGCAGGAATCCGGCCAGTCCGGCCACTGCCATCAGGATCACGTCCACTGCCGTGTTCTTCGTAGCGTAGGCACCGATGGTCGCCATCATGATGATGGTCGGCCCCAGGATGCTGTAGGGCACCTTCAGGATCTGCACGAACACCTTTGCGATGAGGATCGCGGCCAACACCATTACGATGTTGGACACGAACATGGACGCGAAGGTGGCGGACAGAAACTGGGGCTGATCGATCAGCAGCAGCGGCCCCATCGTCACTCCCTTTAATACCAGGGCGGACATCATGATCGCCGCGGCGTTTCCGCCGGGGATACCCAATGACAGAAGAGGCACCATGGCTCCGCCGGTAGCGGCGTTGTTGCCCGTCTCAGGAGCTGCGATTCCGTCCAGACATCCGGTTCCGAATTTCTCAGGATGCTTGGAGAGCTTCTGCTCCATGGAGTAGCACATGAAAGAAGCGATGGTGGCTCCCGCTCCGGGAAGGATGCCGATGATGGTTCCCACCACGGAACATCTGGCAACGATCCATTTTACGGAGAGAAACTCCTTCAGGCTGGGCATCTTGGCAGACATGCTGCTGTTTCCTCCCACCGCCGTCAGCTTGGAAGGCTTAGCCGTCTGCTTCAGCACCTCAGTCACGGCGAAGAATCCGATCATCACCGGGATCATCTCAATTCCGGAGGTGAGGAAACGCGTGCCGAAGGTCAGTCTGGGAACTCCCAGCAGGGGATCCAGGCCGATGCAGGCCAGCAGCAGTCCCAAAAGACCGGAAATAATAGTGCGGCAGATATTGTCCGTCTCCAGGCTGGTCAGAATCGACAGGCCCATAAAGGAGATGGCAAACAGCTCAGAAGGGCCGAAACTCAGGGCCGCCTGAGTCAGCTGTGGGCTTAAGAGCAGCATGCAGACTGCCGCGAACATTCCGCCGATGGCGGAGCAGACCAGCTGCATTCCCAGTGCCTTTCCGGCCTCACCTCTCTGGGCCATGGGATAGCCGTCGTAGGTGGTGGGGGCACTGGAAGGCACGCCCGGGATCTTAAACAGGATAGCCGTCATGCCGCCTCCGGTGATTGAGGCGCAGTAGATGGCTACCAGAAACGCTATGGCGCTCACCGCGTCCATCTTGTAGGTGAACGGGATTCCCAGCGTCACGGCCATGGTCGCGGACACTCCGGGAAGAGCCCCGAACAGAGTGCCGAGAAACACGGCGAAGATAATCAGCAGAAACATTGCAGGCTGAAATACAACCGATAATCCACTTGTCAATAATTCCATATGCTACCTCCCTTAGAATGACGGAACAAGAGATTCCACAAACAGCGCAAAGTCTCTCAGGAAGGAAATATTTCCTCTGGGAAGAAGCACGCCCAGAAACACGGAGAAGCCTACATACAGAATCACGGTGATCAGCAGAGAAGTTCCCACCAAGAGGGCAATATTTCTCTGGCCCAGAAGCAGTCCGTAAGCCATCAGGAATACAAAACAGGTCACCATAAAGCCCACCGGCTCATAGGCCATGGCCATGACCACCACCAGCACCATGCCGAAAAACAGTTTGCTCTTAAAAAATCCTACCACGTCTCCCGGAAAGGCCCGGAACGCTTCTGAGATCTCCGCCGGCTTGTGAACCCGGAAAAATTTGAAAATATTCCACAGAATCGCCAGGATCAGCAGGATCAGGATGCCCTGGGGCCACTGCTCTGCCCCCAGCTCGTTGACCGCTGACACAGGCATTGTCGCGCCTACATAACCAAAGCAGAAAATACAAAAGCCAAGCAGCAATACGTTTACGATTAATTCTATTACCATACTTATCCCCTTATCTAAAACAGGTCCTTACATCAGTCCTGCGCCCTTCAGATACTCTTCAAAAGTCGTATATTCCTGATCGATCAGCCCCTGGAAATCGGCTCCCGTCTGATAGCCTTCACGGTCCAGATATACGGCATTCTTTAAAAACTCCTGATAATCGGGGCTGTCCCAGGCTTTCTTGATCGCCTCGTCCATAGCCGCCACTGCAGCTGCCGGAGTGTCCGTGCGGCAGAAGATTCCGCGCCAGGTTCCGATATAGGAATCGATGCCCTTCTCACCGGTGCACTCGATCTCCGGGTAGGTGGACATTCTCTCCTCGGACAGAGAGATGAGCGGAACGATATCGCCGGACTCAACCAGACCTTTTACCTCGTCAATACCGCTGATGCTGATGTGGATGTGGCCGCCTGCCATAGCGGAGCTCATCTCAGAACCGCTGGAGTAGCTGACGATCTTCACGTAATCTTCCACTTCCGTCACGTCGCATCCAAGGCCGCCGGCCAGGGTCTGCTTCATGGCCACGGAGTCAGCTCCCGTAGCGGTCAGCATGCCGCAGCTCAGCTCCTGGGGATGATTCTTCGCGTATTCAATAAATTCATCAAAGTTGGTGTATTTGCCTTCCATCGCCTTCGCGGAGGATCCCACGATCAGGATGGAGTGAACCAGCTTGGAAACCGGGATAAATTCTGCCTTGAAATCCATGGGAAGGATCTTCTGCAGATCCAGCATGATCAGGGACTGGGTTCCCAGCATATAGGTATATCCGTCGGCCGGCTGCTTGTACGCATAATTTACGCCGTTGGCGCCGCCGGCTCCCTCTACGTTCACGATCTCTACCGGAACTCCCAGTTCCTCCTCCAGAGCGGGCTGCAGCGGTCTTAACGTTCCGTCTGCTCCGCCGCCTACGCCCCAGGGGCATACGATCGTCACTTTTCTCTCCCACTTCCAGTCAGCCGCGTCCGCTGCTTCCCCATCTGCGCCGGCCGCCTGGGTCGTCCCACTGCCGGAGCCGCCTCCGCACGCTGCCAGAGACAGGGTCATCACCGCTGACATGAACAGAGCCGCTGCCTTCATCATCCGTTTCTTCATCACATTCCCTCTCTTTCTTTTGTGCTTTTTGCACAATTTTTCCTGTTGAAAGAATTATACTATGTGCATCTTAACTCAGTGTCTATGTTACCTTAAATTTTTGTAAGGTAAACATGCGTTACTGATTTTCCCCTGCGTTCATGCTATACTAGTGGGACAAAACGTTCGGAAAGGAGCTCCACTATGGCAGAACATCAGAATATATTGGTAGTCGATGATGACCCGGCCATTCGGCGCATTATCTGCCGGGTCCTGGGCGCGGAAGGCTTTTCCACGGAAGAAGCCCCTGGCGGCATCGAAGCCGTACATATGGCAGAACAGCGCTCCTATTCTCTGATCATCCTGGATCTGATCATGGAAGATATGGATGGATTTCAGGTGATCAATTATCTGCGCACCCATGGGATCCTGACCCCCGTCTTCGTCCTCAGCGGACGTCAGGCGGAGACAGACAAGGTGCTGGCCCTGGGAATCGGCGCTGATGACTATATCACCAAGCCCTTCAGCACCATGGTTCTGTGCGCAAAGGTAAAGGCATGTCTGCGGCGCATCTCTTTGTCCGCTCCGAGCGGACACACGATCCTCACTGCCGGAGAATTTCAGTATGTCTGCGACGAGATGAAACTTTATAAGAACGGGGAGGAGATTCCCCTCTCCAGCAAAGAAGCTCTCCTCATGAAGTATTTTATGAATAACGTCAACCGGATCCTGACGAAGGAACAGATCTACACCCACGTCTGGAACGACAGCATGGTCGATGACAACACAATCATGGTCCACATCCGCCGGCTGCGCATGAAGATCGAGGAGGATCCCAACCACCCGAAATATTTAAAAACCATACGGGGCATCGGCTACCAGCTCAAAGCCTCAGACATATAAAACATATAAAAAGGAGACAGCGCATCTGCTGTCTCCAGAACATTTCCACTTTTTTCTTTTCCAACCGGATCAGGCTGATTTTTCCTCTTATTTTGTGCTCAGATACTTTTCAATCTCACGGATTGCCGCTTCCTCGTCCTTTCCGTCTGCGCTTACAGTGATCTCCTCACCGCTGGAAAGACCAAGGGTCATCATTCCCATGATGCTCTTCGCATTGAAACGGGCGTCGCCGTTCTCCACATAGATGCTGCTGTCAAACTGGCTGGCGATCTGTACCAGCATCGCTACCGGTCTTGCTTCGAGTCCTGATGCGAGTTCAATCCTGATTGTCTT
Source organism: Candidatus Lachnoclostridium pullistercoris (assembly GCA_019119775.1). Classification (GTDB taxonomy): domain Bacteria; phylum Bacillota; class Clostridia; order Lachnospirales; family Lachnospiraceae; genus Lachnoclostridium_A; species Lachnoclostridium_A pullistercoris. The sequence goes on along the minus strand of DWWL01000076.1, from coordinate 24,728 downwards.
TTTTGTCATAATAATCCTCCTCATTCCTTGGAAACATCCGTTTCCGGCGCCTGTTCCCTTAAGCCTTCGGCAATCTCACTGAGTCGGCGGAGCCGGTGGTTGACCCCCGACTTCCCCACAGGCGGTTCAAGAGCTTCCCCAAGCTCCTTTAGTGTTGCATCCGGCTTCAACAGCCTTGCCTGGGCCATCTGTTCCAGATTTTCCGGAAGACTCTCAAAGCCAATTGTATCACGGATATACTCAATATCCCTTATCTGCTTTACGGAAGCAGCTACCGTCTTGTTGATATTGGCAGTCTCACAGTTGACCTGACGGTTCACACTGTTCCTCATTTCTTTCAGTATCCGGATGTTCTCCAGCTCCATCAGGGACACCGGCGCTTCCATCACGTTCAGGACGTCCACGATCTGACTGCCTTCCTTAATATACACCACATAGTACTTCTTGCGCTTCACGATCTTGGCGTCCAGCCCGAAGGTGCTCATGATCTCCCTCAGCTGCTCCGCTTTCGCCTCCGTGACGCAGACGATCTCGAAATGATAAAATTTTTCCGGATCGCTGATGGAACCGGCGGCCAAAAACGCGCCGCGGATAAATGCACGCCTGCAGCACGCCTGCTGAGTCACCACATTCCGGATCACGGAAAGATTTTCGCGGATCTCCCCGTCCGGTCCAATGAGCTTCGCCGCGTGAAGGACCCGACAGGCATCTTCGTGCCTTCCTACCGTGACTGTGTAGACATGGTTCTTCCGCAGCTGAACATTACGACGTATCGTCACATCCGTAACTATATTAAATGTTTTTTTCAATAATGTAAAGTACTTTCTTGCAACTGCCACATTTTCCGTGTGGATCCTGATGCAGTAGCGGTCATCGGCAGATATCTGGATCCGGCCGCAGAGGCTTAAAATCGCGGCGATCTCCGCGATCCGGCAGTGCCTGGCCGGACTGATCTGCCTCGACAGCTCCTCTTTTACTCTGGAAGAAAATGACATCTTACCTTCAGCTCCTCCGCTTGTTATCCTTGTCAATGTCCCGGTGCTCCAGCTTCACTCCCAGTTCCTTCTTCTCTTTCAGTTTCTGATAGAGGGCCCGCGCCACCGTCACGGAACGGTGCCTGCCTCCGGTGCATCCCACAGCGATGACCAGCTGATTTTTCCCCTCTTTAATGTAATTGGGAATCAGAAATTCCATCAGGTCAAACAGTTTTCCCAGAAAGGTCTCACAGGTCCCGCCCTGCATCACGTAGTCCTGCACTCCGGCCTCTTCCCCCGTATGATACTTTAACTCCTCCACATAATAGGGGTTGGGCAGAAAGCGCACGTCGAACACCAGATCGGCGTCCGCCGGGATCCCATACTTGAAGCCGAAGGAGAGGATGGTGACAAACAGGTTCTCGTAGGGCTGGCCCCCGGAAAAGATCCTGGCCAGCTCCTCCCTCAGCTCCCTGGTGAGCAGGCTGCTGGTGTCCAGAATGTAGTCTGCCTGCCGTTTTAAAAATGCCACTTTCTCCCGCTCCCTGGCAATCCCTCTGTCCAGCCTGCCGTTTCCCGCCAGCGGGTGGCTGCGCCTGGTCTCCTTGTAGCGCTTGATGAGCACCTGGTCAGAGGCATCCAGAAACAGGATCTGGCAGGGGATCTTTCTCATCCTCCACTTATCCAGGACCTCCTGCAGCTGGGAGAGCTCGCCGCCGCTGCGGATGTCCACTCCCATGGCCACATTTTCCGGCTCCCCGTCATGCTCTCTCAGAAGATCCACAAATTTTTCCATCAGCAGCACCGGCATGTTGTCCACGCAGTAAAAGCCCAGATCCTCAAACATTTTCAGGGCTACGGTCTTTCCGGCCCCCGACATTCCCGTCACGATCACCAGTTTCATCGCGGTATTCCTTCCTCCGGCTCCTCAAATTCCCCCAGAGTCCGCACTTCCATCTCCAGGGTCACGCCGAATTTCTCTTTTACAGTCCGCTGCACATCACGGCACAGCTTCATAATGTCGCCGGCGGTGGCCCCGCCCCGGTTGATCACAAACCCGCAGTGCTTTTCCGACACCTGGGCTCCTCCCACCCGGTAGCCTCTTAAGCCGGCGTCCTCGATCAGCTTTCCGGCAAAATAGCCTTCCGGCCGCTTGAACGTGCTGCCGGCGCTGGGGTATTCTAACGGCTGCTTTTCCTTCCGCCTGGCCGTTAATTCTTCCATTCTGGCCCGGATCTCCTCCCGGTTTCCCGGCGCAAGCTCCAGCCTGGCTCCCAGCACGATCAGGTGCCTTGCCGGGATGCAGCTGGTGCGGTATCCCAGCTGCAGCTCTTCTGCCGAAAGCTCCAGGATCTCTCCGCTCTCCGTCATCAGTCTGGCAGAGCGGACCACATCTTTCATCTCAAACCCGTAGGCGCCGGCGTTCATCACCAGCGCCCCGCCAAGAGTTCCGGGAATGCCCCCGGCCGCCTCAAGCCCGGTCAGTCCCTGGCGGCATGCCTCCTTCGCCAGGCGGGAGAGAAGGATGCCGGCTCCTGCCTCCGCAGTATTTCCCTGAAAACGGCAGCCGCCCCAGGCGTCTCCCATCTGGATGATCACCCCGTGATATCCCAGGTCCCCCACCAGGAGGTTGCTCCCGTTTCCCATCAGGTAAAAGGGCAGGCCGTGCCGGCTGCAGACCTTCAGCACGCCGGCCAGGCCGCTCTCATTTTCAGGAGTCACAAAATAGTCCGCCTTTCCTCCGGCCCGGAAGGTGACGTGAGGGCCCATGGGCTCCATGGTCTTCACCCTGTCTTTTCCCGCCGCCAGGATCAGCTGCTCCAGAATTTCTTCCATCATTTTCCTCCGTTTTCGGCCTTAATCCGTGTGGGCAAAGTTGGCCTGCACCCTGCGGTACAGCTCCTGAGCCGCGTTGTAGCCCATCTTCTTCTGCCGGTAGTTGACTGCCGCCGTCTCGGTGATGACCGCCAGGTTGCGTCCGGGGCGGATGGGAATGGAGTGGCAGACCACCTTATTTCCAAGGAATTCTGTGTACTGGTCCTCCAGCCCCAGGCGGTCGTACTCCTTGTCCTTGTCCCACTCCTCCAGCTTGATCACCATGTCGATCTGCTGGCTGTCCTTCACGCTCTCCACGCCGAACAGGGCCTTCACGTCGATGATTCCCACGCCCCGCAGCTCGATCAGGTGCTTGGTGATGTCAGGAGCGCTGCCCACCAGAGTATCGTCGCTGACCTTGCGGATCTCCACCACATCGTCCGTCACCAGACGGTGGCCTCTCTTGATCAGCTCCAGAGCCGCCTCGCTCTTTCCGATGCCGCTCTCGCCCATGATCAGAACTCCCTCACCGAACACATCCACTAAAACTCCGTGGATGCTGATCATGGGAGCCAGCTTCACGTTCAGCCAGCGGATCACCTCCGCCATCAGATCAGAGGTGGATTTTTCCGACACCAGACAGGGAACCCCGTAGTAATTGCAGACTGTGATCAGCTCCTCGTCCGGCGTGATGCCGCGGCTGAACAGCACGCAGGGAATCTTGCTGGAAACCAGCTGCTCGTACCTTTTCACTTTCATCTCATGGGCCATGGCAGAAATATACGCCTGCTCCACATTTCCGATGATCTGTACTCTCTCGTTGTCAAAATGGTCAAAAAAGCCGGCAAGCTGGAGCGCCGGGCGGTTTACCTCCGGATGGGTCAGCACAATCTTCCCCGCGTCAATATCCGGCGTTATATTCTTCAGCTGGAATTTTTCTATCAGCTCCGTAATCGCTACTCCGTGCATAAAAGGCATCCTCCTTTTCCTTCCTTCTTTTGTCCTATCCTACCATAAATTCCGCCGCTTGTCATTACACAGAACCGTCAGTGGAAAAAATTGTAAACGCTCTCCGCCGCTCTCCGGTTCATCCCGGGAACCTGGCTGAGGGTTTCCACATCCGCGTCCTTCACTGCCTCTATGGATTTAAAATAGCGCATGAGCGCCTTTCTTCTCGTCTCGCCGATCCCCTCAATGTCATCCAGCACAGAGCGCACCTGCCCTTTGCTGCGCAGGCTGCGGTGGTACTCGATGGCGAAGCGGTGGGCTTCATCCTGGATCCTGGTGATGAGCTTAAAGCCCTCGGAATGGCGGTCGATGGGGATCTCCACATTCTGATAGTAAAGCCCCCTGGTGCGGTGATTGTCATCCTTCACCATGCCGCACACGGGGATCTCCAGCCCCAGCTCGTCCAGCACCTCTAAAGCCACGTTCACCTGGCCTTTTCCGCCGTCCATCATGATCAGGTCCGGAAAGCGGGTAAAACTGCCGTACTCTTCCCCCACGCCTTTCTCCTTTAAGAGCTCATGTTCCTCAAGCCCGTGGGAAAAGCGGCGGGTCAGCACCTCCCGCATGGAAGCGTAGTCGTTGGCTCCCTTGACCCATTTGATCCTGAATTTCCGGTAGTCGTTGCGCTTCGGCCTTCCATCCTCGTAGACCACCATGGATCCCACCGAGTCAAATCCGCTGATATTGGAAATATCGTAGGCTTCGATGCGGCGCACCCATTTCAGTCCCAGCCAGTCCCCGATCTGGTTCATGGCCCCGATGGTGCGCAGTTCTTCCCGTTTGATCTTTTCCTTGTCCTGTTCCAGGACCATGGCCGCGTTTTTCTGGGCCAGCTCCACCAGCCTTTCCTTCTGCCCCTTCTGGGGCACCACCAGCCGCACTTTCTGCCCCTTTTTCATGGTCAGCCACTGGCTGATGGTGTCCTCATCCTCCAGCTTTTCCTGGGTCCAGAGCTCTCTGGGGACAAAGGGCGTCCCGGAGTAGAACTGTTTTACAAAGCAGGTGAGCACCTGGGCCTCGTCCTCCTCCACAGCCGTCCGCAGGTGGAAATGTTCCCGGCCGATGAGTTTTCCCTCCCGCACGAAAAACACCTGCACCACCGCGTCCTGATCGTCCCTCGCCATGGCGATAATGTCCCGGTCGTCCATGGAGCTGCTGGTGATCTTCTGTTTCTGGGCCACCTGCCGGACGCTGTTTAAAAGGTCCCTGTACTCGATGGCCTTCTCATAATCCATCGCTTCTGAGGCTTCCATCATATTTTTCTCCAGCCTCTTTAAAATGGTGTCGTATTTTCCGCTCAGGAACTCCACCACCTGGTCGATCCGCTCCCGGTACTCCGCCTCACTGATGTATCCCTGGCAGGGAGCGTCGCACTGCTTGATGTGATAATTCAGGCACGGCCTCTCTTTTCCGATATCTTTCGGCAGGGAGCGGCTGCAGGTGCGGATTCTGTACAGCTTGTGGATCAGGTCAATGGTGTCCTTCACTGCTCCCGCGCTGGTGTAGGGGCCGAAATACCGGCTCTTATCCTTTTTCATCTGCCTGGAAAACAGCACCCGGGGAAACGGCTCCCCCACCGTCACCTTGATGTAGGGGTAGGTTTTGTCGTCCTTCAGCATGGTGTTGTACCTGGGGCGGTACTCCTTGATCAGATTGCACTCCAGCACCAGCGCCTCCAGCTCTGAATCGGTGATGATGTACTCAAAGCGGGCGATCCGGGACACCATCTGCTCGATCTTCGCCGTCTTGCTGCGGCTGCTCTGAAAATACTGGCGCACCCGGTTTTTCAGGCTCACTGCCTTTCCCACGTAGATGATCTCGTCTTTGGCGTCGTGCATCAGGTAAACTCCCGGCTGGGCCGGGAGTTTCTTTAACTCTTCTTCTATGTTGAACATGAACTACCTCCTGAACCGGTTCCCCTCAAATTTCAGCTGAGTTTCCAGATATCGCTTCAGACCGTACAGCAGTTCCTCCGCGTCCTCCCCGCCGATCCCGGCAATCTCCATTCCCCCGCAGATGATCTCCAGCGTTTTCCGGGACAGCCTGTCCCCCTCCCGCTCCAGAAGGCGCAGTTTCCCCTCGCAGCTCTCCTCGTCGAAGAAGCGAAGGATAAAGCTCTCCCCCGCCGGGATCTCCTCCTCACGGGCCTGTCCGCCTGGGGCGGATGAGCCGCGGTCCCAGGGCTGCTCCCGACTGGAGCTCTGCTCTCCCTGGGCGTTTTGTTCTCTCCGGACGTCCTGCTCTTCTGCCTCCAAACCAGCAGATCTTCCTTCCTCTGAGAGCGGACGGCCGTCCCCTGCCCTGCCGGCAGGAGACGGCTGGTCCGTCAGCTCAAACCGGAACTTCTGGGGAGCGTCCGGATATTTTTCCCGGTCCACAGGGCTTAAAAACATAGACAGCGGCCGGGCAAACACCCGGAAATCTCCATAGAGAGCCTGATAGACCACCAGCTGCTCTCCCGTCTCCGTGTGCTCCGCCACAGCTATCACCTGATAGAGTTTATTCTTAAAGTGCCGGTAAAATTCTCCCGGCGCCGGTATTTTTCGCGCTTCACTCAATGTCTCTTCCTCCGTCAATCCATCTGCATCTGCGGGATCACCGTGGCAGCTTCTCCGGAATCCGCCGGGGTTTCCCCGGCGGGAGAAATCCGTCCCGGCAGCTGGGGGAGCGGCTCCAGGGGAGGAACCTCCTCCTCTATCTCCGTGCCGGCAGAGGGTGCCGCCGGTTCTGCTGCCGGGCTGTTCTCTCCGGAATCCGCCCGTTCCCGGGCTGCGGCGTTCATTTCCGCTCCTGCCCCGGTTTCCGCCGAAGAACCGGTTTCTGCCGCTCCGGCCTCGCTCTCCGCCGAAAAACCGGCTTCTGCCGCTCCGGCCTCAGCCGGAACATCCTGGCCGGCAAACGCCGCCCTTTTCTCTGTCATAGCATCTGCTCCGGTTCCTTCTGCTGTCCCCGCGGCGTTATCTCCCGCTGACTCTGCCGTTTCCTCCAAAGCGGTCTCCTCGGCTGCCGCCGGATTTCCGCTGTCTTCTGTGTTTCCCGTTTCCTCTGCATTTCCGGTTCCTTCTGCATTTCCTGTCCCTTCCGCAGATCCGTCCCCCGCCGCGGCTGGGCCGGCGGCGTCTGTCTCCGGTCTGGCCCCGGGCTCAGTCTCTCCCGCTGCCGTTTCCGCCTGGGCCGCCCGCGACTGGGCGATCGCCTCCGCCTCAGCTGCCGCCTCCTCCTTCGTCTTCAGCCCGTCCCAGGTATAGCGGCAGGCTGCCGACCACAGGAGCCATTCATCATATCCGGCATCGTAGGTGGCCTGGATCTGGGCCCGGATCTGAGCCGGCCCGTACTCAATATAGTGGTCCAGATAGGAGGCCGTAAAATCCTGAAGCCAGGGGCGGACCTCCGCCATCTTCTCCCCGTTCTGCCCGGCAGCGGCCAGCACGCTGGAAGAGCCCTGAAGAGCCGCCAGAATGGTCCGGTACGGCTCTGTATCCGGATGTTCGATCCCAAAATTTCCGTCTCCGTAGTGGGAGGGATAAATCATAGGGCAGATATAATCCAGATTGGCGGCCATGTCCTCGTAAATCTGTCCCACTGACTGGGCGTCCACCTCACTGCCGATGATCGCGCCGAACACATCCGCCGACACAAAAAGTCCCGCCTCAGACAGGCGTTCCCCGGCGTAAGCGGTGAATTCCGTGATCACATCCGTCTTGGACCGTCCCCTCGTGTCCGCCTCATCAAAGACCACGCCGCTCACACCTTTTTCCGTGCAGAAGCGAATATAGTCAAACTGAACCTCGTCAAATCCCATCTCTGCCGCCTGAGTGCCGATCTCCACCAGGTAATCCCAGACTTCCTCCTTGTAGGGATTGATCCAGGCCAGGCCGGACCGGTCCCGGAACACGCTTCCGTCCGGCAGCTTCAGACACCATTCCGGCTTTTCCTCCGCCAGCCACGGGTCTCGGAAGGCCACCACTCTGGCGATTACATACAGCCCGTAATCCTCTTTCAGCCTCCGGATCAGCCCCGGCATATCCGGCACGTAAGCCAGGCTGGCCTCCGTCTCCGTCACCAGGGGAGAGTCCATAGCGCAGGTGACGCGGCCGCTGTCATCCTTCAGATCTATGACCACCGCGTTGATCTCCGTCCCGGCCAGGCTGGAAAGGATCCCCTCCAGCATCTCCCCGTTCCCCGCTGCCGGGGCCGAAAGATAGATTCCTTTCGCCTTCACCGGTTCCCGCTGCGGCAGAACGGCTTCCGTCTCCGCCTCTGTCTCCGGTTCTGCAGCTGCCTCATCGGCGGCCGCTGTCTCCTCTCTCGTCTCCTCCGGAGGTGAAGTGATATCCTCCGGTGCCTCATAGCGGCTGCATCCGCTTAAGAGCAGCGCGCAGAGTCCCGCCAAAAGCCACTTTTTCATGTTATCCACCTTTCCGTTTTCTCCCGAAGGGCGCTTAAAAAACTATCTGGCCAGGATCTCGTACCCCGTCTCCGTCACCAGCACCGTGTACTCCCACTGGGCAGACAGACTTCCGTCCTCCGTCCAGACCGTCCAGTCATCATCCGCATCCACAAACCAGTCGCTCTCCCCCGCGTTGATCATGGGTTCGATGGTAAAGATCATTCCCGGCTCCAGCTTCGGCCCTTTTCCCCTTCTTCTCACATGGAACACCAGCGGATTTTCGTGAAAATCCAGTCCCACGCCGTGGCCGCAGATGTCCGGCACCACAGAAAATCCATTTCTCTCCGCATGTGCTTCAATAATGGCTCCAATCTCATTCAGATATCCTCCGGGACGCACCGCTTTCAGGCTCAGATCCAGACACTCCTTCGTCACATCCACCAGTTTTTTCGCCTGGGGCGTCACCTCTCCGATGCAGTACATCCGGGACGCGTCGGCGTAATAGCCGTCCACAATAGTGGTCACATCCACATTGATGATGTCCCCGTCCATCAGGATCACATCCTCCGACGGGATCCCGTGGCAGACAACGTCGTTTAGGGACGTGCACACGCTCTTGGGAAATCCCTCAAAGTTCAGGGGCGCCGGGATTCCCCCCAGCTCCAGAGTCTTTTCATGGACCGCCCGGTTAATATCCTCCGTGGAGATCCCCGCCCGGATCATGGCGTCCACCGCGTCCAGCACCTGATTGTTTACTTCTCCCGCCCGACGGATCTTCTCAATCTGCTCCGGCGTTTTGATAATTGGTTTCATAATGATCTCGTCTCTCCTTTTTTCACTGTTCTCTTCATTTTCCGGACCATTTCCTTTGTGTCCCGGTCCACGCGCCTGGACTCTGTGATCTTCTGCAGAGCCTTGTTGTAGGTCCAGTCATCCAGAGCGCAGTTTTTTAAATATTCCATGGTGATTTCCGGCAGCTTCACATAGTAAACGGACACTGCCCAGGCCACGGCCATGCGCACGTAGTAGGCTTCACTGTGGATCCCGTCAAAAAAATGAAATGCTTCCCGGACGTGCTCCTCATCACAGTAGTGGGAGAGGGCCATCACTGCCGCAAACCGCAGTTCATACTCTCCCTCTTTCCGGAAATACGGGCGCACAAACTCCCACACCTCCCGGCGCAGCTTTCCGTCTGCCGCCCGGTAATCTCCGCAGAATACGTCGCACACCGCCCAGTTGTCGATCTTCGGCACAAAGCGGGCTGTCCGCTCAAACAGCTCCTCCGCCTCCATCTTTTTCCAGGCTCCCGCCGTCACCAGGCCCTGCAGCTGCTTTTCCTCATAAGTATCATCGGAAACTGTCTCCAGAAATTCCCGCCAGTCTCCCGCCAGAATCTCCTTTGCCAGGCGCCTCAGATCCGGGATTCTCACTCCCAGGATGTTTTCCGTCCCAGGCAGGAGCCCGCTGTGAAATTTCCGGTATTCCGGGTCCGCCAGCTCCTGCAGCCGTTCTCTTATCTGTTCCATATCTTCTCCTTTGCATACTACCGCCAATTATAACATATTTTCTTCATATTTCAAATTTTCATTGCCCCCGGCCGACAAATTATGCTATATTATTACTTTATGAGCAATTATAATTTATCACAGACGGAGGCAGGATATGCGAATTGGATTTGATAATGAAAAATATCTGAAAATGCAGTCGGAACACATCCGGGAGCGGATCAGCCAGTTTGGAGACAAGCTCTATCTGGAATTCGGCGGGAAACTGTTTGACGACTACCACGCGTCGCGGGTACTTCCCGGATTTGCTCCCGACAGCAAGCTGCGGATGCTTCTCCAGCTGGCGGACCAGGCGGAGATCGTCATCGCCATCAACGCGGCGGATATCGAGAAGAACAAAGTGCGCTACGATCTGGGCATCACCTACGACGTAGACGTGCTGCGGCTGATCCAGGCGTTTACCGACAAGGGGCTTTACGTGGGCAGCGTGGTCATCACCCAGTACAGCGGACAGCCGGCGGCCGATCTGTTTAAGAGCAAGCTGGAGCACATGGGCATCCGGGTGTACCGTCACTACGTGATCGACGGCTATCCCAACAACATCTCCCTCATCGTCAGCCCGGAAGGCTACGGGAAAAATGACTATATCGAGACCACCAAGCCCTTAGTCATCATCACTGCTCCCGGACCGGGCAGCGGAAAAATGGCCACCTGCCTCTCCCAGCTCTACCACGAGAACATCCGCGGCATCAAGGCCGGATACGCAAAATTTGAAACCTTCCCCATCTGGAATATTCCGTTAAAGCATCCGGTCAACCTGGCCTACGAGGCGGCTACCGCCGACTTAAACGACGTCAACATGATCGACCCCTTCCATCTGGAGGCTTACGGCGTCACCACCGTAAACTACAACCGGGACGTGGAGATCTTCCCCGTGCTCAACGCCATCTTCGAGGGCATCTACGGCTCCAGCCCCTACAAGTCCCCCACGGACATGGGCGTAAATATGGCCGGCAACTGCATCATCGACGACGAGGCGTGCAGGGAGGCTTCCTGCCAGGAGATCATCCGCCGCTACTATCAGGCCCTCAACCGCATGGCAAAAGAGCAGGGCAGCCGGGATGAGGTCTACAAGATCGAGCTTCTGATGAAGCAGGCGAAGATCTCCCCCGACATGAGGAGCACTGTGAAGGCCGCAAATGACCTGGCAGAAGCCACCGGCGCCCCCGCCGCCGCCATGGAGCTGCCGGACGGAACCATCGTCACCGGAAAGACTTCCAACCTGTTAGGCGCTTCCGCCGCTCTTCTCTTAAATGCGGTGAAGGCTCTGGGGCATATCGACCACGAGATCCATCTGATCGCCCCCTCTGCCATTGAGCCGATCCAGAAGCTGAAGGTCAACTATCTGGGCAGCAAAAACCCCAGGCTCCACACCGACGAGGTGCTCATCGCTCTGTCCATGTGCGCGGCTACCGATGAGAACGCCCAGATCGCGTTAAACCAGCTGTCCAAATTAAAGGGCTGCCAGGTGCACACCTCCGTCATGCTTTCAGACGTGGATATCAATATTTTCAAAAAGCTGGGCGTGGGCCTGACTTCCGAGCCGGTTTATGAGGAGCGGAAAATTTATCACTGATACCTGCCTGGTTTGACGGCCGGACGGGGAAAGGCCGCAGTGTAATCCCCGCGGAACGTTTTTTACAGAAGAAAAATCTCCCGTCAGACAGCACAGGAGCGGCTTCAGCCATTCTTTTTTTGCTGAAGCCGCTCCTTTTTTGTGCGGATCTTTCTATTTCCACTCTTTTTCCAGGAATTTTACAATGTCGATGGCCTTCGGCGGGCAGCCTTTCAGGCTCTTTTTAAACCCGCAGGTGCACTGTCCCACGCCGATCTCGCCTGTTTTTCCCTTAAACGCCTGGCCGATGCAGACGGCGTCCTTCCTGCCCCGCAGCATCCCGGCGTCGTTTAACCGGTCCAGAGCATAAATCAGCGAGCCGTAGCAGGCGCTGCAGGCGTCCTCGGCGTCCGTGTAGCGGGCCAGGTTTTCCACCCTGCGCGTCATGCGGAACTTGCTTTTTCCCACAGTGTCCTCATTCAGATAGATGAAATTGGCGTGCTCCGTGTCCGTGCTCCCCACGCCCAGCTTCTCCGCCATGCGGATGTAGGGAATGTCATCCACCGAATATCCCATGCAGTCGCACACATAGCTGTCGCAGAGCACCGGATCTTTAAATCCCAGCACCCGGTTCATCACCACCGGATTGCCGCCCTCCTCAAAATCCAGATCTCCGCAGATATTGTCCACCAGGATAAAATTGTTGGGGGCAATAGTATTCAAGTGGGCGATGGGCTTGTGCAGACCCATGGTGTGGAAGCGCCGTTTCTCCTTGTTGGGGATGATGCCCTTGTTGTTCTTCAGCGCACAGGTGACTATGGTCTGGCAGTGGCCTTTGAGCACCGGCATGTTGATCATGTAGTCCACTTCCGCAGCCCGGTCGCAGACGGCGATCTTCATTCCCTTCGCCTCGTACTCTTTATAGCTGTCCTTCTGCAGGTCCACCAGCTCCACACCGTACTTTTTGGCCACGTCCCGGTATCCCGCTGCCGAAAATGCCGCCTGCGTGGAATCTCCCACCCAGGAGCCTTCCATGATGACCACGTCCTCAAATCCGTGCTCCTTTAAATATTCCAAAGTTCCATCTAACAGCTCCTTGTGGGTGGTTCCCCCCGCAGAGGGATCTCTGGCTGTCACCAGATTCGGCTTTAACGCCACCTTCTTTTTCCGGTCGCCGATATCTCCGGCCACATCCGCCCTCTCCAGGACTTTCTTCGCCATCTCTTTGTAATCCGTTCCATGTATGATGATAATATCGTTTCTCTCCATAATTCCTCCTCTGTTCTTCCATGCTGTGTCATACATTCCCATCATACCACAGACAAAAAAGAGGGGCAAGCCGGGAATAAGCGCAGGTTTCTCCAGGAAGATCTTCATTTCCCGCTCCGGCTGCGTCCCGCCGGCCCTCACCGCACAGAAGCCGGGCCCGCGGCATCCTGCCCCATTCCGCAGGAACCTTTCTATTGCAGTCCTGCTCCCGGGCCTACCGCCTCCGTTCCGGAGGAACCTCCCGCTGAACTCTCCCCCGGCCCGGCCGGCCTGGTTTCTGCCGGCTGCGTGGGGGCCGGACTCGTCTCCGCCGGTTCCGTCTCTGCCGGCTGTGTGGGAGCCGGGCTCGTCTCCGCCGGTTTTGTCTCCGCCGGCTGCGTGGGGGCCGGGCTCGTCTCCGCCGGTTTCGTCTCTGCCGGCTGCGTCGGGGCCGGGCTCGTCTCTGCCGGCTGCGTCTCCGCTGGCTTCGTCTCCGCCGGTTTCGTCTGCTCCGGACGTCCGCCCGCGTTTGTCGTCACGGACTGCTCCGTGCCGGCCAGCTCATAGCAGAGCACTGGATCCCCCTGGGAAATGTTCTCATAGATGGTCTTTGCCACCGCCGGCGGCAGATTGACGCATCCGTGGGAGCCGTTGGTCTTGTAAATCGTCCCGCCGAAGCTGGAGCGCCAGCTGGCGTCGTGAAGACCGATCCCGCCGTTAAACGGCATCCAGTAAGATACAGGCGTCCGGTATCCCTCGCCCTTCAGCGTGGCATTCCGCTCTTTGTAGGTCAGAGGATAGGCACCTGACGGCGTAGACCATCCCTTGGACTCATTGCCGGACACGAAGTCCGACTCCACCAGCAGCTTTCCGTCCTTATAAAAGAACAGATGCTGGGCTGTCAGGTTGATCTCCACATAGGTGTCTCCGTAGTCGTTTTCCCCGCGGCTGGCCGCCTTCTGGGAGTACACCGGCTCCCGCGTCCCGCTCTCCCCGGCCCGGATCATCTCCAGAAGGCCGGCCCGCTCCTGAGGCTGATTGATCCGCCACCCGTAATTTCCTTTGCTGATGGTGACGGTCGGGCCGTAAGACGTCTTCAGACTTTTAGCCCGGTAAGCCGTATTGTATTTCGTTGCCAGAGTCTGCACGTATTCCCCCGCCGCCTCTTCCGAGATGATCACCTGGCTGCCGTCATCATAAAGCCACTGACTGATGGTATCCCCGTCCAGCACTTCTTTCTGGTCACCGAACGTGTAAGTGACGGTCACGCCGGCATATCGGTTGTACTGCTCCAAAAGCTGCTTTAAGCCCTCGTCGTCAGACCGCACCTCCGGCTCCATGTAAACGCCGGCCTTCTCCAGGGACAGCTCCCGCTGCAGCCCGGAAACTGCCTGCGCCACAGCCTCCTTCAGCCGGTCAAAATCCGCCTCATTCCCTTCTGTCTCTTCCGTGATGTGATAGCCTTCCCCGGAAACGTACTGGGAAATCCGGGCATTTTCCGGTTTCTGCACCCGGTTCTCATCCATACAGTCAAGGTTTCTGACAGCTGACTCCAGCCGGCCTTCATCGTAGGAGACCAGGGCAGGAAGTTCGTAATCACGGCCCTGGATCCACGCCGCCAGCCATCCATAAGGATTCTGCTCCGCCAGAAGCTGCTCCAGCGTTCCGTCAAATTCTGCCTTAAGGCCGATGGATTCCCCTTCTATGCTCTCCGTCTGTCCGCCGCGCTCCGTGAGAGTGAGGACATAATCCTCAGTCCCCTGGGAAATCATTTCCTTCACCTCATCGGCGGTCTTTCCCGACACATTCATTCCGTTGATCACCGTGCCGTTAAAAAATGCGTTCCTGTAAGTCGTCCCAATGTATATGTAAGCGCCCGCAAGCACCACTGCTGCCGCAGCGGCTGCGGCTCCGGCACGCACCGCCCGTTTTTTCCCTTTTGACGGCGGGCTGTCAGGCTGGTCGGATGGAGGGAGCGCTGTGCCCGTCTGGGGCCGGCCGCTTCCCGCTCCTGCTGCCTGAGACTGGCTGCCTTCTGCTGCCGCTGCCTGAGCCTGGCTTCTTTTCGCTCCCGCTGCCTGAGACTGGCTTCCTTCCGCTCCCGTCTGGCCCCGGTCAGTTCCTTCCCCTGCCGTTCCCGCTGCAGACGGCTGCTCCTTTCCCCGGCTCCCCGGTTTCTTCCGGCTCCTGCCGCGGCTGGCCTTCTCCGCGCTGTCTCTCCCCGGCTCCCCGGGCGTCTCCGGACGATTATTCATCAGATCTTCTCTCATCTTTCCTCCAAATGATTTATCCTTCCATTAAATGCAGGTTCCTCAATTCCCCGTCTCTGATCGTCTCTGTCACCGACAGAGCGTGGGGTTCCAGATACTCCCAGTCTCCCTGTGTCAGGCCCTGGCGCCTCAGTTCCCGGACAACCGCCCCGCAGATCTCCTCGATCTGCCTGCCGCAGTCTTTCTTCTCCGCAAGAAACCGTTCCATGGACGGCCGCAGTTCTCCCAGAATGGGCAGTTCTCCCATCCCCCGCAGCATCCACTTATAATAAGGAGTATAGCGGTTATTCAGCAAAAATACCATGGAAATTCCTGCCTTTGCAAATTCGGCGGCAGCCAGAGCCGCCGCCCCGTATTCTCCCCGTTTTCTGCACCTGGCATAATTGTACTGGCCGGACTGGGCCATGAGAGCCGCCCGGGCCGCAATCTTTTTCCTGCGCACGTCCTCGGGATAGCCTTTCTCAAGCTCTCTGCGGATCCTGGAAAATTCTCCCAGATCATCCCGGAACACCTGCCCGTTTACCGCCTGGGCCAGAGCATACTCCGGAATCCCCAGCCACTGCTCCCAGCCATCCGGCACACCGGGAAAACCGATCATGCGGCTGTAAAACTCGGAGATCTCCATCACGCCCTTCCGGCCGCCGCCGAACAGGCTGGCCCTCTCCTTCTTTACGCCCATAAACTCCCCCGGCAGCTTTCCGTACGCCCGAAACAGGGGAAATCCGATCTTCTCCCCGTCTTCCTCGGTGATCCACAGACAGAATCCGGCCTCAAAATCATGGTCTCTGGAAAGTTCGTCGTCATAGCCGAAACATTCCGATCCCTCTCCTGCCAGTCCCACCGCGATCCGCCCGGCATACTCCGGAAATTTTTCTTCGATCATCGGTCTTCCGTATTCTTCATAGTAAGCTCTCGCCAGCTCAAGTCCTTTCATTCCGCAGTCCTCTGTATATCAGATCTGCCCGCTCTCTCAGCTCTCTCTCCGCCCTGAAGCGGCCGAAATGGCCCATTGTGGGCGCGCATTTGCGGCAGGTAAACGCATAGTAACCGTCCCGCTCCGCCTCCGGATCGTCCAGATACTCCATGGCACGGGCCAGGCATTCTTCGATCCTCTCCTCCCGGCGGTCCGGGTCCTTCTCTTTTTTCTCCCACAGGCAGGCCAGGTTCACCCAGGTCACCGCCGACTCCATGGCATTTCCCGGCAGCTGTCCCAACAGCCTCAGCGCCCGGTCATAATATAAAAATGCCCGCTCGTACTGTCCCAGATCGGTCCAGGCCAGAGCCAGATTATTGTAAAGGCCCGCAAAGCGGTAGTCCCCCTCTTCCAGAAAGCGGTTGTACAGTTTCTCCGCCTCCTCGTAAAAGGGCATCGCCTCCTCCGTCTCGCCGAACGCCTTCATCGTGGTGGCCGCGTTTAAAAACGTGGTTCCCGCCGTCACGGTCTTCTCCATTCCGCGGCTTCTGACCAGACGGATCCCTTTCCGGGCTGCCTCTAAGCCTTCACGCCTCTTCCCGCTGCTCCTGTGAAATCCCATGAGCTCGTTTAACAGAGTGATCTCCCCCTGCCAGTCTCCCAGCCTTCCGGCCTCGTCCAGCCATTCATACAGGTGCCGCTCCGCCTCCTCTGCCCGGTCTTTTTCCAGCAGCCGGTCCAGCTTGCCGATGACCTCTCTCACCGGAATCTGACCGCCGCAGTCCGTGTGCATTTCCATGGTTCCTCCCATCTGCCTGTTTTTCTAAATTCAGTGTGTGGCCGCCCAGGAGAGTACCGCCGCCCACACTGTCTCATTCTGGGGCCAGACTCTGCTCCACTCGCTCAAAGGCATGGGACAGGAGACAGATCCCACTTCCACCGTGATGCTGGGAATGGGCGTTTCCCGGATCTGCACCCAGTCCTTGTAGCCGCCGCCTCCGCTGGAACTGATCTGCCGGTAGCCGGTGATGCCGGACACCAGGTCAGCCAGCTCCTTTGATTCAGCGGAAACCTTATTTCCCTCATAGTCCCAGTAGATCACTTCTCCCATGGAGTGATAGTTGAGAATCAGGGACCAGGAATATTTTCCCGCCAGATTTACCAGCGCCCTGCTCTCCGGCTCGGACGCGGCTGATTCTCCCTTATAACCGGCGTAGGAAGGATGACCCAGATCATTTAAATTCTCCCATCCGGCGTCAAAATTGCTGTTTAAATCCACTCCCCGGCCGTTGGCCTTCCAGTAGGTCAGGTAGCGCTCCAGGCTCAAAGCTGTTCTTCCCTCTTCCAGGTCCTTCGCGTAGGCGTCCTCAATGGTCTGCCTCAGCTGGGGAGAATTGATCCCCTGAAGGCCGAACTGGCTGATGGACACCCCGTCCGGATTGACCATGGGAAGAAAATGAACGGCCGCCTGCTGAAACAGGGAAGAATAGGGAACGCCCCCATAACTTCCTGTATCATACTGCTCCAGCGCCGTCTCCAGCTGCTTCATCACCAGGAGCGGCGTCATGTATTCCCGGCCGTGGATGGCCGCCTGAATCATCACGTGTTTCCCGGAATTCACATTTCCCACGACGATCTCATACAGATTTCTCCCATCCGCGGAAGTCCCGATGACATTTACGGTCATGCGGCTGCCGTACTCCGCCTGCAGCCTGCGGATGTCCTGTTCCATGTCATTATAAGAATATTTCTCGGCAGGGCGGACAATGCCGCTGTCTGCCGGAAGTTCGCTGGGCGTGGCCGTCCCGTATCTGGTCTGTCCTGTCTCGATGGTGATCAGCCCGTCTCCAGGTCCTGCCGCAAAGGCCGCTGTCTGGACTCCCAGGGAGACGGCCAGAACGGCCGCTGCCGCTTTTATAATAAAATTTCTTCTGTTCATACTCATTTCTCCTGCTTTTGTCAGACTGTTAATTTTAAGGATACCATACTTTACCTGCAAAAACTCTTACGCTTTCTTTAAATTTTTCCGGAAAAGCGGGAGAAATCTAAAATTTCCTCTGCTGACCGTTTGATCTCTCTCTGCTTTTCTTTCACCGCCTCAGAGCCAGTCTCCTCCTCCGCCAATGACGCGTACAGATGAATGGTATTTGCCCAGTCCCAGATTTTATTCTGAACAGACTCTGTCTCTGCGGAAAACTCCCGTTTCGCCTGACGGCACAGTTCTGCCTGGGCCGCTTCTTTTTCTCTCGATTCCCGGAGAATCTCTGCCTGAAGGGCTTCCAGCTTTTTTGTCTCCTGCTCAGACTGCTCCGCTCTCTGCCGCAGCCGGTCCCTTTCCTGCAGAAGCTCCTGAATCTTCCTGTCCTTTTTTTGAACTATAATGGCAAATGCCGCTGCGATGACAATCAGCAGGGCAAATAATATGTACTGCACGTGTTCCCTCCTATTGCAGATATTGCTTCACAGCCGTTCTCAGAGAATCCAGCCGCACCGGCATGGGCAATACCGCCAGTTTTCCCTGGTTTTTGCCGATCCGGCCCGCCTGTTCCGGGTCACGGGCCAGCAGAATCACCGGCGTCGTTTTATCGGCGCGCCACGGCTGATCCGGCTGTCTGATCAGATCTTCCGTGACGATCCATAAGTCCGGCCTGTTCTTTTCCAGTTTCTTTCTGGCAGGCCCCGGAGCTGAAAACAGCAGGATCTGGTCAGAAAACGCCCGCAGCACCTGCACCAGCCCGCCGGCGTACGCCTCGTTTTCACAGAGAAGAGCGATGGTAAATGGGGACGGCTTCTGTCCGGCCGCCTGAATGAAATCCAACACAGGCGTATTGTACAGGCTGAAATCTTTCTCTGTGTGGGCCGTCTCGTAATAATTTCTCGCCGCCCGGCACATCCTGAGGCAAAAACGCTCAATATCGATTCTTATATCCGTCAGCTCCGCGCTCTTGTCAGCGCGCTCCATCTGGCAGACGGATGTTCCGCAGTTTACTCCCAGATGAAAACGGATCTCTTTTTCATCATCGTTTATAAATCCTTTGTTCTGATGCAGGTATTCGCAGCGGAGCTGCCAGCAGCGCTCGCCGCAGATATAAGGCGCCGGATCTCCCGGCGAAAGTTTGAAATATTCACCTGCATATTCATCAAACCAACGGATGTACTGAGTTCCCACATCGCGGGTCGGATTTTTCTGGCGGTCCAGCATAACTCTCCCATCCCGATATTTCTTCACCACATCGGGAAAAGCTATCCCGCCGCAGATATCAGGCAGTGTGAGGGCCAGCGCCAGCGCCGACTGCCATCTCCTGTCCCTGACATTCATCTCCACTTCTTCCACGCGATGCAGAAAAGTAAAACTGGCATCACCTAAACTCATCTTTTCCTCCCTAAAAGCAGATTTCCCTGCCCAATCATTCTTAATGCCGTCTACGAATCATTGGTCTTAGTATAAGTTATCCTTTTTTCACTGTCAACTGACCGGTATTTGGGAAACACCTGCGGCAGCAGGGCAAAAGTATCCGCCTGTGACAGCATCACAGAAAAAATTTTCAAAATCTGCTATTCTATATTTTATAAAGGTGAACAGCCCTGCTGCCCGTCTGATCTTTTAAAATGGAGGAACAATATGAAGAGAATAAGAATAATACCGTTTTTCATGACTCTGCTGCTTTTATCCGGCTGCGCAGCCCAGACAGCTGAAAATACCTATCGGCAGATAGATTCCGAAGAAGCCGCTGCCCTGATGGAGGAAAAGAACAATTATATTATTCTGGACGTAAGAACGGAAGAAGAATACAGCGAAGGCCACATTCCCAACGCCATTAACATTCCCAACGAGAGCATCGGCACAGAGGAAATCCCTGAGCTTCCTGACAAAGATCAGCTGATCCTGGTATACTGCCGCAGCGGAAACCGCAGCAAACAGGCTTCACGGAAACTCGCGGACTTGGGGTACACCAATATTGTGGAGTTCGGCGGCATCATTGACTGGACGGGTGAAACGCAGTCTGACTCACAGTCTGTCCCTCAGACGATCAATTCAGCGGGAGCTGAAGTCTCTTCAGAAGAAGCTCTGGTCATTGCCCTGAACAATGCAGACGTGCCTGAGGCAGACGCTTATAACATAAAAAATGAACGGGACAGCGACAATGGTATTCCCATCCATGATATTGAATTTGAGACAGACTACGGCGACTACGATTTTGAGGTATCAGTTGACGGCGGCCGAATCGTCGGCGCCGACTATGAAGTGGATGAAGAATATCTTAACATATTAGGCGGCAGCGCGGTCTCTCTGGAGGAAGCTAAGAAACTGATAGCTGATAAAGTGCCGGGTTCTGATGCCGAAAACGTACAGATTTGGGAAGAAAATGAGGATGGGCGCGGCCGGTTTGAAGGAGAGCTCTATTTTGAAAATATGAAGTATGAGTTTGAAATCGACCCGGCGACAGGACGAATTTTTGATTGGAATGCCGATCTGCGCGGTTAAAGATTGATTCACGCGCTGCCGCCCCCATCTCAGCACACAAACGCCGCGGAAGTACTGCTGTCTCACTTCCGCGGCGTTTGATCTGCTGAAAATTTCCCCAAATATAAGATTCTCAGATAAGGCTTTTATTTATACGCATTCTCTGTATGCCATATATTCCTTCGCCTCATCTTCCGTCAGCGAGAACTTCTGCCGGATCCGCTTTAAAATTTCATCTTCCGGCAGTTTATCCTCTCTATACACCTCAATGGTTCCATAAATTTTCCCCTGCTGGATTCCCCGCTGGATTCCCTGCTGGATTCCCTGCTGAATCCCCTTTTCAATTCCTTTTCTCTCAACACCTTCACTAAGATTACACATAAGCGATACCTCACTTTCTAAGTCCCGTGTCATCTTAATCGAAAAATCTTTTTCTAATATCTGACACTTTTCTTCCGGTTTCGTCTCGGTGGAAAGAAGCACATTTAACAATTTCAAAACACCTGTTTCATCCAGATCCTCCGGCCGGCCCAGACAGATCATCACTGCCGCCAGCAGATCGTAATTGCGTTTTTCCTCTTTTACTCTTCCAACAAGATTCTCTTCCTCAACATAATACCTCGTGATAGTATTCTCACGACTTTTGGGAGGATTCATACAGATCCAAATACTGTAGACTTTTTTGATCTTTTCGTAATGAGATTCTGTAAACTCTTTTCCATACTGGGAAGAAATCATCCTGCTGCAATAATAAATTCCGCGTTTAATCAAGGGATACCCCGGATAAAAATCGTTCTGCGCTTCAACATTGATGATCAGCTGAATCAATTCCCCTGACAAAGGAACCGCCGCCCTAAAACGAATATCATAGGTTACCAGACCTTCCGTCATGGTCACGTCTTCTGTCTCCATACCAGAAATCACGGGACAATTATCAATCTCCCCTTCATCCTGATTTACCGGAATATCCGCAATCTGAGGCTGGCCCTCGATGTATTTCTGAGCAATCTCATCAACATCAAAATTGCGGAATTCTTCCAGACAGTGTTTCATGATCCACGCCAGAATAATCTTTTCAGACAACAGCCGTTTGCATGCCGCATCATAATTTGCCTTATCGTCTGCTACACGGATATGTTTTGCAATCATTGCTTCCGGCAAGCGGTATCACCTCCTCCATTTTCTTTATCATATCATATTCACTTTAAAGTTGCCACACTTTATGCCCCGGCATTTTCTATATATCTCCCATGTTCCTTTCTTTTCCTCCTCCAACAGCAAAGGGACACTTCCCCAAAATTTCTTTCAGAAAAATGTCCCTCTTCCATCTTATTTATTTTTCATCTTATTTAGTACAGCTTCGCCCCAGCCGGAATACTGTCATCCAGCATCAGCAGGTTCAGTCCTTCGTGTCCGTCGTACTCATACACTGCAGAGATGAGCATTCCGCAGGAATCGATCCCCATCATCTTTCTCGGCGGCAGGTTCACGATAGCCACGCAGGTCTTTCCCACCAGCTCTTCCGGCTCGTAGTACTCGTGGATTCCGCTTAAGATCGTGCGGTCCGTTCCGGTTCCGTCGTCCAGAGTAAACTGCAGCAGCTTCTTAGACTTAGGCACAGCTGTGCACTCCTTCACCTTCACTACCCGGAAATCAGACTTGCTGAAGGTTTCAAAATCCACAAAATCTTCAAACAGCGGCTCCACCTTCACTTTGGAAAGGTCAAGCTGCACGCTGGGAACAGCCGCATTTCCGGCCGGTGCCTCTGCAGCGCCTGCTGCCGCAGATGACTTCTTCGCTCCGTCGTTTCCGCCCAGACTCTTCAGGGTCGGAAAGAGCAAAACATCTCTTATTGCTGCGGAATCTGTGAGCAGCATGCACATGCGGTCGATGCCGAAGCCGATTCCGCCTGTGGGCGGCATGCCGATCTCCAGAGCGTTTAAGAAGTCCTCATCTGTGTGGTTTGCCTCCTCATCGCCCTGGGCAAACAGCTCTTCCTGAGCCTTAAAGCGCTCTCTCTGATCAATGGGATCATTTAACTCAGAGTAGGCATTTGCCATCTCCCAGCCGTTCATGAAGAACTCAAAGCGCTCCACATACTCGGGATTTTCCGGTTTCTTCTTCGTCAGCGGAGAGATCTCAACGGGATGGTCCATGACAAAGGTGGGCTGAAGCAGATGCTCCTCCACAAATTCCTCAAAGAACAGATTTAAAATATCTCCCTTTTTGTGTCTCTCCTCATATTCCACATGGTGCTCCTTCGCGGCGGCTCTCGCCTCCTCCAGAGTGTGGATCTCATTGAAGTCCACGCCGGAGTACTTCTTCACCGCGTCCACCATGGTGATCCGCTCAAACGGTTTGCCCAGATCCATCTCAATGCCGTTGTAGACAATGGTGGTGGTGCCCAGCACTTCTTTTGCCACGTAGCGGTACAGGTTCTCCGTCAGGTCCATCATGCCGTGGTAGTCTGTGTACGCCTGGTAGAGCTCCATCAGGGTAAACTCCGGATTGTGGCGGGTGTCCAGTCCCTCGTTGCGGAACACCCGTCCGATCTCGTACACCTTCTCTAAGCCGCCCACGATCAGTCTCTTTAAATACAGCTCCAGAGAAATTCTCAGCTTCAGATCCTCATCCAGCGCGTTGAAATGAGTCTCAAAGGGCCTTGCAGCCGCGCCGCCGGCGTTGGCCACCAGCATGGGGGTCTCTACCTCCATAAAGCCCTCTCCAGCCAGATAGCGGCGGACAGCCGCGATGATCTTGGAACGCTTGATGAAAGTTTCCTTCACATCCTCGTTCATGATCAGATCCACATATCTCTGGCGATAGCGGGTATCCGTGTCGGTCAGGCCGTGGAATTTCTCCGGCAGAACCTGAAGGCTCTTGGAGAGCAGGGTCACTTCCTCCGCATGGATGGAGATCTCCCCGGTTTTCGTCTTAAACACGGTTCCTCTCACGCCCAGGATATCGCCGATATCCATCTTCTTGAAATCCTTGTAAGCATCCTCGCCGATGCTGTCCCTGGCCACATAGACCTGGATCCGTCCCTTTAAATCCTGAATATTGCAGAAGGACGCCTTGCCCATCACCCGCTTGAACATCATACGGCCGGCAACGGATACTTCTTTGCCCTCAAGCTCCTCGTAATTTTCTCTCACATCGCTGCTGTGAGCCGTCACATCATATTTGGTAATCACAAACGGGTCCCTGCCCGCGGCCTGCAGCTCCGCCAGCTTGTCGCGGCGGGCCTGAAGTACGTGATTTAACTCCTCCTGAGCCTTTCCCTGATTCTGCTCTGCCACTGTTTCCACTCCTTTATCTTTTCCAATCATTTTTATTCCCGCGGGCCGCAGGCCAGGCGGCCATGCAGGCATGTCCATCCGGCGGCTGCCGCTGGGGGTTTTGACTTCAATTTTTTCTTGTCAGCATTCAAAGTATTATAGCGTAAACGCCGCTTTTTTGTCAAGCGCAGGGGCGGCGCATTTTTACGGACATTTGCACGGAATCTTCCGGCTTTTCCAGCTTTCCCGGACCTTACGAAACGCTTTTCCCGGCTTTCTGGGACGCCCATCCCCGCCTTATTTTCGCTTTTATAAATCGTGGAAAACCGGCTTCATGTTCTCAAACGTGCAGAATGCCCGGTAGCCCAGACTCTTTAATATCTCCTGCCCCTCGTCAATGTAAGCCCCCAGATGCTCCGGCTTGTGGCTGTCGCTGCCGATGGTGATGATCTCGCCTCCCAGCTCCCGGTACAGCTTTAAAATCTCCCGGGAAGGCATGGAATCGGACAGACCATAGCGGTGGAAGGAGGTGTTGAGCTCGATCCCTTTTCCGTCGGCGATGACAATCTTCAGAATCTCCTCGATCATGGGCTTCACATTCTCAAAAGGATAGATCCCGGCCTCATCGTAGCGCTTGATCAGATCCATATGGCCCAGCACGCTGTAATTTTTATACGCCTTCACCACATCCAGCATTTCCTGATAGTAACGATCGTTGTACTCCTTCTGGCTTCTTCCCCGCTGGAAGTCCTGAGTCCAGAACTCCTTGTCCTCCACCTGATGGATGGACAGAATGATGAAGTCAAAGGGATAGCGGGCATACAGCGCCTCAAACTGCGGAATGGTGTGCATCTGCACGCCGAACTCCATTCCCGTGCGGATAGTGATCTTTCCCCTGTACTCTTCCTTCAGGGCGCGGATCTTTTCCATATACCGGGGATAATCCACATTGGCCAGGGGATCCCCGTGGCGGTACTCGATCTCCTGACCGCAGTCCCAGTCCACTTTGATCCCGTAATCCACATGATCCGTGATACAGATCTCATCCATTCCCATTTTCACCGCGTCCCGGATCACATCCTCCATCAAGTAGCGGGAATCGTCGCTGAACTCCGTGTGTACATGATAATCTGCAAACATAGTTTCACCTCTCAGACCGTATTGATGCCTCTATTATACAGCAGCGCACGCCTGTTTTCCACGAAAACGTTTTCCAGGAAAACGCGGCAAAATATGGTCTGCGGATC
>DWWL01000075.1 GCA_019119775.1 Candidatus Lachnoclostridium pullistercoris | reverse complement strand
GAAAAGGGTTTATTAAAGTTCGCCTTTTTATAGAAACGAAATAAAAGAAGTGAATATTTCGGCCTAAAAATGGCAAAAAAATGCTGCCGCATCTATGATTTTCTAATCATTGATGCGACAGCTCCTTTTTTGTATAACAGGAAAGTTCATTCCCTGTTATACAAAAAAGTTCCGCGGGGAGCGCACTGTGGCAGAAAGGAAAAGGCCGCTTTTGCGGCCCGCTGCAGGCGGACGGACAGGTCTTCTCGTGTTCCGGGATGGGGTTCTTCTGACGGGATTGTGAAAAAAATCCGCACAGGAAGAAAAGAGGAGAATGAGAGTATGGAAACATTGAAGAAGGCAACCAATTTTGTCAGCAAAAATATGGCGCTGATCGTCATTGCGGTGGCGGCTGTGGCACTGTTTTCCCCGCAGACGGTGAGTTTTTTTAAGACCAGCTACGTCAATCCCCTGCTGGGAGTGGTTATGTTCGGCATGGGCCTGACGCTGAAGCCCGGCGATTTTAAAGTAGTGTTCAGCCGGCCGAAGGATGTGATCATCGGCTGCATTGCCCAGTTTACGGTGATGCCGCTGCTGGCGTTCGGGCTGACCAGACTGTTCGGCCTGTCGCCGGAGCTGTCCATAGGAGTGATTCTGGTGGGAACCTGCCCCGGCGGGACTTCCTCCAATGTGATGACCTATCTGTCCAAAGGAGACGTGCCCTTGTCTGTGGGAATGACCTCCGTATCCACCATCCTGGCCCCGTTTTTGACTCCGTTTCTCACCTACGTGTACGCGGGAGCCAGGGTGGATGTGGATATGGTCAGCATGTTCGTGTCCATCCTTCAGGTGGTGATCGTGCCCATCGCTGCCGGATTTGTCATCAACCGCTTTTTCCGCAGATTTACTGAGGCGGCGGTGGAGGTGCTGCCCCTGGTTTCCACGCTGGCGATCGTGGCCATTGTGGCGGCGGTGGTTTCCGCAAATTCTGCCAATCTGATGACTTCCGGCCTGCTGATCATCATGGTGGTGATTCTGCACAACGTTCTGGGCTATGCCCTGGGATATGTGATCGGGAAGGCGCTCAGGCTGGATGAGAGCAAATGCAGAGCCATCTCCATCGAGGTGGGAATGCAGAACTCCGGCCTGGCCACTTCTCTGGCGGCCACCCATTTTGCCCAGTATCCTCTGGCCACCATTCCGGGAGCGGTGTTCAGCGTATGGCACAATGTGTCCGGGGCAGTGCTGGCCAATTTCTTTGCCCGCCATGCCGAAGTGTAAGATATTCGACGTTTGGCACCGACAAAAACCCCGGAGATGCGGTCTCCGGGGTCTTTGTGCGTCCTGTCCCACATAATCGCAGGAAATTCAGGTTCGTTCCCTGCGGTTATAGATCAAGGCTGGAAAAGTCAATCTGAAAATCATCATAAATATTGACCGGGATTGTGTCATGGAACGTATAGGCTTCTGCCTTAAAGTGGTCCTGTTCCAGGTAATATACGAAAATACTCTTTCTGACCGGGTCTACGATCCAATATTCCCTTACCCCGGCATTTGCGTAAAGATTCAGCTTCATCACATAGTCATGGCTGGAATTACTGGGAGAAACAATCTCGATAATCCAGTCAGGGGCTCCGGTACAGCCCCGGTCCGTGAGCTTGCTCCGGTCACAGATCACACTGATATCCGGCTCAACGATGGTATTTTTATCCTCTCTCAGCTTGACGGCAAAGGGGGCCGGAAAGACCCGGCAGGAACGGCCCTTAGACTTAAGATAATTCCGTATCGTTCCGGATAGTTCCATGAGTATGGTCTGATGGATTCTGGAAGGGGCTGCCTGGTTATAGATCAGATTCCCCTCGATCAGTTCTGCTCTCACATCTTCCGGAAGATTGTAATAGTCCGCTTCTGTGTAAACCTTGCTCTGGGCCAATGGCATAGAAAATCCCCCTTTCTTACTGTGCGCTCTGCATGAGCTTGTATTTCGGCTTTTTGGCCTTAAGGTACGGCGATTTCTAAATCTATCATAATTGTTTTTGGCGGATTTGTGAACTGCTTTTTGCTGTGTTTTACTATTTTTTTCTCCTGTCACAGGCAGACGGAAGTGCCGAAAAGGAAAGCGGAATGCAGCGCAACACCGGAGAATAGAGGCAAAAATTTGCAGGTGTCAAGAAAAAATGCTTGACACCCGTCTCCTTATCGTGTATGATAGCACAGGTGATTGAAATGGAAAAAATCGTCCAGCAGGGACTGCTCTATGATTTCTACGGCGAGCTTCTCACCGATCATCAGAAGCAGATTTATGAGGATGCGGTGTTCAATGATCTGTCCCTCAGCGAGATCGCCAGAGAGGCGGGCATCAGCCGCCAGGGAGTTCATGACCTGATCAGACGGTGCGACCGGATTCTGGAAGGCTATGAGGAGAAGCTGGGACTGATCAGAAAGTTTCAGCAGACCAAGGAGAAGGTGGAGGAGATCCACCGGCTTACCAGAGAGTTTTCTGAGACGGGGGACCGGGAGCTGATCGAGGAGATCGGACGGATTTCCACGGAGATTCTGGAGCTGGGCTGATAGGCCCACAGGAGGATTGAATGGCTTTTGAGAGCTTAACAGACAAACTGCAGAATGTGTTTAAAAACCTGCGGGGCAAAGGACGTCTGTCCGAGGCCGATGTAAAGGCCGCCCTGAAGGAAGTAAAGATGGCCCTTCTGGAAGCGGACGTCAGCTTCAAGGTTGTAAAACAGTTTATAAGTTCTGTGCAGGAGAGGGCAGTGGGGCAGGACGTGCTCGGCAGCCTTTCCCCGGCGCAGATGGTCATAAAGATTGTAAATGAAGAGCTGGTAAAGCTCATGGGTTCCGAGACTACGGAGATCGCCTTAAAGCCGGGGAATGAGATCACAGTGATCATGATGGCCGGTCTTCAGGGCGCCGGAAAGACCACCACCACCGCAAAGCTGGCGGGAAAGTTAAAGGCGAAAGGCAGAAAACCGCTGCTGGCAGCCTGCGACGTGTACCGGCCGGCGGCCATTGATCAGTTAAAGATCAACGGCGAGAAGCAGGGAGTGCCTGTCTTTTCCATGGGAACTCAGCACAGTCCGGTGGACATTGCCAAGGCGGCGCTGGAGCATGCCAGGACGGGCGGCTTCAACGTGGTGATTCTGGATACGGCCGGACGGCTCCACATCGACGAGGAGATGATGGAGGAGCTGCAGGCGATCAAGGCGGCAGTCACAGTGGATCAGACGATCCTGGTGGTGGACGCCATGACGGGTCAGGACGCGGTAAACGTGGCCAGCTCGTTCAATGAAAAAGTAGGGATCGACGGCGTGATCCTGACAAAGATGGACGGAGATACCAGAGGCGGTGCGGCACTTTCGGTCCGACAGGTGACGGGACGTCCCATTCTCTATGTAGGTATGGGAGAAAAGCTCTCCGATCTGGAGCAGTTTTACCCCGACCGTATGGCGTCCAGGATTCTGGGCATGGGCGATATCCTCTCGCTGATTGAAAAGGCGGAGGCGGAGATCGACCAGGAGAAGGCGAAAGAGCTGGGCCAGAAGTTAAAAAAGGCGGAGTTTGACTACAACGACTTTTTGGATCAGATGCGCCAGGTCAAGAAAATGGGAGGCATGAGCAGCATTCTGGGAATGATGCCCGGCATGTCTCAGTTAAAAGACGTGGACATCGACGAGAAGGCCATGGACCGGGTGGAAGCGATCATCCTTTCCATGACGCCGAAGGAGCGCTCCAATCCCGGGATCTTAAACCTGTCCCGGAAACAGAGAATCGCAAAGGGAGCGGGAGTTCCCATCAGTGAGGTCAACCGCATTGTCAAGCAGTTTGACCAGATGAAGAAGATGATGAAGCAGCTTCCCGGCCTGATGGGCGGCGGAGGCAGAAGAAAAGGCTTCGGGGGCCTGGGCGGCCTCATGGGCGGAAAGCTCAAAATGCCCTTTTAACAGATAGCAAGGCAGATTTCTGCATTGTTTATAGATCAGAATTTATGAGGAGGTGAAAAACATGGCAGTAAAGATGAGACTGAGAAGAATGGGTCAGAAGAAGGCTCCTTTCTATAGAATCGTAGTTGCAGATTCCCGTTCTCCGAGAGATGGAAGATTCATCGAGGAGGTAGGATA
>DWWL01000007.1 GCA_019119775.1 Candidatus Lachnoclostridium pullistercoris | reverse complement strand
TGTATGTCTCCTCTCTCCTGTTCTCTCCGCTTAAAATCGGGTACGGCCTCTGCCGTACCCGACTCTTCTCAGATCTCTCCCAGCCAGCACTGGCCTTCCCCGATCTGCTTTTCAAAGATCCGTCCCTGATCTTTCTCATATTTGGCCTGATGATATTTAAACAGCATCCGCTCTCCTCTTTGTCCCAGGATCTCGATCTTTCCGGTGGGATGGGACATGACGTAGCGGAACGCTTTTGACTGGCCGTTCATGGCCGCCTTGGCTCTGTCCACGATCTCCACGCCCCTGGCAAGGGGAACCTGAAACTGATTCTTCACCCCTTCCACCGGCCGGCACTGAAACACGTAGTAGGGCAGCACCCGGTTCGCCGTCAGCCGGTTCATCAGCTCCGCCAGGACCTCCGGCCGGTCGTTGACTCCCTTTAAGAGCACCGTCTGATTCCGCACGACGCAGCCGCACTCCCAGAGCAGATTTACAGCTTCAAGGGCCTCCTCCGTGATCTCCCGCGGATGGTTAAACTGGGTGACAACGATGACCGTCTTCTTCCTGCCGTAACGTTTTAAAAGCTCCGGCAGCTCTCCGTCATCCCCGGTGATCCTCTGGGGCAGAGTAACCGGCGTCCTGGTCCCGAAGCGGATGAAATCCACGGTGGGAATCTCCCCGAATGACCTTAAATACTCTTCAATGACGGCGTTGGAATTCATAAACGCGTCCCCGCCGGAAACCAGCACGTTGTTGATCTCCGGGTGGCTGCGGACGTACTCCGCCATTTTAGGAATGTGGACCGCCGTCTCCTCCGATGACAGGCCCACCATCCGCTTGCGGAAGCAGTGGCGGCAGTACATGGCGCACACGTCCGTAGACAGGATGAGCACTGTCTGCCTGTATTTGTGCTGCATCCCCTGGATGACCGTGTTTTCCGACTCTCCGCTGGTGTCTGCGCTCCCGCCCTCTGAAAATTCCAGAAAATCAGGAACGCTCATTTTCCGGATGGGATCCTGCTTGTCCTCCGGGTCGATCAGCCCCAGATAATAGGGGTTGACGCAGACCGGATAGCGGGCGGCTATGGTTTCCAGTTTCTCCGTCTCCTCCTCTCCCAAATGAAGAAGTTCCTTCAGCCTGCCCACATCCCGCACACTGTCCCTCACATATTCCTGCCACAGCTTCATCTGACAGCACCTCCTTTTCCTTTCCGGCATAATGCCTTCGGTAATTCGTCGTATACCCCAATTATAAAGGGAAATTTATGCTCTGTCAAAGTGTATAATTTTTACTGAAAAGCAGGAAAATATTTGTGCAAATACGACATATTTTTTATTTTAAAATCCCCAGTCCGCCGGCAACGATGGTGATGAAGTCCTGCACATTGGTGACGATGGTGGTGGCCGACAGGCTGCCCCGGTCCAGGAGCTTGTTCACCACAAACTCGTCCGCGTCCACAGTGTACAGAAATACGGGGCGCACGCTCCCGTCCTCCCGCACAAAGTAGGAAGGCGTCATGTTTCCGGTGGCGATGGTGTGGAGCATGGTGGCCAGGCAGATCACCGTGGTGGCCTTTTTCACCATCTCCCTCATGGCCTTCTGGCCCTCATAGGCATTGCCGATCACTTCCGGCAGCGGGCCGTCGTCCCGGATAGAGCTGGTGAGGACGAAGGGAACATTCTCCTTCACGCAGCCGTACATGATGCCGTTGTCGATCTGGTAATCTTTGATAAACTGAGGAATCGACCCGCTTCTTCTCACCCGGTTGATCACATCCAGATGATTGTAATGGCCGTTCGGCTGGGACTTCTGGGTGTAAATATCCTGTCCCAGGGCCGTGTGGAACATCGCTCCTTCCAGATCGTGGGTGGCCAGGGCGTTGCCCGCCATGATCCCGTTTACATACCCGTTCTCGATCATGGCCTGCATGGCCTTTCTGGCGTTGGAGTCAAAGGAAAAGGCCGGGCCCATGACCCAGAGAATATTGCCGTTTTCTTTTTCATATTTTAAAAGCTCGATCAGACGGTCGTAATCTCTGGCGTAGGAAGTCTCCCGGCTTCTGCCCTGGCGGAAGGAGAAGGAATCCTCCTCCTCTTCTGCCGACTGAAATCCGCTGCTGTGAAGGTAGATTCCCTCTTCTCCGTTTTCCGTCCGGCCCACGATCACCCGGTCCCCGACCTTAAGGTTGCGGTTTTCCACCACCTTCAGCCGGCCGTCCTCGCCGATGACCACACTGGAATCCATGCGGCTCTCCGCCGCCAGCACCCATTTCCCATCGATCTTAAAATACTCCGGGTACATGGATGTGCTGTGATAGTTTTCCGGCGCCACCCCCTCTGCGGTCACTGTCTCCCAGGCCGCGTCCGGCGCTTCCGTGAATCGTTTTTCTGTAAAATCAGGTTCTCTGTATTCTGGCAACTGAAACATAAGCTGTACTTCTCTCCTCTCTCGCTGTTATGAGCGCCGGTAAACCAGCTCTCCTCCAATATACGTCTCCTCCACCTGCACCTGATCCGCCTCCTCCGGAGGAATCCGGAACAGATCACGGCTGAGCACGGCAAAATCTGCCTGGTATCCCGGCGCAAGCATGCCGATGCCGGAAAAGCCGGCGGCCGCGGCGGAACCGCAGGTGTAAAGCCGGACGGCTGTCTCCATGTCCACCGCCTGGTCCTGCCCGCAGTCCACTCCCGATGCGGAGCGGCGGGTGACTGCCTGCTTGAGGCCCGGGAAGGGGTCTGACGGGTCGGCCCAGAAAGTGGCCGGGGCATCTGTGGAAAAGCCCAGACGGATACCTTTTTCCAGCATGGTGCGGACGGGATAGCATTCCTTCATCCGCTCCGGCCCCAGATTGACCAGATAGCTGGAGCTCTCCGCGTACTGGAAGATCGGCTGGGTCACAAAAGCGATCCCGCCGGCCGCCGCCTTCTCCATGCTCTCCTCAGACGGGTCCGTCACATGCTCCAGCCGCACATAGGGAATGCTGTCAGGCGTCCACGGCTTCTCCCGGCAGACACGGTCCACCATGCGCTCGATGGCACGGCCGCCCATGGCGTGGATGGAGAGCTGACAGCCGGTCTTTTTGCAGAACTGAATGGCCGTCTCCAGCTGGCGGTCGCTGCACACCGATATCCCGTACTCCTCCCGGCTTCCCAGATAAGGCTGCCTCATCCAGGCTGTGCGCCCGGAAACGCTCCCGTCCCCGATGAGCTTGAGCCCTGCGGCAAAAATCTGCCGGCTGCGGTCCATCTGCTCTGGAGAAATGGAAAACTCCGGGCGGTCCATGAAAAAGTCCCACATATAGTAGACTCCCACTTTCTGCTTAAAGCCTCTCTCCGCCGCCTTCAGATACAGATCGAAATTGTCCGAGCTGTCCAGATTTCCCATATCGCAGATGGCCGTCACTCCCTGGGACAGAAGCACCTCTCCCAGCTCCAGGAGATGATCCGCCTTCTTTGTTTCCGTCTCCTGGGGGACGAAAGCGGAAAACATGGTGCTGGCCGTCTCCTTCAGCACGCCCGTGGGCTCTCCGTTCTCATCTCTCTCGATCTCTCCTCCCGGAGGATCCGGCGTGTTCCGGTCGATCCCCGCCAGTCGGAGAGCCGCGCTGTTGACGCAACGGATGTGGGCACAGGTTCTCATGATGGAAACCGGGGCGTCGCTGCATCCCCGGTCCAGGTCATAGCGGTTGGGGGAACGTTTTTCCAGAAGTTCTCCCTCGTCATAGCCCCAGCCCTCAATCCAGACGCCCGGTCCCTGCGCCTCTCTCCTCTCCCGGACAGCCTCCGTCAGCTCCCGGATCGAATGGATCTTCGGCGGCATGACCGCGATCTTTTTGCGGAATTCCGCCAGCATGACCGGGTGCATGTGGGCGTCCACAAAGCCGGGGATCACCAGACGGCCGTTTAAATCCACCCGCTTCCAGCCATCCGCGCCTCCTGTCCCGGCCTCTCCGGCAGCCTCGGACTGTACAGCCGCCCTGTATTTTTCCGGCATGTCCTGGGCATTTCCCACCCAGCGGATCACGCCGTCCTCCACCGCCATGCTGTCCGCCCAGGGCAGATCCGTGCGGGAGGTAAACAGATTTCCATTGGTAAAAATGATTTTTTGTCTTGATTCCATAGCTGTCACCACTCCTTTAGAAAAATCATAGCAGAATTGGAGCCGTTTGTCAGCAGAAATTCTCTCCGGCAGCGGTTCCAGGCATCCCAGACAGCGGTTCCGGACCTCCCCGGCAGTGGTTCCTGGCGTCCCCGGCAGCGGTTCCGGACCTCCCCGGCCGCCTGTACTCCCCAGGCCGCCGCGGCCCATTGCGGCGCGCTGCGGGTTGTGGTATGATGAAGCATAAGAATTGAAAGACCTTAAACGTAAAGTTCTGCCTCCGGCGGCAGCCGGATGAAGGCGGAAAGGGGGATATTTTAATGAAACGATCAGCAGAACAGATCCGGCACCTCGCCCGCAGCATCCGCGGGGAGATCTTTGCAGACCGGCGAAACCTTCACCAAATCCCTGAGGTGGGAACCGATCTTCCAAAGACCAGCGCCTACATCAAGAGCCGGCTGGATGAGATGGGAATCCCGTGGAGAGACTGCGGCGGCCCTCTGCCGAAGCAGCTGGCTGCCGACTATAAAGAGGCCGGATTTCTCCGCATGGAGCGGGAGACGGGGGTGACGGCACTGATCGGACAGGGCAGCCCCTGCATTCTGCTTCGGGCGGACATGGACGCCCTGCCCATCAGAGAAGAAAACGATCTCAGCTGCCGGGCCGACGGTGAATGGAGCCATATGTGCGGCCATGACGGACACATGGCCATGCTTCTCGGGGCCGCGCGCATCCTGAAATCCATGGAGCCGGAGTTAAAAGGCAGCGTAAAGCTCATGTTCCAGCCGGGAGAAGAGACGGGGGCCGGGGCCCGCATGATGATCCGCGATGGAGTGCTGAAAGAGCCGCGGGTAGACGCCGCCTTCGCCATGCACCTTCAGCCCACAGCCGAGACGGGAACGGTGGGCTTCTCTTCCGGCGTCAACTCCGCCTCCCTGGACTCTTTTATCCTGAAAATCCACGGAAAGGGCGGCCACAGCTCCCAGCCCCAGCTGTGCGTGGATCCAATCCTGGTCATGAACCAGGTGTACCAGGCCCTCAACCTGCTGGCATCCCGGGAAACCGACCCGGCGGCCATGGTCACATTGACCTGCGGAGTGGCAAAAGGCGGCACAGCAGTCAATATTATTCCCTCTGAGGCGGAACTCCACATCGGCATGCGCACCCTGGATGTGGACGCCTGCACCCACATGAGCCGGCGGATCCCGGAGATCATCGACCACTATGTGAAAGCCTGGGGCGCGGAGTACAGCCTGGTCCATTTCCACACGCCCTGCACTTTCTCAGACGACGCTCTGTGCCGCCGGCTGCTCCCC
Source organism: Candidatus Lachnoclostridium pullistercoris (assembly GCA_019119775.1). Classification (GTDB taxonomy): domain Bacteria; phylum Bacillota; class Clostridia; order Lachnospirales; family Lachnospiraceae; genus Lachnoclostridium_A; species Lachnoclostridium_A pullistercoris. Next base: position 136,937 of record DWWL01000007.1, on the reverse strand, counting down.
TGCATCCAGGAGATCGCCGGGGCAGACCGTGTCCGCGCCGTTCCTCCCATGACGGCCACGGAAGACTTTGGATACGTGACGGAACAGGTCCCCGGCATGTTCCTCTTTCTCGGCGCCGGAAAACCGGGAAATCCCCCGCTGCACAGCCCCCGGATGGTGCTGGATGAAGAAGCCCTCCCCTTAGGAGCCGCCCTGTACGCCGGCGCCGCCGCGGGCTGGCTGGAGGAGACGGCTCAGGAAGCTTCCCCGGCTTAGGGTCAGACCGGGACGGTACTCATAAGACAGTATTAGAAATATTTTCGGAAATGGCGCAGCTTGTTGGGAATTTTCCCAAATCCTCATCTTGTCAAGCCCTTGAATTGCAGAAGCAGCCGCCGTTCCAGCCGCCAGACTTCTTAAGCTGCAAATTATTTTGAAGTATTGACAAATTCTTTGACTTGCCGTATTATATAACAGTGATATATAACAGTGTTACAGGAGGGATAGTGAACGCATGAGCGAAGCGGGACAGACAACATTACACTTAATTCTTTCGGCGGCAATGCAAGAATTTCTTGAGAAGGGCTATAAATCTGCTTCCCTGCGGAATATTGTCAAAATGGCAGGTGTAACGACAGGCGCGTTCTATGGCTACTACGGCAGCAAAGAGGACTTGTTTGAAGCATTGGTAGGCGAACACTATAACTTTTTTTTAGACCGATTTTGCAGGGCTCAAAAGGAATTTGCAGCAATTCCTCCGGAGGAACAGCCCGACAATCTTTCCTCTACTTCCGGCGAATGTATGTATGAAATGCTTTTGTATGCCTATGAACACTTGAATGAATTTAAGCTCATACTTTGCTGTTCAGAGGGAACACGTTTTTCAAAATTGATTGATGAAATGGTGGAAATAGAAACCAAAGGAACACATGATTATTTAGCAGTTCTTGAAAAGTTAGGCAGACCTGCGCCTCCCATTGACGAACGGTTGGAGCATATCTTGATTACAGGAATGTTTAATACATTTTTTGAGCTGATTATACATGAAATGCCGCTTGAAGAAGCAAAGCGCTATTTGAAAGAAATGAGAGCGTTCTATACCGCCGGATGGATGAAAATTATGGGGCAATAAAAACGGACAAATTCGTCAGGGCAATCTGCCCTATAATTTTTACGCATTAGTTAGTTTAGGCTAACTGCATAGAGGCGGCACCAACTGAAATGAGGATATTGGAGGGCGTTCATTCTGTCCTCATATCATAAAAAATTTTCAAGGAGGTTTTATCAATGAAAAAACAGTCAAATCTATCAAGACTGATGGGCTATGCCGGAGGGCATAAGATTTTAACCTATCTATCTTGGGTACTGTCTGTAATGAGTGCGCTGTTGGCCCTTGTACCTTTTTGGTATATATGGCGTATTATTCACGACATACTGGAGGTTTCCCCGGACTTCTCACAGGCGGAGAATATCACAGACTGCGGTTGGTCTGCCGTATTGTTTGCGGTTATCTCTATTGTTGTTTACATAGCCGCTTTGATGTGTTCGCATTTAAGCGCGTTCCGGGTTGCCTCTAATATCCGAAAAGAGCTTATGCGTCATATTGCAGCATTGCCGCTCGGAGTAACGGAAACGTACGGAAGCGGAAAGCTGCGGAGAATAGTAAATAGCTCCAGTGCTGCCACGGAAACGTATCTTGCACACAGGCTTCCCGACAAAGCGGGGGCGATTGCCACACCCATAGGTCTGATTTTCCTGTTGCTTGCCTTTGACTGGCGTTTAGGGCTTTTAAGTCTTCTTCCCGTTGTCCTTGGTTTTCTGATTATGATGAAGATGACAGGAAAAGACATGGAAAAGCGTATGGAGCAATATCAAAATGCCCTTGCTGATATGTCAAACGAAGCTGTTGAATATGTGCGGGGTGTGCCTGTAGTAAAGACTTTCGGACAGACAATCTTTTCTTTCAAACGCTTCAAAAATGCAATAGACAATTACGAAACATGGGTAATCGCCTACACAAAAGCGCTGCGTCTGCCCATGATGTTCTATACAACGGCAATTAACGGCGTGTTCGCGTTTCTGATTGCCGGGGGTATCCTCTTTACAAGAGACGGCGTAACAAATGAACTTCTGTTAAACCTTATTTTTTATATTGTGATTACGCCCGTCATTGGTACGACGCTCACAAAAATTATGTTTATGAGCGAGGACGCAATGATTGTAGGCGACGCGATTAACAGGATTGATGAAGTGCTGAACGAAAAACCATTATCTGAAAGCAGCGTGAATAATATCCCTAAAGATAATGGGGTTACATTAGAACACGTTAGTTACAGCTATGACGGCGAGAAAAATGCGCTCAATGATATATCTCTTTCCATAAAGCCGGGACAGACGGTCGCATTGGTAGGAGCGTCCGGCGGCGGTAAGACAACGCTTGCAAATATCGTCACAAGGTTTTTTGATCCGCAAAAAGGGCGCGTACTGATAGGCAATACCGACATACGGGATATTCCGAAAGAAATATTGATGAATAAGGTATCTTTTGTATTTCAGAACAGCCGCCTTATCAAAGCGTCCATATTGGAAAATGTGCGTATGGCAAAGCCCAATGCTGCACGCGAAGAAATCGCCCACGCACTGGAAGCTGCACAGTGCTTAGACATTATTGAAAAATTACCAAATGGCATTGATACGGTCGTCGGCACAAAAGGCGTATATCTGTCCGGCGGCGAACAGCAAAGAATAGCGATTGCCCGCGCGATTTTGAAAAATGCTCCTATCCTAATTCTTGATGAAGCGACCGCGTTTGCCGACCCCGACAATGAGGTGCGCATACAGCAGGCTTTATCCGCGCTTTCAAAGGGAAAAACCGTCATTATGATTGCGCACAGGCTATCGTCAATCACAGACGCGGATTGTATTTATGTACTGCAGGACGGTGAAATTGCTGAAAGCGGCACATACAGCGAACTGATGGAGAAAAACGGCATATTTACAAAAATGTGGAAGAATTATTCCGAAGCGGCAGAATGGAAGATTGCAAAGGAGGTAACCGCATGATTAAGACATTGCAAAGACGTTTTGCATTATCAAGACGTGGGGCTGTTGATTTGATAAAAGGCTGTATTGCCTGCGTCGTACAGGATATATCCTTTATGCTCCCTGTGGGGCTGCTCTATTACTTTGTCATTGACGTCATGAATGGGAACCTGAATGGAAGCCGTATTGTTTTTTATGCTGCTGGTTCTCTGGTTTGCCTGTGCCTTATATTTATTGCGACTTGGTTTCAATATAACGCCACTTACTTAGCGACTTATGTGGAAAGCGGAGTAAGGCGAATATCATTAGCGGAACAGCTGCGCAAAATTCCGTTGTCATTCTTCGGCAAGAAAGACCTTGCGGATTTAACAAATTCTATTATGGGAGACTGCGCTGCGCTTGAAACTGCATTCTCTCATTATGTACCCGCATTGGCAGGTTCTCTTATTTCAACAACACTAATTGCAATCTGCCTTTTTGCCTACGACTGGCGAATGGCTCTTGCGGCGGTTTGGGTTTTGCCGATTGCATTTACAATCACATTCTTTTCAGCCCGCATACAGGAATACTTTAACCGTAAATCCGTAGCGGCAAATGTCGCTCTTGAAAGCGGCGTACAGGAGTGTATCGAAAGTTTACAGGACTTGAAATCAAACAATGCGGAAGAAAGTTATCTGAAAGGACTTGAAAAAAAAATTGACTATGTAGAAAAACGGCACATTATAACAGAACTTGGGACAGCGCTTTTTGTTGTTTCCTCTACGCTGATATTAAAGTTTGGGATTGCTACGGTTGCGCTTGCAGGTTCTGCGCTGCTGATTCGCGGAGAAATTGATATTCCACTGTTCTTTCTGTTTTTGCTTGTGGCTTCAAGGCTATATACCCCACTTGAGGGTGCATTGCAAAATCTTGCTGCGGTAATCTCTACCAAAACAAACATAAACCGCATGAATGAAATTTTTGACCAGCCTATTCAGACAGGAAGCAATATAATGACAAACCAGGGCTATGACATTGTATTTGACCATGTAGGATTTGCCTATAATACTGGGGAAACTGTATTAAAAGATGTTTCCTTTACGGCTAAACAAGGAGAAGTTACCGCCTTAGTCGGACCGTCCGGCGGAGGAAAAACTACGGTATCACGCCTCGCTGCCCGGTTCTGGGATATAAACAAAGGAAAAATCACTGTCGGCGGTATGGATATATCTAAAATAGATCCGGAAACCCTGCTGTCTTTGTACTCTATCGTATTTCAGGATGTAACGCTGTTTAACAACACAATCATGGAGAATATCAGGATAGGCAGAAAGGACGCGGCCGACGAAGAAGTAATTGCGGCGGCAAGACTGGCAAATTGTGAAGAATTTGCGTTAAAACTCCCGGATGGTTATAACAGTATGATTGGAGAAAACGGCTGTGAGCTGTCCGGCGGGGAAAGACAGCGAATTTCCATCGCCCGCGCTTTCCTCAAAAATTCTCCTATCATCTTACTTGATGAAGCAACAGCAAGCCTTGATGTGGAAAACGAAACATTGATACAGGCTGCTTTGTCAAGGCTGATAAAAGATAAGACCGTACTTGTCATCGCCCACCGTATGCGTACCGTAAGCGGCGCAGATAAAGTAGTTGTGCTTTCAGACGGGTCTGTTGCCGAACAGGGAACGCCGGAAAAACTGATGAACACAGGCAAGATTTACCCGCATATGGCAAAGCTGCAAATGATCAGCGGAGATTGGGGCATTTAGTTTGTTGCAATACCCCCTATGGGGAAGAACGGGGCATGAAAAAAGCGGGTAAGAGACGTTTTGTCTCCTACTCGCCTTTTTCTGCGCCCTGTATGGCAGCTGCCCGATTTCAGTTTGCTGGTTGATACTGTTTTATGAGCAGTTCTCCTCCGGCAGTCTGCTTTTTATTTATCCCTTTCTGTCTAAGAGCAGGATCCTTTTTACACGTTGATCTCGGCTTTCATTCCCAGCACTTCCCGGTTCTCCTCCAGAATGGGATTTACCACCTCTTCCAGGAACTCTTCCACCTGTCTGGGCGCCCGTCCCACATAGCGGGAGGGATCCATGGATTTTTTCAGGTCCTCGAGGGAGAGGCCGAAGGCCGGGTCCGCGGCGATCAGCTCCAGAAGATTGTTCTCCAGGCCCTTCTCCTTCACGTTTCTTCCCGCCTCCATGGACAGGGTGCGGATTCTCTCGTGCAGTTCCTGACGGTCCCCGCCGGCCTTCACCGCATCCATCATGATGTTCTCCGTCGCCATAAAGGGCAGCTCTGCCATCAGGTGCTTCTCGATCACCTTCGGGTACACCACCAGGCCGTCCACCACGTTCAGGTAGAGATCCAGGATGCCGTCCACCGCCAGAAATCCCTCCGGAATGCTCAGGCGCTTGTTGGCAGAGTCGTCTAAGGTCCGCTCAAACCACTGGGTGGACGCCACCAGCATGGGATTGATCACGTCGGACATCACATAATCGGACAGAGAGGCGATCCTCTCGCTCCTCATGGGGTTTCTCTTGTAAGCCATGGCAGAAGAGCCGATCTGGTTCTTCTCAAAAGGTTCCTCCACTTCCTTTAAATGCTGAAGGAGACGGATGTCATTGGTAAACTTGTGGGCGCTCTGGGCAATGCCGGCCAGCACGTTCACCACCCTCGTGTCCACCTTTCTGGAGTAGGTCTGTCCGGACACGGGATAGCACTCGGCAAAGCCCATTTTTTCCGCGATCATGGCATCCGCCCTGCGGCATTTCTCATGATCTCCGTCAAACAGCTCCAGGAAGCTGGCCTGAGTGCCGGTGGTTCCCTTGGAGCCCAGCAGCTTTAAGGAGTCCAGCACATGGTCCAGATCCTCCAGATCCAGGCAGAGGTCCTGCAGCCAAAGAGTAGCCCGTTTTCCCACGGTGGTGGGCTGGGCCGGCTGGAAGTGGGTGAACGCCAGCGTGGGCTGATCCTTCCACTCAGAGGCAAACTTTGCCAGCTCCGCCATCACGTTGATCAGTTTCTTGCGCACCAGGCGGAGAGCTTCCCGCATGATGATGATGTCGGTGTTGTCTCCCACGTAGCAGGATGTCGCTCCCAGATGGATGATGCCCTTCGCCTTCGGGCACTGCTGTCCGTAGGCATACACATGGCTCATCACGTCATGGCGCACGATCCGCTCCCGCTCCCTGGCCACCTCGTAATTGATGTCCTCGGCGTGAGCCTTCAGCTCCCCGATCTGCTCGTCGGTGATGGGAAGCCCCAGCTCTTTCTCTGTCTCTGCCAGGGCGATCCACAATTTCCGCCAGGTCTTGAATTTCATATCCGGTGAAAAAATGTACTGCATCTCTCTGCTTGCGTACCGCTCTGAGAGCGGGCTTACGTATCTGTCGTTCATAATATCCTCTCCGTTATCATTATGATACCCACAGAACAGCCGTCCTGTGGGTAATGTTTCGCGATATTCTTCCTTAAATCAATTCTATCAGTGGATTCCCAGACGGCGGAACACTTCCTGATAAGCGTCCTCCACATTTCCCAGATCTCTGCGGAAACGGTCCTTGTCCAGCTTCTCGTGGGTTTCCTTGTCCCACAGACGGCAGGTGTCAGGAGATACCTCGTCAGCCAGGATGATCTGTCCGTGATAGCGTCCGAACTCGATCTTGAAATCAATGAGCTCGATGCCCAGACTGTCAAAATACTCCCTCATCACGTCATTGACGATGAACGCGTACTTCTCAATGGCAGCGATCTCCTCCTCCGTAGCCAGATCCAGGGCCAGAGCGTAGTATTTATTAATAAAGGGATCGCCCAGATCGTCGTTCTTATAGCTGAACTCCAGAGTGGGCTGCTTGAACTTGATTCCCTCTTCCATTCCCATCTTCTTTGCAAAGCTGCCGGCAGAGAAGTTGCGGATGATCACCTCAAGGGGAACGATCTCCACTTTCTTTACAGCCGTCTCCCGGTCGCTCAGCTCCTCGATGTAGTGGGTAGGAACTCCCTTCGTCTCCAAAATCTTGAAAATATGGTTGGTCATGCGGTTGTTGATGGCGCCTTTTCCAACGATGGTCCCCTTCTTCAGTCCGTTAAACGCCGTCGCATCGTCTTTGTAGTCCACGATTAAAACGTCCGGATCCTCCGTCGCGAAAACCTTCTTTGCTTTTCCCTCGTACAGTAATTCCTTTTTCTCCATGGGTACCACCTGTCCTTTTCTAAGATTTATAAGTTTTAAATATAAAAAGCATGTGTTTCAGTAGAAATTATAATGCTGTATCCCTGGGAATGCAAGTTTTCTACTCATTAAATCTGCTAATGAATGTCTATGACGCTTACTTCACAACCTGCTCCTCCCGCCGGAAGATGTACAGTTTTCCTTCCCGCAGGTCTGCTCCGAAGCCAAGCCAGCTGGAGCGGCCGCCTTCTTCTCCCGGTTCCTCCGGGCCCGGAAACGGTTTCTCCCCTGAGACTTCCCAGCGGGAGACAAGGAAATTTCCCTCCTCCCGTCCCATCCACAAAAGTTCTCCCAGCAAAAGAGCCAGAAAAAGACGGCGCACCGTCCGGCCTGCGTCCGTCCGCTCTCTCCCGCGGCGGACATTTCTGACTCTTTTCCTTCTCAGACGCCGTCTCCACGGCTTTTTCCTCCGGTCCTTCCACTTCTTCATCCGCGCCCCTTTCTTCTCCAAGGACGCAATCCCCGTTCTGACCGTCCGGTCCAAAGCGGCGGAAAAGCATTCTGCCCTTTCCGCCGTCTTAAATCTGTTTTCAGGCTTTCATCAGTTCCAGCACCAAGAGAGCCGTCTTATTCAGCTGCTCCACCGGGATATTCTCCTGGCCGGTATGAGCCTTCACCATGCCGATGCCGATGCCCACGGACTGGATGCCGTGCTCGTTGTGGATGTTGCTGTCGCAGCCGCCGCCGGAACGCACGTAATGGATCTCGCAGCCCAGAGCCTTGTATCCCTTCTCCAGCAGCTGGCACACCTTATCCTCAGGAGTTACCTTGTAGGGATTGTAGGAGCGGGCCGTGGTGTACTTAAGCTCTGCTCCGTGGCGGTCGCAGGCATCCTGCATGGCCTTTACCATGTCATGCTCCTGCTTCTCCAGCTTCGCCAGATCGGTGCTCCTGGCCTCCGCTACCACTTTCGCGTAGTTGCTCACGATGTTGGTGGGGCCTTCTGCCTTGAAGGTGCCGATGTTGGCCGTCGTCTCCTCATCCACGCGGAGCAGCTTCATATTGGAAATACCCTCTGCGGCTGCCATGATGGCGCTCACTCCGGCCTCCGGCTCCAGTCCGGCGTGGGCCGTCTTTCCGAAGATCTCAAACTCAAAGTTTACCTGGCCGGGGCAGGTGTAGCAGGTGGTGCCGATGTCTCCGGCCATGTCAAATACCACTGCCATCTTTCCCTTCAGCTTGGAATAATCCGCGTTCTTTGCGCCGTGCAGGCCGCACTCCTCTCCCACGGAGAAGAAGATCTCCACCGGGCGGGTCTTGATATTCTGTTCTTTCACAGTGCGGACCGCCTCCATGATGGCGCTCACTCCGGCCTTATCGTCGGCAGCCAGGATCATGGTGTCCGTCTCACTGTAGATGCGGCCGTCCTTCACATAGGGCTTGATGGCATAGCCGGGAACCACTGTGTCCAGATGGGCGCTCAGAATAATAGGATCCAGGGACGGATCTCCGTCCAGATATCCGTAAACGTTAAAGCCGTTGGAACCAAACTTCTCTCCGATCTCATCTACATCCACGCGCAGGCCCAGATCTTCCAGATCCTTCTTCACCCGCTCGCACATCTCTCTCTCATTTCTCGTCTCGCTGTTGATCTGCACGTACTCAAAGAACGTGTCTAACAGTCTCTTCTCATTCATGGTTCTTGTCTCTCCTTTTTTGCCTCTATTTTCAGTGTAAATACTGAACCGTAATCATCAGTTCCACTCCCCGTACCCTTCCGTGGAAGGCAGGGAAATGGACACCTGGCTGCCGGGACTGTTCAGATGCCCGTCCAGGTAAAGGACCATGTCATATCTCTGATCCCCTTCTGTCTCCCAGGCACGCACTTCCATCTTCTCCCGGTCCACATATCCGTCAGGACCCACATAAAACTGCACGGCGAGCACAGAGTACTGCTCCGGCCCTTCTCCGGATATCTCCGCCAGAAAATCCGCTCCAGCCACGTAGGTATACACCGTACTGTCCCCGTCCGCCGTCACAGAGGGAGCGGAAAAGCCGGGCGCCAGAGCGTCGCAGATCCCGGATCCTTCTTTGGAAAAAAACAGACCCGCCAGAGCGTCAAACGCGGCGTCCGGGTCCATGGCGCTCTTCATGGGAAAGCCGTACTCCTCTCCGTAGTAGCAGCCGCCGGTGTAGAAGGAAACCGTCTCCTCCGTCACGCCCAGGGCAGAATTCTGCTCTCTGCGAAGAGCTGTAAACCCGTCCGTCCCCACGCCTGCGGCCTGGAACTGGCTCTGTCCTGTGACTGTGAGCGTCACCCCTATCCCGGAATAGCTGGCGGTGCTCTCCTGGGTCCAGTCATAGGAAGTCAGGCCCGCCGTCCGGTCCAGGGCGGCATGGAGGTTCTCCAGCTGGCCAAAATCCGCCGTCCGGGCAGTCTCATCAGCCCGGGCTGCCGCCGGAAAAGAAAACGCCAGGCAGACCGCCAGGGCCGCCGCCTTCATCCATCTGTTCTTCATATCCATCTCTCCTTCCGGCACCCGGTTTTGATATGTAACCAGTGTATCTCTTTTTCCCGCCTTTTGCAAGTTAAAAAAGTCCTGCCATGCAGACTGCCGCGCAGGCTGTTTCCTAAGGTGCTCCGCCTGCGGCGGGATGCAAAAAGCGTGCGCGAAACGCGCACGCTCATACCCAGGCCCGGTCCTACCGGTTATCGGAACCGCTCTCCGTTTTTCCCGTCACACCATCTACCGCATCTTCCACGCCGTCCTCCACATCGTCCAGCATCCCGTCGATCACTCCGGTGCTCTCCGACGCGCCGTCTGCCCCGGACTTAGTGGTCGTCTTTTCTTCCCCGGCGGTGGTCTGCGCCGTGGACTCGCCGCTGGTGCCGGAGCCTCCGCAGGCCGTCAGCAGGCAGATCACAAGCGTCAGCAGGACGGATAATCCATATTTTCTGATTTTTTTCATCATACATACTCCTTTCACACCTGTTTTCGTTAGTATGTGCAGGAGTATGTGAAAATATTCCGCGGGGCATTCTTAAGGCTTTCGCGGAAATTATTTCCAGATAAAACTGTTATCCGATCACGTCAGCCATGTCGTAGAGACCGGCGCCCTTCCCCTTCAGGAACTTCGCCGCCGCGATGGCGCCTTTCGCGAAAATGGCTTTGGAATAGGCCGTGTGGGAGAAAGTGACCACCTCGTCCTGGCCGGCAAAAATCACATCGTGCTCGCCCACAATAGAACCGCCGCGCACGGACTGAATGCCGATCTCCTTGGCGTCCCTCTTCTCTCTCCGGGAGGAACGGTCGCAGACGTAATGGTACTGCCGGTCCATAGCCTCGTTGATGGAATCAGCCAAAGCCAGAGCCGTGCCGCTGGGAGCGTCCACCTTCCGGTTGTGGTGTTTTTCCACGATCTCTATGTCAAAGCCGGAGGACGCCAGCACTTTTGCCGCCTCCTTCACCATCTTCAGCAGAAGGTTGACTCCCAGGGACATGTTGGCGGAGCGGAGCACCGCCGTCTTCTCTGCCGTCTCAGACACGCGGCGGACCTGCTCCTCTGACAGTCCTGTGGTACACAAAACCACCGGCATGCCGGTGCGGCCGCAGTAATCCAACAGGTGGTCCACTGCCTTCGCCGAGGCAAAATCAATGATCACATCCGCCTCCACCGTGCACTCATCCAGGGATGAGAACACGGGATAGCCGTTCTTTCTCTCTGTATTCAAGTCGATGCCGGCCGCGATCTCCAGTTCCTCATCCTCCGCTGCCAGAGCGGAAATCACCTGGCCCATAGCTCCGTTGCATCCGTGCATAATAACCTTTACCATATCTTATCCCTCCTGTGCCAAAAGGCCGTAAGCCATCAGCTCTCTCTTCAACCGCTCCTTATGCTCCGGCTCCATCTCCGTCAGCGGGAGACGAAGGGGACCGACGCCCATGCCCATGAGGTTCATGGCCGCCTTCACCGGGATGGGGTTGACCTCGCAGAACAGAGCAGAGATCAGCGGAATGGCCTCCAGCTGCATGGCGGCGCTCTTCTTCACATCCCCGTCAAAATACGCCTGGCACATGTCGTGGGTCTGTCTGGGCGCCACGTTCGCCAGCACAGAAATCACGCCCTTTCCGCCCAGAGAGAGGAGAGGCACGATCTGGTCGTCGTTTCCGGAGTACAGATCCACGCAGCCGTCCGCCATGGACATGATCGCGGCGATCTGGGAAATATTTCCGCTGGCCTCCTTCACTCCCACAATGTTCTTTACGTTCCGGCACAGATGAACGATGGTCGCCGGCTCAATGTTCACGCCGGTGCGGCTCTGAATGTTGTAGAGCAGAATGGGCAGGTCCACTGCCTCCGCCACTGCGCTGAAATGGGCGATCAGTCCCTTCTGGGTCGCCTTGTTGTAGTAGGGGGAAACCAAAAGCAGTCCGTCCGCCCCGGATTTCTTCGCCTCCAGGGACAGCTCCACCGCCGTCTGCGTGCAGTTGGAGCCGGTTCCCGCAATCACCGGAACCCTCCCGTGGACTCTCTCACAGATAAAGCGGATCACGGAGTTGTGCTCATCGTGATCCATGGTGGCAGATTCCGCCGTGGTGCCGCAGGCGATGATGGAATCGATGCCGCCGGCGATCTGAGCTTCCACCAGCTCATCCAGCTTCTCGTAATTGATGGATCCGTCCTCGTGAAACGGCGTGATCAGCGCCACTCCTGCCCCTTCAAAAATTGCCATATCCTTTTTCCTCCTTTGAAAAAACTGATTCCGTTTTCCTCCGGAATCCTAAAAAGGGCTATCCTTCCGGACAGCCCTTTTGAAATTGCCATTGCGCATTCCTTCCAGTAGCTCTCCATCCGTCCGGATGACAGTCACACGGCTCTTCGCCGTATGCCCAGGACCCCGTCTGCAGGCGGCGGCATCCTTCGGCGCTCCTCCCTTTCTTCCGTCCTCACACGCCCCTGCGGCATCCGGCGGAATACTCTTAAGTCGCGCAACCTCTACCTTTTTCTTTCAATTATCGTATCACCGACTCTTAAAAATGTCAACCGGCAGGAAACTGCCGTCTACTGCTCCCCGATACACTCATTTTCCATGTGGGAGATGCAGTTGACCGAAGATTTCAGTCCCTCCGGGCACCGCTTCCCCGTAAGGATCAGTTCCATCTCATCCTCCTTCTCACCGATCATGGTGCGAAGCTCTTCCAGAGAGAGGATCCCGTATTCCAGAAGATCCAGGATCTCATCCAGGATCAGCAGGTCGCACTCCCCGGTGCGGATGACCTTATTGGCGAAATTCAGGCCGTTGCGGATGTTCATCAGCTCTTCCCTCTTCTCCCCCGGGGAAAGATCCTTAAACCCCACCGCCTGCTTTTCAAAGCGAAACACTTTCATCTCCGGCTCCAGCCGTTTTAAAATATCTGACTCTGTCTTCACCGTGCTTCCCTTCATAAACTGAATGACGATCACGGTCTTTCCCTGGTTCAGCACCTGTATGGCCCGCCCCAGAGCTGCGCCGGTCTTTCCCTTGCCGGTGCCGTAAATTACCTGAACTGTCCCTTTATCCATGATTTCACCTCATAAGCGTCGTTCAACTTCTGCTTATCGTACCACATTTTTCCTGTTTTGGCAAGCTGCGGGACAGATTTCCCGGCCCTGCTCCGGGCCGCTCCCCGGCTCTTTTAAGCGGAGGGGAAAAGGGGCAGAAAAACGCCTACGGCTCCACGCACTCCAGCTTGCTGACGGAAACCTCGTAGGCCACCCGCTTCTCGCACTCTGTCTCGCTTAAGCGCTTGGTGTACTCCCGGCTCTGGACCCTGCCCCAGACCCGCACCCGCACGCCCACCTGGAACCCGGACGCGTATCTGGCGTTCCGGCCCCAGGAAATGCAGGGTATGTAATCGGACTTTCCGTAGGGACGGTTCACTGCCAGCAGAAGATCGGCGATCTCCCGCCCCAGGGGGGTCTTTCTGTAGACCGGCTCCTTGCAGATGTAGCCGTCCAGAAAAATCTGGTTGGTCTTGGTATAGTCGGTAAACTCATCGAGAAAATGGATTTCCCGCACGAACACAGACAGCACCAGGCGGTTCTTGGTCCCCTCGTGGCGGTTATAGGAACGGAACTGGCCGATGGCCTCCACCGTACAGCCCTCGTAATTTTTCTCCACATCCAGCAGACGCTCGGAGATCATCAGCGGTATCACATCCACCTGTTCGCTCAGACGGTTCACCGCCACGCTCACCATGTAAAAGCCTTCCCCGAAGACTTCGTGGCTGAAGGTGAAGCCGGACACGATCTCTCCAATCACGCTGACCTTGTTGTTTTCCATCATTTTTTCCGACATAGTATTTCTCTCCTCTTTCTTGACCTTATTATTTGCCCGTAAGCTAATACTATGTCTATGAGAGGAAAATTTTTCTTATTCCCGGAAACGGTCGCAAAATTCTGACATCGTTTGGCACCGGTTCTGCGGAAAAATTACAGGAAATATTCATTTTCCCTGGGCTGCGACAGCTTTCTGGAAAATTCTTCCGCAAATTCCTGGTAAGCCGGCACATTCATGTTCTTCGCGCCGGCAGGACAGATCCGGATGCAGCGGAAGCAGGCAATGCAGGCCTGCGGATCAATGGTCCGGCAGTCCGCTCCGATAGCCCCTTCCGGGCACTCTCTCACGCAGAGGCCGCAGCCGGTGCAGGCATCCGAGGTCAGGGGCCTGAAACTGCCTCCCTTTCCGCCCTCGTCTCCCTTGACGTAAGGACGGTTTCCCGGCACGGACTCTAAGAATACGCCCTTTGCCAGGTTCTCCGCCGCCTTCGCAGCAAACTCTCTGTCCTGGGCCAGATCCTTCTCATCCGGCCGTCCCACCTGGATCTGGCCGTAGGTGTGCTGTCCCACCAGGGCCGCAGCTGCCGCCGGGCGAAATCCCAGCTCTCTCACCAGATCAAAAAGCTCGATTAAAGCGTCGTCGTAGTGGCGGTTTCCGTAGGTGACAGTGATCACGCAGGGAGTATTGTTCCCATGGAATCTGGAAAAACGCTCTCTGCATCCGCGGTACAGCCTGCCGCCGTAGACCGGGGCGCCGAACACCACCAGATCCTCCGCGGAAAATTCTGTCTTTTCCGCAGCTGCGTCAAACCGGGTGACATTTATGGAGAGCACAGGCCCGTCCCCCGCCAGTTCGCGGGCGATTGCCTCCGCTCCCTTTCTCGATGTGTCTGTCGGTGAAAAATAAATTGCAGCTGTCATATTTTATTCCTTCTTTCTCAAATCATTTTCTCTGTCTCTCTGCCCCGCGCTCCTCAGCCCACCAGATCAAACAGGGACAGCTGGTTGCTCTCCGGCAGATCGCCCAAAAGCCCCAGATCCGCCATCAGATCGCAGATGGTCTTGCTGACCTTCGTGCGGCTGCGGAAATCTTCCTTGGAGAGGAAGGGTCCGTCGATCACCGCGTCCACAATGGCCTCGGCCGCCTTCTCTCCCAGTCCGTCAATGCTGGAGAGGGACGGCATCAGCTTCCCGTCAATGATCTGGAAATGTCTGGCCTTCGCCCGGTAGATGTCGATGGGCATGAATTCATAGCCTCTGGCATACATTTCCTGCACGATCCTCATATCCCTCAGAGTGGCCTGTTCCTTCTGGGTCAGAGTGTCTGACCGCTTTCTGTAATCTTCCAGATGATACTCCAGCCGCTCTCTTCCCTGGCACATGAGCTCATAGGAGAAGCCGCTGGCCCGGATGGAGAAGAAGGCCGCGTAGTAGGCCAGGGGATAGAATACCTTGCAGTAGGCGATCCGCCAGGCCATCATCACGTAGGCCGCCGCGTGGGCTTTCGGGAACATGTACTTGATCTTCTTGCAGGAGCCGATGTACCAGTCCGGCACGCCGTGGGCCTTCATCTCCTCCTCCCACTCCGGCTTCAGCCCTTTTCCTTTTCGGACGCTCTCCATGATGGTGAAGGAGAGCTCCTGGTCCAGCCCCATCTGAATCAGATAGATCATAATGTCGTCACGGGTACAGATGGCAGTCTGAATGGTGGCCTTGCCTTCCTGGATCAGGGTCTGGGCATTTCCCAGCCACACGTCTGTTCCGTGGGACAGACCGGAGATGCGCACCAGGTCGGAGAAATACTTCGGCTGGGCGTCGATTAACATCTGCATGGCAAAATCCGTTCCGAACTCCGGGATTCCCAGAGCCCCCAGTTTACAGCCTCCGATGTCCTCGGGGGAGATCCCCAGGGCGCTGGTGTTCTGGAACAGACTCATCACCTCCGGGGAATCCAGGGGGATGTCCTTTACCGGGTCCAGACCTGTCAAATCCTGCAGCATCCGGATCATGGTGGGATCATCGTGTCCTAAAATGTCCAGCTTCAGCAGGTTGTGGTCGATGGAATGGTAGTCAAAATGAGTCGTGACCGTGGAGGTGGTCATATCGTTGGCCGGGTGCTGGACCGGGGTAAAGGAGTAGATCTCCTCCCCCAGGGGCAGCACGATAATTCCTCCCGGGTGCTGTCCCGTGGTCCGGCGCACTCCCACGCAGCCCTGGACGATCCGGTTGATCTCACAGTTTCTCTTGCGGACGCCGTGCTCCTCAAAGTAATTCTTCACGTAGCCGTAGGCCGTCTTGTCCGCCAGGGTGCCGATGGTCCCGGCCCGGAAAGTCTGTCCTTTTCCGAAGATGACCTCCGTGTAGTCGTGGGCCTTGCTCTGGTACTCTCCGGAGAAATTCAGGTCAATATCCGGCTCTTTGTTTCCCTTAAAGCCCAAAAACGTCTCAAAGGGGATGTCAAATCCTTCCTTTTTCAGCGGTTTCCCGCACACGGGACAGAGCTTGTCCGGCATGTCGCAGCCGGCCATTCCCCCGAATTTTTTTACCTCCTCCGAGTCAAAATCATAGTAGTGGCAGTTGGGACAGATGTAGTGGGGGCTTAAGGGATTTACTTCCGTGATTCCCGCCATGGTAGCCACGAAGGAGGATCCTACGGAACCTCTCGAGCCCACCAGATAGCCGTCCTCATTGGACTTCCACACCAGCTTCTGGGCGATGATGTACATCACCGCGAAGCCGTTGCTGATGATGGAATTTAACTCCCGCTCCAGCCTGGCCACCACGATCTCCGGAAGCTCCTCCCCGTAGATCTCATGGGCCCGGTCGTAGCAGATCTTTCTCAGCGTCTTGTCGGAATCCGGGATCACCGGCGGACATTTGTCCGGCCGCACCGGGGAGATCTTCTGGCATCTGGCGGCGATCTTTCTGGTGTTGGTCACCACCACCTCGTAGGCTTTGTTGGGCCCCAGGTACTCAAACTCCTTTAACATCTCCTCCGTGGTCCGCAGGTAGAGGGGCGCCTGCTCGTCGCTGTCCTTAAATCCCTGTCCCGCCATGATGATCCGGCGGTAGATCTCGTCCTCCGGATCCAGAAAATGGACGTCGCAGGTGGCGCACACCGGCTTGCCGAACTTTTCTCCCAGATCCACGATCTTCTTGTTGATGGCGATTAAGTCGTCCATCGTCTTTACCGTGCTCTTCTCGTCCTTCAGCATAAAGGCATTGTTTCCCAGGGGCTGGATCTCCAGATAGTCGTAGAAATCCACCAGGCGGGCGATGGCCGCGTCAGATGCCCCCCGCAGCAGGGCCTGGTAAAGCTCTCCCGCCTCGCAGGCAGAGCCGATGATCAGCCCCTTCCGGTACTTCTGAAGAAGGCTCTTGGGGATTCTGGGCCTTCTGGCAAAATAGTCCAGATGGGAGAAGGACACCAGGCGGTACAGGTTCACCCGCCCTTCATCGCTGTCCGCCAGAATGATCACATGGTAGGTGGGCATCTTTTTGATCATCTCCGCCGACATCTGGCTCATGGCGTTTAACTGGTCCACGTCCTCCACTCCCCGGTCCTTTAACATGGCCACAAAGGCGGCAAAGATCTCCGCCGTGGCCCCGGCGTCGTCCACCGCCCGGTGATGGTTCTCCAGGGAGACGTTTAACGCCTTCGCCACCGTGTCCAGCTTATAGCGGTTTAAATTAGGCAGAAGGTGCTGGGCCAGAGTCACCGTGTCCAGCACCGTCGGGTCAAAGGGCAGCCCCAGTCTGGCGGCGCTGTGGGCCACAAAGCTCACGTCGAAGGCGGCATTGTGCCCCACCAGGGCGGCGTCCCCGCAGAATTTAAAAAACTCCGGCAGAGCCTCCTCGATCTTCGGCGCTCCGATGACCATGGCGTCGTTTATGCTGGTCAGCTTTTCGATCTCAAAGGGAATGGGGATCTCCGGGTTCACAAATGTGCTGAACCTGTCCACGATCTCGCCGCCCTTCACCCGGACGGCTCCGATCTCAATGATCCTGTTCTTCTCCGGGCTTAAGCCCGTCGTCTCCAGGTCAAAGACCACAAAGTCCCCGTCCAGAGACTGGCCTCTGGGGCGGTCCACCAGCTGTTTTAAATCGTCCACAAGGTAGCCTTCCACCCCGTAGATCACCTTGAACTCGTCTCCCTTGTCCAGGGCGTGGTTGGCGTCAGGAAAGGCCTGGACACAGCCGTGGTCGGTGACGGCAATGGCGTCCATCCCCCACTTTTTCGCCCGCTTAATAATGTCCTTCACCTCGGACACTCCGTCCATATCGCTCATCTTCGTGTGGCAGTGGAGCTCCACCCGTTTTTCCAGACTGTTGTCCATCCGCCTTCCGGTGAAATCCTCGCTCTTTTTGATCCCGGACACGGAGCTTAAGGTCAGCTCGCCGTCAAACTTGTCCACACTGATAACGCCCTTTACCCGGACAAAGCTGCCCTCTTTCACTGCACCTTTTAAATCCTCCAGAGCCTCTCCCTCGGCAAAGATCTTCACCGTCATGGTGTCGGTAAAATCCGTCACGTCAAACATGACCATGGTTTTTCCGCTGCGCAGCTCCCTGCTGTCCTTGTGGATGATCTTGCCTCTCAGGATCGTCTCGCCGATGGCCCCGTCGATCTTGTCGATCTCCGTGGCGTCCCCCTCAAAATCACGGCCGTAGAGCACGTCCGGATTGTCGGAGCGGCGGTAGGACCGCCTCTGGTCGCCGCGGCCGGAATCTCCTTTTTTAAAGCCGCCCCTTTTCAGGCCGCCGGCTCCCGTTCTTTTAAACTCCTTATGGGCGGTCTTTTTCCCGGATGAAGCAGCGGCTCCTCCGCTTTTCTCTCCCCTTGGAGCCGCGTCTCTGCCAGCGGCAGAAAGAGAGTCCGCTCCGGCTGCCCCGGATGAAAGAGCACTCTCCTCCCACGGGGCGCTCTCCCCCTCGGGAAGGACGTAAGAATCCTGAGCCATCGCCATGGCCCGGTCCCAGAACCCGGCGTCGCCCTCCGGCCCGCCGTTTTCCAGGCCGGCGCCAGCGTAGCTGTCCCCGGACACTCTCCTCAGCTGTCCCTCCGCCGCCAGCTGGCTGCCGATGGCCGAGTGAAGGGTAATCTCCTCCACCTCCCTCGCCAGCTGAAGCTGTTTCTGCTTCATCATCTTGTTTTCCTTCGGAGGAATATAGGTAAAACGGACTTCCACCGGAAGCCCGCACCGCTCATGAAAAACCTTTTCCAGCACCCGCTTCAGCTCTCCGGCTTTCTCCCGGTTGACCATGGTGTCCTCCACCGTCATGTCCAGAAGATCCGGCTCTAAAAAGGTGCACTCTGCCTTCCGCAGGATGCTGTACTCAATAATGCTGTAATTTTTCAGCTCCAGAAGCAGGCTGTCCCGGTACACCTCCAGCAGCTTTTCCGGCGTATACTGGCTGGACAGACGGTATTTTTCCATGATTTTTACCGTCAGCTGCCTGCCGGGAAACAGCTGCTCCCGTATCTTTTTCTCCAGCTCGTAGATGTCCTTTTTCCGAATCAGCCTGGGACTGACGATATATACCCGCAGGGAGCTTCTCTCCCGGTTGGAGGCCACCCGTTCCACCTCCACCAGCTTTAAGAGCTCCTGCAGCTCCTCCTCCATATGTAGATCCGGAAAAACCTCCGGAAATGGTTTTGCCATGTCAGCTCCTTCTTTCCAAACGCATTGCCTCCAGTTCCCGGCGCAGGGCAGGCAGAAGCTCCGCCTCCGGCAGCTTGCGCACCACTTCTCCTTTTCGGATGAGCAGTCCCTCTCCGATGCCTCCGGCGATGCCTACGTCCGCCTCTCTCGCCTCCCCGGGCCCATTGACCACGCAGCCCATGACGGCCACCTTCACGCCTTCCAGATCGTCAAATTCCGCCGCCATGGTCTCCACCTGGTCTGCCAGACGGATCAGGTCGATCCTGGTCCGCCCGCAGGTGGGACAGGACACCACCTCGATGCCGCCCCTGTAAAGTCCCAGGGTCCTCAAGATCACTTTGGCCGATTTGACCTCCTCCACCGGATCTCCCGTCAGGGAGACGCGGATCGTGTCGCCGATGCCCTCGTAAAGGATGATTCCCAGGCCCACCGCCGACTTCAGATTGCCGGTGGACACCGTTCCCGCCTCGGTGATCCCCACGTGAAGGGGATAGTCGGTCCGCTCCGCAATGAGCTCGTGGGCCTTCACGCACATGAGCACGTCGGAGGACTTGATGCTGATGACCAGATTGTCATAGCCCATCTGCTCAATCATCGCCACCTTCTGCAGGGCGCTCTCCACCAGGCCCTCCGCCGTCACTCCGCCGTATTTGGCCAGCAGGTCTTTCTCCAGAGAACCGCTGTTGACGCCCACGCGGATGGGAATGTTCCTCTCCTTTGCCCGGTCCACCACCGCCTGCACCCGGCTGGCATCCCCGATGTTGCCGGGATTGATGCGGATCTTGTCCGCCCCGTTGTCTATGGCCGCGATGGCCAGGCGGTAGTCAAAATGGATGTCCGCCACCAGCGGAATGTGGATCCTGGACTTGATCTCTTTCAGCGCCTTCGCCGCCTCCATGGTAGGCACAGCCACCCGGATGATCTCGCACCCGGCCCGCTCCAGCTTAAGGATCTGGTCCACCGTGGCTTTCCAGTCCTCCGTCTTCGTATTGCACATGGACTGAATGGCCACCGGATTTCCTCCTCCGATGGCCGTCGTTCCGATCTGAATCGTCTTCGTCCGTTCTCTCATAAGCATAAGTTCTCCAATCCTTTCCATCTCCGGCCAGCCAGGCTAGAACAGGCTCCGGATATCGTTAAACAGCACAAACACCATCAGCGCCATGAGAAGGACCAGACCGGCCATGTGCACCAGACTCTCCTTCTCCTGATCGATGGCCTTTCCCCGTATGGCCTCCAAAATGAGAAATACCAGCCTTCCCCCATCCAGCGCCGGTATGGGCAGAAGATTCATGATCCCCAGGCTGGCGCTTAAAATCAGGCTCCAGTAGCACAAAGTCAGCAGCATGACGGAAAGTCCGATTTCCCGGCTCTCCTCCACATTTTCCCCGATCATGGCCACGATCCGCACCGGACCGGCCACCGCCTCATCCACCTGTACCTGTCTGGTAAACAGCATCTTCAGGCTGTCAAAGGTGGAAGTGATGCAGTATCTGACCTGGTAAGCGCTGTAGTACGCCAGCTCGCTTAAGCTCTCCGCCTTCACGTACCGGCTGGTGAAGGTCACTCCCATCAGGTAGCGCCCTTCCGCCTGGGAGTACTCCGGCGTGAGGACTGTCTCCCCCGTCACATAGCCGTCTCCGGACGGCCGGCTGTAGCGGATGTGCAGCGTCTCTCCCGGGTTGGCCATCATATATACCTGCACGTCCTCGTAGGCCGTGATCCTGCGGCTGTTCAGCCTGGTGATCACGTCCCCCGGCTCAAGGCCCGCCTCCGCCGCCGGCGATCCCTCCGTCACACCGCTGATCTCAAATTTCTGATATCCGATGTTCATGACGATGATCACCGCAAAGAAAAAGGCCAGGATAAAATTGAAGGCCGGTCCTGCGAACACGACGGAAATCCTGGCCCAGACCGATTTGTTGCCAAATGCCTTCGGGTCCGCGTCCGTCTCATCCTCCCCCAGCATCATGCAGGAGCCGCCGAAGGGAAGGAGCTTCAGGGAATATCTCGTCTCCGCCCCCTGCCAGCTGAGCAGTCTGGGGCCCATGCCGATGGAAAATTCCACCACGCCGATGCCGTTCAGCTTGGCAAGCAGAAAATGCCCGAACTCATGCACCAGCACGATCAGCCCAAATACCAGGACCGCCGCTATGATATTCAGCAAATCACCACCTGCTTTCTATATAGTCGTAGGTTTCCCTCTCCGCCTCCAGGATCTGGTCCACGGTGGGATCCGGAATCACTTTATGGCGCGCCATGGCGCTCTCAATGATCTCCGCAATAGTAAGATACCCGATTTTCCGATTTAAAAACATGCTCACCGCCCGCTCATTGGCCGCGTTGAACACGGTGGGCAGGGAGCCGCCTGTCTTTCCCGCTTTATAAGCCAGGGAAAGCCCCGGGAAGTTCTCAAAATCCGGCTCCTCAAAGCGGATCTCCTTTAATTTCCAGAAATCCAGCCGCTCCCCGGCCATGGGCCGGCGCTCCGGATAGCAGAGGGCGTACTGGATCGGCAGCTTCATGTCCGGCGTTCCCAGCTGGGCCATCACCGCCCCGTCCTCAAATTCCACCATGGAGTGAATCACGCTCTGGGGCTGAACCACCACCTGGACCTGATCCATCTCCACGCCGAAGAGCCACTTCGCCTCCATGACCTCCAGGCCCTTGTTGACCATGGTGGAGGAGTCGATGGTGATCTTCTGACCCATGGACCAGTTGGGATGCTTAAGCGCATCCTCCACGCGGATGTCTTTCATCTGCTCCTTTGTCCGTCCCCGGAAGGGACCTCCGGAGGCGGTGAGGAGGATCTTGCTGATCCTGTTTCCCCGTTCTCCGTTCAGGCACTGGAAAATGGCGCTGTGCTCGCTGTCCACCGGCAGAAGGCGCACGCCCTTCTCCTTCACCATGGGGATGATCAGATGGCCGGCCGTCACCAGCGTCTCCTTGTTAGCCAGGGCAATGTCCTTGCCTGCCTGGATGGCCGCGATGGTGGGGCGGATGCCGATCATTCCCACCACGGCCGTCACCACGATCTGGGCAGAACTCTCTGTGGCCGCGGCGATCAGTCCGTCCATGCCGGACTCCACCCGCACATCCAGATCTGCCACCGCCGCCTTAAGCTCCCTGGCCTTCTCCTCCGACCAGACAGCCGCCAGCCTGGGACGGAACTTTCGGATCTGCTGCTCCAGAAGGCGGATGTTGCTCCCCGCCGCCAGAGCCGTTATCTCCATATCCTGATTCTGCTCCGCCACCTCCAGCGTCTGTGTCCCAATGGAGCCGGTAGAGCCCAACACTGCAATTTTCTTCATAACTGAATGTTCTCCTTCTGTATGTGCCGCCGGCTGCCCGGCAGCATCCATAAAAATCCCTGCCCTTCTTTCAAGGATCCCCTTTTTAAAGGATTCTCACCGCGATGAAATTGACGGCGAAAAAGATGGCAGGAGCCGTAAAGATCATACTGTCAAACCGGTCCAGAATTCCCCCGTGGCCGGGAATCAGCCGGCCATAGTCCTTCACATTGTGGTTGCGCTTTACTGCAGAGGCCGCCAGATCGCCGATCTGGGAGATCACCGCCGCGATGGCGCAGGCCAGGGCGCAGGAAAGCATGGGGCTTTCCACCTCCAGCATATGGCTGCCGAACACTGCCCCGTAGATCAGGCCCAGAAGGGCGGCTCCCGCCGCTCCTCCCACGGCTCCCTCAATGGATTTTTTCGGGCTGAGGACCGGCGCCAGCTTGTGCTTTCCTATCAGCATCCCCGTGCAGTAGGCACAGGTGTCGCAGCCCCAGGAGCTTATGAAAATGAGCCAGACTAAGTAAGCTCCGTCCGGCATGGTCCTGGTCTGATACAGATAGGACAGCATCACCGGCACGTAGAGCACGCCGAAGACCGCTCCCGTCACCTGCTCCGTCCTGTAGGCGGGGAAGGTGAACACGTAGATGGTCATGAGCAGCATGACCGTGAGGATGATCACAAGCTCCACGTACTGCTTTCCCTCAAACCAGAGAATGGCGAAGTAGGCCGCCGCCGCCAGATATCCGGCCGCACCCACCGCGTTCTTCTCAATCCCCAGGACCCGGTAAAATTCAAACAGGCCGATGAAGGAGATCACGCAGGTTACGGCAAACAGAAGCGGTCCGCCGGCAATCACCACCACCAGGGCGATGGCCACCAGCACGATCCCGCTGGCCAGTCTTGTGGCAAACATATTACTCCTCCTTCCGGCTACGTCGTCTTGACACCGCCAAATCTCCGGTCCCTTTTATTGTACGCAGCAATGGCTTTTTCTAATTCCTCTTTGTCAAAATCCGGCCACAGGCAGTCGGTCACGTAGATCTCCGTGTACGCCAGCTGCCACAGCAGGTAATTGGACAGGCGCAGCTCGCCGCTGGTGCGGATGAGAAGGTCCGGATCCGGAATCCCGGCCGTATCCAGGTAGGAGGCAAAGCTCTGCTCCGTGATCTCCTCTTTTTTCAGCTTCCCGCTCTCCAGGTCATCCGCCATCCTTCTCGCTGCCCGGACGATCTCGTCCCTTCCGCCGTAGTTGACAGCGATAATAAAGGTCAGGCCTGTATTATCCTTCGTCTCCCGCTCCAGGCGGTTGATACCCTCCACAATGTCCTTGTCAAACCGGCTTCTCTCGCCGATCATTTTCACTCTCACGTTGTTGGCTTTGGCGATCTTTAACAGCCGCACCATATAGTAGCGGAACAGCTGCATCAAGGCCCCCACTTCCTCCACGGACCGCTTCCAGTTCTCCGTGGAAAAGCCGTACACGGTCAGATATTTGATTCCCATTCTGGCGGCGATCTCCACCGTCTTCTCCACGGTGACGCAGCCCTCCTTGTGGCCCATGGTCCGGGGAAGTCCCCGCTTTTTGGCCCAGCGGCCGTTTCCGTCCAGAATCAGCGCCACATGATCCGGGATCTTCATTGATTCCATTTTATCTTCCATAATGCTCCTCCAAATGCCGTTTCCGGCTGATAAACGGGAAACAGGGGCGGTGTTTTGCTCCCGCCCCCATATGTTCCCCTTTATTTTGCGGGCAGCCGGCCTGGCGGACATGGCTGCATGTCCCTCCTTCGTCTGCCGCTCCAGGCAGATCCCCCGCAGCTGAAACTGCACCGCAGATTTGATGTCCCGCAGCTGCCTGCGGGATATTTGACTAAACTGTCATGATCTCCTTGGTCTTTGCCTCCACGGCCTTGTCCACCTCAGCAACCATCTTGTCCGTCAGCTTCTGGATCTTCTCCTCCGCCTCTTTTAAGTCGTCCTCAGAGATCTCGTCCGCTTTCTCCATCTTTTTGAACGCGTCGTTGGCATCCCGGCGGATGTTGCGGATGGCCACTTTCGTCGCCTCTCCCTTCTTCTTCACATCCTTGGCCAGCTCTTTTCTGCGCTCCTCCGTCAGCTCCGGAAATACCAGGCGGATCACGCTGCCGTCATTGGTGGGGTTGATCCCCAGATCGGAGGTGAGGATCGCCTTCTCGATGGACTTGAGCAGGCTCTTCTCCCAGGGCTGGATCACGATCATTCTGGCCTCGGGAACAGAAATATTTCCCACCTGCTGGATGGGAGTCGGGCTCCCGTAGTAATCCACTTTCAATTTATCCAGAACATGGGGGTTGGCCCGGCCGGCCCGGATGGACGCGTACTCATTCTGGAGTGCATCCAGGGATTTGTTCATCTTTGTCTCATAAATCTGTAATTTTTCCTTATCCATATATCCTCCTAGTTATACGGTCACTACCGTGCCGTTTATTTTTCCCGTCATGGCATTGGCAATGCTGTCCTTCTCATTTAAATCGAACACAGCCATGGGCATCCTGTGCTCCATGCACATGATGGAGGCCGTCAGGTCCACCACCGCCAGTTTTTTGTCGATCACTTCCTGGATGGAAATGGTATCGTAGCGCTTCGCGTCCGGATTGAGCTTGGGATCGCTGTCGTAGACGCCGTCGATGGACTTGGCAAGCAGAATGCAGTCCGCATCCATCTCGATGGCCCGCAGCACGATGCCCGTGTCCGTGGAGAAATAGGGATGTCCCGTTCCGCCGGCGAAGAATACCACTCTTCCCTCCTCAAAGCATGTATTGGCTCTGTCCTTGGAAAACAGTTCCGTCATGGAACCGCAGAGGAACGGAGTGAAAATCTGCGTCTTCATTCCTTCCGTCCGGAAGATCTCCGAGACGTAAATGCAGTTCATCACCGTGGCCAGCATTCCGATCTGGTCCGCCTTGGTGCGGTCAATGGCATTGCTGGTGCGTCCCCGCCAGAAATTGCCTCCTCCGATGACGATCCCCACCTGGACGCCCTGGTCCACGGAGATCTTCACCTGTCTGGCGACCTCACGCACCGTATCCTCGTCAAAGCCTGTCTTTTTCGGTCCGGCCAAAGCCTCGCCGCTCAATTTCAGCAATACACGATCTGTCTTCATGTTAAACCTCTCTTGTCACTGTTCCCCTAAGGGAAATTTATTTCCGCGGGCAGCAGGCCGGGCGGCCGTGCCTGCACGTCCATCCGGCCGCTGCCGGTCCGATCGGGGAACTCCTCTCCCCTCTCCGGCGCACGCTCTGCGGTGCGGCGCCTGCTTGAGAGAAGTATAACATATTCCCGGAAATTTGAAAAGCTGTTTCCGAAAAAACAGCCGGCAGCAAAAACGGCCGGCAGGTCTGTCCTTCAAAAGACAGCCTGCCGGCCGTTTCACACCGGGAAATCATCTTCCGGCTTTATCGGAGATCATTTCCCTGCTCTGCCTCCGCAGCCTGCTGCGGAATATTACATTTTAAAGATCTCTCCGTCCTTCATGACAAAGGAGACCTTCTGGAGCACGCTTATGTCAGCGATGGGGTCAGAGTCCACTGCCACCAGATCCGCCAGTTTTCCGGCCTCCACAGAGCCCACCTTGTGGTCCCAGCGGAGCATCTGCGCCGCGTTTTTGGTGGCGGAAAGGATAGCGTCCTCCGGGCGGAAACCGTCGTTTACCAGAAGCTCAAATTCCAGAGCCTGGGTGCCGTGGGCGTTAAAGGGGGTTCCCGTGTCTGTGCCGAAAGCGATCTTTACGCCCGCCTCATAAGCCATCTTCGTGGACTTTTTGTGGCGCTCCGCAACCAGGGCACACTTGTCCACCATCTCCTGGGGGATGCCTGCCTCCACTCCGTACTTCATAATATTGTGGGGAGCGGAGAGGGTGGGAACCAGCCAGGAGCCGTTGTCCAGCATCATCTGCACGCCTTCCTCATCCAGCATGGTGCCGTGCTCGATGGTGTCCACTCCGGCCTCCACCGCCCATTTGATCCCCAGGGTTCCATGGGTGTGGGCGCTGGTGATCTTGCCCTTTCTCTTTGCCTCGTCGCAGATGGCCTTCATCTCCTCCACCGTAAACTCAGGAGCGCCCGGATCGTCTCCCACGCTCATCACGCCGCCGGTGGCCATGAGCTTGATCTGATCAGCTCCCCGCTTAAAATTCTCCCGCACAGCCGCACGGCCTGCGTCTGGGCTGTCCACGATCATACCCATGGAAGTTCTGCCCTCAAAATAGGGGTTGAAGTGGGAGTCCGCATGGCCGCCGGTGGTGCCGAGCGGCATGCCGCTGCAGAAGATCCTGGGGCCTTTGACCAGTCCTTTCTCGATAGAATTTCTCAGGGCGATATCCGTAAAGCCCACAGATCCCTCGTCCCTGACTCCCGTAAATCCGGCCATCAGGTCCCGCATGGCGTACACGTAGGATTTTAAAGCCATATCGCCGTCCGTGGCGACAGCCATGGGAGCCGTTCCGTCCGGCTCTCCGTTCATGTTCAGATGAACGTGGCAGTCGATAAAGCCCGGCATCACGTACTTGTCAGACAGATCCACGACCTCCCAGCCTTCCTCTGTCCCGCCGTTTCCATACTCTACCTTTGTGATCACATTTCCGTCTATGTAGACATTGGCCTGCTCCTTAAACGCCTTCTCATTGACGTCAAACAGATGGCCGCATTTGATAACCTGCTTCATGTTTTTCCCTCCCCGTCAGTGTTTGTAGACCTGGCCGTCCTTCATGACGAAGGCGCAGCGGGTCATGGCTTTGATGTCCTTTAACGGATCGCCGTCGAAGGCGACAATATCCGCCAGTTTTCCTTCCTCCACAGAACCGATCCGGTCGTCCCACTTTAACAGGCGGGAATTGACCTTCGTGGCCGCCAGGAGCGTCTGCACCGGGGTAAAGCCGCAGCGGGTCATAAGCTCAAATTCCAGGGCCTGCTCACCGTGGCGGTTAAAGCAGGTTCCGGAGTCCGTTCCGAAGCCGATGTTGATCCCCATGGAGATCATCTTCTTTAAGTGCTCGCCGTGATTTTTCAGGCAGAGATCGGCTTTCTCCACCATCCAGGGAGCCAGCGCTCCCGTCTTTCCGAATTCCACGATCTGATAGGCCGCAATGATGGTAGGAATCAGGTAGGTGCCGTGCTTTTGCATCAGTTCCATGCCCTCGTCGTCGATGAGCATTCCGTGCTCGATGGAGGTGATGCCGGCCCAGATGGCATTTTTAATGCCCTCTGCCCCATGGGCGTGGGCGGAGGAAATCTTTCCCCGGCTGTTGGCCACATCCAGAGCTGCCTTCATCTCTTCCAGGCTCAGCTCCGGCGCGCCCGGCTCGTCTCCGTAGCTCATCACGCCGCCGGTGGCCATGATCTTGATCTGGTCTGCCCCGTACTTGAAGGTGTAGCGGGCTGCTTTTCTCGCCTCGTCCGGGCTGTTGACGATGCTGGCCATCGCGCCTCCCGTCACTCCGGGCGCAAAGCTGGCGTCCCCATGGCCTCCGGTCGAGCTGATGGCCACTCCGGACACAAACATCCTGGGGCCGGCTACCAGACCGGCGTTGATGGCGTTGCGCAGGGCTACATCGGAAAATCCTACGGCTCCCTCATCACGGATGGTGGTAAAGCCGGCCATCAGATCGCTCTGGGCATTTACCATGGACACCAGGGCAAATTCACCGGTGCTGAGCTTCGCCAGATTGTCCGTGTTGGGCTCTCCGTTCATATTTACATGGACGTGGGCATCGATCAGTCCCGGCATCACGAATTTGTCGGTAAGATCGATCACCTCAGCGTCCGCCGGAGCTGCCCCGTCCTTCCAGGGAGCCACGCAGACAATGTGGTTGCCCTCCACCGTCACAGCCATCTGTTCCTTCACGGTTTCATCCACACCGCAAAAAAGCTGTCCGCATTTTAAAATGGTTCTCTTCATCATGTTCTCCTTTCCAGCACAGCTGTATTGCCTTTTGCTGCGGCCGATTCTAAATTATCATATCACTTTAAAGCATTAATGTAAAGAGATTTGGGAATAATCGGATCGTGATGGGGTGGAGTTTTCTGTTAAACAAAAAAAACGAAGAAGACCGCCGGGCACTTCTCCGTTTTTTCAAAAAATCTTCTATTTTTCCGTCAATTTTTGATTCTGCCGCAGCTTTTCCCTGTCAGGAAAGGAAGCGGATCAGATTCAGTCCCACCTCATCGGAATATTTCCGGTCAACCTCTCCGTCGATGGCGTGGATGACAAACTCTCCGGTAAGGCTGATGACCCCGCGGCTTAAATGTCCGCCGTGGACCTCTCCCTCCGCGCTGTTTGCGATCACCGCGTGCACATGAAGGTAGGTCTTTCCGTCCATGGTGGAAATATTTCCCATGCAGGAAGCGATCTCGTAATCCCCCTCATAGGTTTCCGTCCGGTAGCGGAATTCCTTCGTGTCAAACACTCCCAGATCTGCGGCTCCCACAGCCCCCAGGCCGTTTAAGCTGCCAAGACGGATCTGCTCCTTTTTGCAGACCTCCTCCACGCAGGCCAGGATCTCTTCTCCCCGGTCCATTCTCACCACATAGTCACTGCCAAATTTTCTGTACTCCATCGCGGACTCTCCTTTCTCAATGCCTATTGCCTCATTGGTTCCCGGCAGGGGCCGCAGCTGCGTTCCGCCGCGGATCCCCGCCGTTTATGTATACAGTATACCCTTATGAGAGTCCACTTTCAAGGGGCCCAGCGGGCAGATCCTGTACTTTTTTCTGTACAGGCGGCATTTTTCCTGCCGTCGGCAGAGGCGGCAGACACTCACGCTCCAAAATAAGCGCTGATCTCCTTCATCCGCTCTGACTGGGCCACATGGAAGGGGCAGCGCCGGTCGCAGTGGCCGCAGCCGATGCAGCCGGAGGCTTTTTTCTCCAGGTTGGCGTAGTGGTCGGCAGCCAGCTCATCCCCAGCCTTTGCCAGATCGTAATACTTGTTGATCAGGGCCACGTCCAGGCCGGCTGGGCAGGGCTGGCAGTGGTTACAGTAAACACAGCTGCCCTCCGCGTCCTGGGGGGCAAACGTGCTGATGACAGAATAGTCCTTTTCGGCAGGCTCCGCCTGGAAAAATCCCAGAAGCCGGCGCAGGTCGTCCCTGTTTCTCACTCCTGGAAGGACCGTCACCACTCCCGGCTTGTCCAGGGCGTACTGAATGCACTGGTACTCCGTGAGGGCTTTTCCGAAGGGGGAGGTCTTCTCATTCAGCAGCTGTCCGCCGCAGAATGCCTTCATGACGGAGATGCCCACCTGCTCCGCCTCACAGCGGCGGTACAAAGCCTGGCGCTCGTCCACACCGCCGATGGCGTACTCTCCGCGGCGGTAATCGTAGGCGGGATTGATGCTGAACATGACCATATTTAACAGCTTTCTGTCCAGCAGCCGGTTCACCACGGCCGGCGTGTGGGAAGAAAGGCCGATATGGCGCACCACTCCTTCCTTTTTCAGTGTCAGGATGTGGTCGATGACGCCGTTTTCCATCACCTGCTCAAGGTCTTTTTCCTCATCTATGCAGTGAATAAAGCCGAAATCAATATAGTCCGTCTTCAGGGCTTTCAGCTGCCAGTCCACAGACCGCTTGATCTCTTCCAGCTCAGTGGTCCAGCCGTATTTCCCAGTGCGGTAGTCGGCTCCAAAGTGCACCTGAAAATACACCTTCTCCCGGCAGCCGGCCGTGGCCCGGCCGTAGGCCTCAAAGGGAACAGCGTCCGCCGCCGCCATGTCAAAATAGTTGATCCCGTTTTCCAGGGCCAGGGAGACCACTGCCTCCGTCTCTTTCTCCCCCGCCTCGCCGGAAGAGCTGTTTCCCAGGCCGATGACGCTGATATTTTCCGTCCCGCCCGGAAGTTTCCGATATTCCATCATTTATCCCTCCAGTTTTCCGGCAAAATCCGCCATTGCCTCTGAGATCTTGATCTGCTGCGGGCAGACGGCCTCACAGCTTCGGCAGCCGATGCAGGCTCCCGGCCATTTGTCTTTGGGGATGGCCGATAAAGCCATGGGAGCGATGAAGCCGCCGCCGGTAAAGCAGTGCTCGTTGTATAAGCTCAGCAGACCGGGAATGTCCAATCCCTGGGGACAGTGGCTGACGCAGTAATGGCAGGCCGTGCAGGGAAGGGCGATCTTCTCCACCATCCCGCCGGCGATGGAGAGCAGGACTTTCATCTCCTCCTCCGTCAGAGGGCGCTCCTCCTCAAAGGTGCTGATATTTTCCTTCAGCTGTTCCATGCTGGACATGCCGGACAGCACCATGGTCACCTCCGGAAGGCTCTGGAGAAAGCGGAAGGCCCAGGCCGGGATCTTCTCATCCGGGCGCAGCGCTCTCAGCTTTTCCTCATCCTCTTTCGCCAGGGACGCCAGCCTGCCGCCGCGGAGAGGCTCCATCACCCACACGGGAATGCCGTAGGAGCGGATCAGCTCCACCTTCTCTTTCGCGTCCTGGAATTCCCAGTCCAGATAATTCAGCTGGATCTGGCAGAATTCCATGTCTTTTCCGTAAGCCTCAAGAAAACGCTTCATCACATCCAGTCCGCCGTGGGCGGAAAAGCCAAGATGGCAGATTCTCCCGTTTTCCTTCTGTCGCATCAGATAGTCATAGATGCCGTATTTCGGGTCCAGATAGGCGTCAATATTCATCTCGCACACGTTGTGGAACAGATAAAAGTCAAAATAGTCCACGGCGCATTTTTCCAGCTGCTTTTCAAAAATCTCCTCCACCTTGTCCATGTTGGACAGATCGTAGCCGGGAAATTTGGTGGCCAGATAAAAGCTGTCCCTGGGATACTTCTTCAACGCCTGCCCCATCACCAGCTCTGACTGGCCGCCGTGGTAGCCCCAGGCCGTGTCGAAGTAATTGACGCCGTGCTCCATGGCAAAATCCACCATCGCCTGCGCCTTCTCCCTGTCCACTTTTGAGTCGTCCCCGTCCATTACCGGAAGACGCATGGCTCCCATGCCGAGAGCCGACAGCTTTAAGTCCTTAAAGTCTCTGTAAATCATACGTTCTACCTCTCTTTCTTCCTGCCGCCGGGCCGGAAATCCCAGGATTCCCGCCGGAATTGCATTCATTATATTCCTTAAAGTTTACTTTAAGTCAACCGCTGTTTCAAAAAATCTTTTTCTGAATACGCGGGGTTCCGAGAGGGAGAACGCCGGCCTTTACGCTGAAGATGCACGGCTCTGCGCCTAAAAAACAGTTGCGCTCCCGGCGCCGCCGTTTTATACTCACAAAAGATATGCCCCGGCATATCCGCCATTTTTACTGTCAGGAGGAACCTATGCGAAACTTTCATTTCAGTCCCCGTTTCCTGCTCACCGCATCCATGGTCATCTTCGGAACGCTGGGCCTGTTTACCAGAAATATCTCAGTCAGCTCCGGCGAGCTGGCCCTGTGCCGGGCCGTTCTGGCCTCGGCCTTCATTCTCGTCTATCTCACAGTCAGCGGACAGAAGCCCTCTTTAAAAAACGGAATTTCCTCCCATATAAAAAAGGAGCTTCCTCTGCTCCTTCTCTCCGGCATGGCCATGGGCGTCAACTGGGTCCTTTTATTTCAGGCTTACCGCTACACCACCATTTCCATGGCTACCTTAAGCTATTATTTCGCGCCGGTCATCGTCATCGCCGCCTGTCCTCTCCTTTTTCATGAGAAAATGACCCTGCGGCAGCTGTTCTGCTTTGTCATGTCCACGGCCGGGCTGGTACTGATCATCGGCGCAGGAGGCGCCGGAAACGGGACGGACTTTATCGGCGTCCTCTTCGGCCTGGGTGCCGCCGTCTTTTACGCAGCCGTCATTTTGATGAACAAGCGGATCCGCCAGGTGACCGGCATCCACCGCACCCTGATCCAGTTCGGCGGAGCCATCCTCATCCTGCTGCCCTACGTAATCCTCACCGGCGGGTTTCACCCGCAGCTTTTGGACGGCCCCGGCCTGGCGTCCCTGCTGATCGTCGGCCTGATCCACACCGGCGTCACCTACTGCATGTATTTTTCCGCCCTGAAAGACTTAAGCGGGCAGGAAACCGCTCTCTTAAGCTACATCGATCCCCTGGTGGCCGCTCTCATCTCCGTTCTTCTCCTGGGAGAACCTATGACAGCCGTCCAGGCTCTCGGCGGAGCGATGATTCTGGGATTTACTCTCCTGAATGAGCTGCCCGGGAAGAAGGGATGACATCCCTCTTCCGGCACTCCCCTATGTCCTTGCCGGCCCGTACTTTCCATACACATAGAAGGACAGGCACACGGTGAGGACATCTGCGGCCGCCTGGGACCAGACAATCCCGTACATGCCGAACACCGCGTTCAGCAGAAACAGCATGGGAATGTTGAACACCAGCCACCTGGTCACACCGAGAAACAGAGATTTTCTCCCCATTCCGAACGCCTGGAACAGATAGACGGTAAAAAAGCTGAGAAACATGAGCGGGGTGGCCAGAACCCGGATCCGCAGAAACCGGGACGCCATTTCCACCGTCTGCGCGTCAGAAATAAAGATCCTCACAAACTGGGACGCAAACACTTCATAGAGCAGAATGCTCACTGCCGCCACAAAAAGGCCCAGTAGCCGGGAACGGCGGATAAACTCGTTCATCCTGCCGTGGTTTTCCGCGGCAAAGCTGTAAGCCACCAGAGGCATCATTCCCTGGCAGATTCCGATTCCCACATTTAATGGGAAACGCTCCACCTTCAGCACGATCCCGATGGCCGCCAGCGCCAGATCATGGTAGGACACCATCAGCCGGTCAATCACAATATAGTCCAGATCAAACAGCAGGGAAGCGATGGCGGAGGGAATCCCCACAGCAAATACAGCGGCTACGCTGGCTTTCTCCGCCATGCCGGCTCCCGGCCGGAAGGTGATCACCGACTGACGTCCCATGCGGGCCAGCACTGTGAGAAAATACAGGCAGGCGATGCAATTGGACAGGCAGGTGGCAATTCCCGCTCCCAGCACTTCGTACCCGTCCGGCAGCAGAAGGAACATAAAGACCGGGTCCAGGATAATGTTCAGCACGCCGCCCAGCACGATTCCCGTGCCTGCCTCCTTAGAACGCCCCACGCTGCGGATCAGATTGGAGAGGACGTTAGAGAGCACGGTTGGCACTCCGCCGGCCACGATCACGCACAGAGCGTACTGTCTGGCATAGGCATATGTATTTTCCCCCGCGCCCAAAATCCCAAGAACCGGTTCCATAAAGACCGCCATTCCCACGGAAAACAGGGCGGCGATGGAAATTCCCAGATAGAGGGAGAACACGCTCACTCTCCTGGCCTCATCCTCTCTCCCCTTTCCCAGAAGCCGGGAGATCAGGGCGCCGCCGCCCACTCCTGCCAGACCCGCCAGGCAGAGCGTAATGTTAAATACCGGCAGAATCAAGGACGTCCCCGCCACCATGTATGGATTTCCCGTGCGCCCCACATAGAATGTATCCGCCATGTTGTAGATCAGCACGATCAGCTGGCTGATCACCGCCGGAACAATCATCACCCGCAGGGCCTGCCCCACGGGAAGACGTTCAAATACCTGATTCTGTTCTGTTTCTGATTCCTTTATCATTGGTTCATCCCCCTTTGACGTTTCGCTTTCGCAGATCGCAGGAGCACAGAGTGCAAAGCGATCCTCTATCCCAGAAGCCGGAAGTTTTTCCGGCTTCTGCGTTGTCACGAGAGTATCATAGCACGTTATCGGGGGTGGGTAAAGGAGGGGAGGCGGGAATTCCGTTTTCCTTCTCCTCTGCTCTTGATTCTCACCTGCAAAGTGATATAATGAGCGAAAGCGAGCCTGCGGGAGCTTGCTCACGCGAGGCGAGTGGCGAATGGCGGCTCCAGGCGCAGCCTGGAGTATAACTGGGCGAAAGCGAGCCCATCGTCTCAAAAGGAGGTGCCCCATGAACCAAACTCAAACGATCCAGACCGTATTTCAAAAAAGCGAAATTACAGAGCCGGCGTTATTCAGTCCCTGCGACACGACGAAAAAAATTGACGGTTTTCCTGAGATATGTGTTTCTACATTTTCAGAAAATATTATCCAAAAGTTCTCTTCGCTGAGCACCATCCATAAAATAGCAGAACTTTACACTGCAAACGGCGTCATACCGGTCTACAGGATCCGTTACAAAAATGCGGACATCGCTTTTTATCTGTCCAGAGTGGGCGCGCCTGCCTGTGTCGCCGGATTTGAAGAAATTATCGCCATGGGAGCCAAAAAATTTGTCCTGTTCGGTTCCTGCGGGGTGCTGGATGACAGCAGCGTCGGAGACAAACTGATCATCCCCGTTTCTGCTGTCCGCGATGAGGGAACAAGCTACCATTACATCGCCCCCTCGCCGGAAATCACCGCAGATCCGCGCTCCGTCCAGATATTGGAAAACGTCCTGTCATCCTTTGGCTGCCCATATATAAAAGGAAAAACATGGACCTCGGATGCTATATACAGAGAAACGCTTCCCCTCATCCAGGAACGCAGACAGGCGGGCTGCATTGCCGCGGAGATGGAGTGCGCTTCCATGCTGGCTGCCGCCAAATACCGCCGCATTCCCTTCATCCAGTTTTTATACGGCGCAGATAACCTTAGCTCAGAGACATGGGACATGAGAGATCTGGCTGCATATGGACTCACAAACGCGGAAACATACATGATCCTCGCGTTTGAATGCGGCCTTGCACTATAAACTTCTCGCTTTGAAAAGAGCAGCCGTTTTCTGAAAAAGCAGCTGCTCTTGGTGTATATGGTTCGTTTTTTGAGCCGGAGGAAAACTCCCCGATAAATAGGAAAACGTCATTAGCTTATCCTGATACTAAAACTTTCAGAATATTGTTTCATCACTTTTTCAAAAAATTCTATATCAGCATCTGATATGATATCTATTGCCATTTCCGTCCCATAATGCTCACTCCAAATATTGCATAAATCATTTTCGACATGAATTGTAAAATATTTTGTCATCTTATTATATATACTTTTGTCTGTTGGTTCTTCTATCAGCAATTTTTCAAGTAATTCCTTTGTTACGGAACCTTTGATAGATACTTCGTATTTGTCATCAACAGCCACGCCATACAAAGAAGCGCTTTCAATCTCGGAAATTTCTTCTCTCCAGCAACGAATTTCAAATAGATTTCCAATTTTCACAAAATGTTTCATTATCGTTTTCCACCATTGTGATGAAATAGAATTATCTATCATTTGAACGCCAAACTGCTTCATAAAAGCCTCACCTCCAATTCCGATTTGCCGTTCTGCTGCTAAAAAAGAGGTTCAGTATCCTGTCTGAACCCCTTTCTCTTAAAACGTGCAGTATTTCCCCGTCCGGAGCATTCCTGCCGCAAATTTCAAATCAATTTCCCTACTCCTCCGCCGAAATATCCGTGCCGAAATATTTCACAGACAGCTCGGACAGTTCTCCGGACTCTCTCATTTCATCCAGAATCCCGTTTACTGCCTCCCGCAGGCTGGCCGTCTCCTCGCCCTTCCGGAAGGGGATCCCCACCTCAGAGGCGTTATCCGCCAGCACGGCGATCTTAATATCCGCGTCGGGATGGGCCTTCATGTAGTCATAATAAGTCACCTCAGAGTTTAAGGTGGCGTCGATCCGCCCGCTCAGCAGCAGCTCAAACGTCTGGTTTAAGTCATCCACGCCGGTCACTTCCGCGCCGTACTGCTCCGCTGTCTCCGCGTATGTGCTGGAGATGGTGTTGGCCGTGTGCTTTCCTTTCAGATCTTCCATCGTCTGGATTTCATCGTAATCTCCGCGCACGATGACCGCCATCCGGTTGTAGGCGTAAGGCTCGGAAAAATCATAGGCCGCCTGGCGCTCCTCTGTTATATCCACGCCGTTGATCATCATGTCGTAGCGCCCGGAATCCAGCCCGGCTAAGAGTCCGTCCCACTCGCCCTCGATAAACTCCGGCTCCACTCCCAGTCCCTCGGCGATCCGCCGTCCGACTTCCACGTCATAGCCCGTCAGCTCATCATTCTCATCGTGATAGGTCCAGGGCGCCCAGGTCCCCTCCATCGCAATGGTGATCGTGCCTTTCTCTTTAATCTGTGCCAGAAGATCCTGACCGCCTGCGGTTTCCTGCGACTCGCCGCTCTGAGCGGAGGCACTGCCCTGGGAAGAAGCGCTGTCCTCTCCCTGAGAGCATCCGCTCATGGCCGCCGCTCCCAGGGCGGCCGCCAGCATCCACGCTGTCATCCATGTTTTTTTCATCTTCATCCACTCCTATTCGTCTCATATCCTGTCTGCGTCCCAATTCCGGTCACAGCTCTCCGCTTAAGGTTCTCAAAAACGCCCTTGTCCGCTCTTTTCCCGGATTTTCAAAGAATTCTCTGGACGGAGCGGCCTCTTCCACCACGCCGTTTTCCATGAAAATCACCTGATTGGACACATTTTTTGCAAAATTCATCTCGTGGGTCACCACCAGCATGGTCATGCCCTCGTCCGCCAGCTGGCGCATGACAGAGAGCACTTCTCCGGTCAGCTCCGGGTCCAGAGCCGACGTGGGCTCGTCAAAATAGATGATCTCCGGATCCGTGGCAAGAGCCCTGGCAATGGCCACCCGCTGCTGCTGTCCGCCGGACAGCTGATCCGGATAGTGGCCACTCCGGTCGGAAAGCCCTACCTTTTTTAACGCCTGCTCTCCGATCTCCACCGCCCGGGCTTTCGGCATCTTTCTGGCCACGATCAGCCCTTCCGTCACATTCTCCAGGGCCGTCTTGTTCCGGAACAGATTGTAGTTCTGAAACACAAAGGCCGTCTTCTTTCTCAGCCTGGACACGTCCCTTTTGGAGATCCGGTTCATGGAAAAATGCTCTCCGTCAAAGATCATCTCTCCCTCGTCTGCCGTCTCCAGAAAGTTTATGCAGCGCAGCAGAGTGGTTTTCCCCGAGCCACTGGGCCCTAAAATTGCCACCACATCTCCCTGGCTCACTGTCAGGTCCACGCCCTTTAGCACCTCCAGATTTCCGAAGGATTTCTTCACATTCCGCACTTCCAGCATATTCCGTCCTCCTTACGCGCACACGCGCATCCGCTTCTCCACCAGGCGCTGCACCTTCGTCAGCACCGTGCAGAACAGCAGATAGATCAGTCCCACTTCTATGTAGAGAATCAGGGGCTCATAAGTTCTCGCCACGATCCTCTGCGTCACCATAAACATTTCCGTCACCGTGATATTGGCCGCCAGCGAGGTATCCTTTACCATGGCGATAAGCGAGTTGGACAGGGACGGAAAGGCGATTCTTAAAGCCTGGGGCAGAATAATGCGGCGCATCACCTGCAGATAAGACATTCCCACGCACTGGCCGGCCTCCATCTGTCCCGGCGGCACTGACTCCAGGGCCGCCCTCACCGTCTCCGAACAGTAGGCCCCCTCATTTAAGGAAAACACCAGCACCGCCGCCGGAAACGGATCGATGAGGATCCCTACGTTGGGCAGGCCGTAAAACACCACGAACAGCTGCACCAGCAGAGGCGTTCCTCTCACCACCCAGACATAAAAGCGGGCGATCTGGCTGAGCACCCGGATATGGGCAAACTGCACCAGAGCCACAGCCACAGCGATAATCATCGCCAGAGAAAACGAAATGGCGGTGAGTGGGATCGTCATGGTCAGTCCCGGCAGAAGAATCTTTCCAAAAGAGTCCGCAAACAATTTCCACAGCTCAGGATCCAGCACAGTCCTCATCTCCTCTCGTCCATCTTCTTTGATCTGTCATTCAAATTCATCCCTTTTCTTTTTTCACACATATATTATAAACAGAGTGATACAAATTTCAAATACTTATAACAAATGGAATACCATAACTAAAAAGTATATTATCCGATCTCCATGGCATGTTCCAGCCATTTTTCCCGCAGAAGGCGCACCAGAAACAGGATTCCGCGGACGCAGAGCTCTCCGCACATGGCCAGCCACACGCCGGTTAAGCCCAGGCGGGGAGCCAGCAGACTGGCCGCCGTGATCCGCACGCCCCACATGCTGGCCAGATTCAACAGGCTGGGGATCAGCGTGTCACCGGCTCCCCGGAGAGCTCCCGCCGCCGCGATGGACACCGCGTAAAGGGGCTCCGCGAAGGCTTCGATCCTCAGCACCCGCACTCCCAGCTCCCGCACCGCCATATCCGGCGTCAGCAGGGCAAAAACTGCCGGAGCAGCCGCAAACATCAGCACTGCCGCCGCCCCCATCAGTACCACCGCCAGCAGCACGGACAGCCTGGCGTAGCGTCTGGCCAGGTCCTTCCGCTTGGCCCCCAGGCTCTGCCCTACCAGAGTGGTGGCTGCAGCCGCGACGCCGTAGCCCGGCAGGTAGCAGAGACTTTCCGCCGTCACCGCAAGAGAGTTGGCAGCGATGGACACCGTTCCCAGAGGCGCCACGATCTTCGTGGAAGCGATCTGCGCCCCGCAGAGCACCGTGTGCTCAAATGCCATGGGAACGGCGATCTTTGCGGCGGCTGCGGCGCACTGGGGCGTCAGCTTCCATCTGCCTCCCGGCGTCAGCTTAAGTTTCGGAGAGCGCAGGCAGACCGCGGACAGCATGAGAATGGCCGTCACCCATTCTGCCAGAGCCGTTCCCAGGGCAGCCCCCGCCACTCCCATCTCCGCTCCCGGGATCGTGATCCCCAGAAACGGAATGTGATGGTCCGGAAAGATCAGAAGCCAGTTAAACACCACGTCCAGCCCGCACATCAGGGCGTTCAGCATGCTGGGCGTCTTCATGTTGCCGCTGCACTGGAGCATGCTTCCGGACAGCTGGCGCATCTGCACCGCCGGCAGAGCGCAGGCGTAGATCAGAAAGTAACTGGAGGCATCCGCCAGGATCGCCTCCTCCCCTCCCAGCCAGACGGGGAGCCAGCCGCTGACCGCCACCCCCGCCGCGCACAGAAGGAGTCCCACCGCCAGAGCCGCTAAAAGGGCCTGGCGGAGCACATCCCTGGCGTCTTCCAGCCGGCCGGCGCCGATCAGGTGGGCCGTCTGCACGGAAAATCCCGTGGCCACAGAAATGCACAGACCGCCCATAAGCCAGGTGGACGTGGACACCAGCCCGATGGAGGCGGAGGCATTGGCCCCCAGACTCCCCACCATGGCCGCGTCTATGTACTGCATGGCCATGGAGCTGATCTCCGCCAGGATCGCCGGAACGCTCAGCTCGATCACCCGGCCCAGCTGGCTGCGAAGCTCCTCTCCCCGGCCGGAAACTGCCGTTTTTTCCCTTTTTTCCAATATCCTTCCCCCGTTCTCTTTGATTCTCCGGCCAGAGCCGGAACCTGTAAATGATAAACATAAAACAGGAGCCGCAGACGAAGCCGGCCATTCCGGCCGGACCCCGCCCCGGGACTCCTGTCCTATTTTTTCAGAAGCATTCTGTCAGAGACAGCCGCCTGTTAAAGGCGTCTCTTTCCCGCATTCTCTGTGCCCCGTTTCCTTACAGGCACTTGCTCCAGCCGCAGCTCTTGCAGAGATTGCAGCCTCCTTCAAATACCAGCGGCTCCCCGCACTCCGGGCATACCATCGTGGAGGACATCGCCTTTATGGATTTCACCGCCTTTGGTTTCGGCGCCTTCGGCGCCGGTGCCGGCTCACCCTTCTTTCTGCTGGCCAGCTCCGCCTGCACCTCATTGTACATGTCAAGCAGAGCATTTCCCACCGCCATGGGGCAGCAGGAACCGCGGCTGGTATCCTCTCTGGTAGCTCTGCGCACCGTATAGGACGGGCAGGCTCCCGTGGAGTTTAACTGGTCGATGATGGTGTAAATATCGATTCCGCCTCTGGCGCTGATGGAAATCATTCTGGAAAGGCCGATCATAAAGTTGTTGCAGCCGCCGGTGGAACCCTTGCTTAAGTAGGATTCCAGCAGAGCTCCCGTGTAGGGATCAAAGAGAGCGATGCAGTGCAGGCTGCCGCAGCCGGTAATCAGCTTCCGCTTCTTTCCGATCACATCGTCGTTTACCTGGATGATTTCTCCCCGCTTTAAGCCCTCTCCGGCCACTGCGCCCTTCTGCTTTTTCTCCTCCTCAGGCGTCAGGATGCCGATCCGCTTGCAGCCGTCCCGGAAGATGGTGATGCCCTTTAAGCCCTTCTCATAGGCGTACATATAAAGGCTCTCCGTCTCTTCCACCGTAAACTGATTGGGAACGTTCACCGTAGAGCTGATAGAAGCGTCAATATGGCGCTGCCATACGGACTGCATGTCGATCCTCTGGCGGTAGTCCAAGGTCATGGCCGTGACAAAATAGTCCGGCAGCATGGAGTCATCCGTCAGCTTGTGGTCCTTCATGTAGGTGTCCACGATCTTGGTGTAAACCTTGTAGTAAACGTCCTTTCCGTGAAGCGACTCCGTCTTTCTCACGTAATAGTTGGCAAATACCGGCTCGATTCCGCCGGAAATTCCCAGCATGGTGGACAGAGTTCCCGTGGGCGCGATGGTGAGAAGCTGGGAATTGTGCAGGCCGTACTTTTTCACCAGCTCCTTGGTGGGCGCGGACGTGTTCGCCTCAAAATAAGGCGTCTCCATAATGGCGTTTATGCTGCATTTGGGGAACATGCCCTGCTCCTTTGCCATCATGGCAGAGGCCGCGATGGCCGTGTCCGCCATGGCAAAGCCGATGCGGTCGCACAGCTCCTGGGACTCCTGGTCTCCGTAGGGAATTCCCATTTTAATCAGCATGTCCGCCAGGCCCATGATGCCCAGCCCGATCTGTCTCCAGTCGCGGACGCTCTCCCTCTGCTCCTCCAGCGGATGGAGAGGCATTCCCTCGTCAAGGACCTCATTTAAGCCTCTGACGCACTCACGCACACACTGCTTGAAGCTGTCAAAGTCAAACGCCGCCCCCGCTGTGAAAGGCTCGGTGACAAATTCGGCCAGGTTGATGCTTCCCAGCAGGCAGCTGCCCCCGGCCGGCAGAGGCTCCTCCGCGCAGGGATTCACTCCCGCGTAGGAAAATCCCGGCGTTCTGCTCAGCAGGTTCCACTCCTGGACCCGATCCCAGAAGAGCGCTCCCGGCTCCGCGTAGTCCCAGTTCGTC
The DNA here is from genome assembly GCA_019119775.1 of Candidatus Lachnoclostridium pullistercoris. Lineage (GTDB taxonomy): Bacteria > Bacillota > Clostridia > Lachnospirales > Lachnospiraceae > Lachnoclostridium_A > Lachnoclostridium_A pullistercoris. The sequence continues at coordinate 95,437 of DWWL01000007.1, read as the reverse complement.
TCCGCGATGTGGTGGAACATCTCTCTGGCATTCACCTCATGCTCGATCTTCTCCCCCGTGGCCTCCCTGGTAAAATGCAGACGGAAGGTTCCGTTTTTCTTTACCGCCTCCATAAATTCCCGGGAGATCCTCACGGAAATATTGGCCTTCGTCACCTTGTTTAAGTCTGTCTTTATATCAATAAAATTCGTCACATCCGGATGGGAGCAGTCGATGGAGATCATCAATGCCCCCCGCCTTCCATTCTGCCCGATGAGCTCCGTCACCAGAGAATAGAGGTCCATAAATGAAACCGCTCCCGAAGTCTCCTTCGCCGCGTTGTTGATTCTCGCTCCCTTCGGACTCAGGCGGGAAATGTCAATGCCGCAGCCGCCGCCGTAGCTGTAGGTGCGGGCCAGCTTTTTGGCGCACTCAAAAATGCTCTCGATCTCATCCTCCGGCGGTTCGATCACATAGCAGTTGGACAGTGTGATCTTTCTTCCCACATACTCCAGTCCGCGGTTGGCCAAAATCCTTCCGCCGAATAAAAATTTCTTTTCTCTGATCAGCTGGGCGATCTTCTCATTTCCGCCGCTGATACGGGTCAGCCACTGCTCAAAGGTTTCATCCTTATAGCAGTACTTCCGTTTCCAGATGTCTACTCCCAGCTGGTTGTCTTTCCCCAGCCACTCCTCAATTTCCATATTCTGATGCCTCCACATACTACTACATATAGTGCCGTTGACCATCATACCACCACATATGACGATTTTCAAGGGGAAATCGGCGGAAATTTTCAGAGGATTTTTTCAAATATTTTCAAATAGGTCTTGACTTAAAGCACACTTTAAGTCTTATCATATAGACAGAACCTCCCTGCAATTTCCAGGGAAGGCCGCGACTGATTGGCTGAAACAGCAGAAAGGGGTAATCTGACATGTCAAACAAAACAGCTGTGCCGGGAACCGGCGGAGAACACTACATTCCATACAAAGAGCGCACCGGCGGGGAATCCACGGTCTATTTCACAAAAGATCTGTCGGCAGACGGGCTGCGCAGGATCTTTGGCCGGGTAAAGGGACGCCTGACCGGAAACGTGGGGATCAAGCTCCACACCGGAGAGCAGCACGGACCCAATATCATCCCCCGTCCGTGGGTGGAAGCCCTGGTGAAAAATGACCTGCCGGACGCTTCCATCGTGGAGACAAACACTTACTACGAGGGGGACCGCTACACCACAGAGCAGCACCGGGAGACTCTGAAGGTCAACGGCTGGACCTTCTGCCCCGTGGACATTATGGACGAGAACGGAACCGTATTTCTTCCGGTGAAAGGTGGAAAATGGTTCACGGAAATGTCCATGGGCAAAGACATCGCCAACTACGATTCTCTTTTTGTGCTGACCCACTTTAAGGGCCACACCCAGGGCGGCTTCGGCGGCTCCGCAAAGAACATCGGCATCGGCTGCGCGGACGGACGGATCGGAAAAGCCATGATCCACACCACCCCAGGCTCCGACGACATGTGGGACATCGCCAAAGAGGAGTTCATGGAGAGAATGATGGAGTCCGCAAAAGCCGTGGTGGATCATTTCGGAGAACACATCACCTTCGTGAACGTGCTGCGGAACATGTCCGTTTCCTGCGACTGCGAGGGCTGCGCCGCCATGCCTGTAGTGACTCCCAACATCGGCATTCTGGCCTCCGACGACATCCTGGCCATCGACCAGGCGTCTGTGGACCTGGTCTACGCTCTGAAGGAGGAAGATCATAAGGATCTGGTGGAGCGGATGGAGAGCCGCCACGGCCTGCGCCAGCTGACCTACATGAAGGAGCTTCATATGGGCAATGACCGGTACCATCTGATCGACATCGACCAGGACGATAAGGAAATCACTCCGGCTGAGGCTGTGAAGGATGTGGTTCCCTTCCAGGCCGAAAACTAGAACTTTCGCCTGAATTTCCTGCAGAAGCAGCAAAAGGCCGCGGGCCCGGAAATCATTTTTCCGGTCCGCGGCCTTTTGCCGTCTCCTATATCCGGACAGTCTTCTATCCGAACATCTCCTTCGTCTTTCTCATCTTCTCCACCACCGGAACTCCAAACGGACACCGCTTCTCACAGCTGCCGCAGGCGATGCAGTCCGCCGCCGTGGCAGAAAGTGCGTGGTAATGAGCTTTTAAGGACGCGGGCACCTCCTCCTGCATGGCCGCCAGATCCGAGAGCTTGTTGACCATGGCAATGTCGATCCCCGCAGGACAGGGGGCACAGTGGCCGCAGTAGGTACACTGGCCGGAATAGGCGTGCCTGGGCGCATGGGCCAGCACGCTGGCATAGTCCTTTTCCTCCTCGGAAGCCGTCTCGTAGGATACGGCCTCTTTCACATGCTCCGGCGTGTCATAGCCGGCCAGAATGCTGGCCACCGCCGGCCTGGTCAGGGCATAGTGGATGCACTGCACCGGCGTCAGAGCCACCCCGAAGGGAGACGTCTCGGCAGAAAACAGCCGTCCTCCCGCGTATCCTTTCATCACCGTGATCCCCACATTCTGCTGCTCACAGACGCGGTAGAGCTCCGCCCGGTCGGGGTGAATGCCTCCCAGGCTCTCCTCATATTCCTCCGCAAAGCAGGTATTCAGATCCTCGCTGGCCGGGAGAAGGTCAAAGGCCGGATTGATGCTGAACAGAATCATCTCAATCTCTCCGCTGAGAGCCGCCAGTTTTCCCACTTTCGGGTTGTGGGTGCTCATTCCGATGTGGCGGATCACCCCTTTCTCCTTCTGCTCCTTCACATAGGCCAGAAATTCTCCGTCCATGATCCGGTGAAACTCTGCCTCCTCATCCACAAAATGGATCATTCCCAGATCAATGTAGTCCGTCCCCAGGCGGGTCAGCAGATCCTCAAAAGCCGGCTTCACCTTGTCCATGTCTCTGGTGCGCACATACTGGCCGTTCTGCCAGGTGGACCCGAAATGTCCCTGAATGATCCATTTCTCCCTCCGCCCGGCAATGGCCTTTCCGATGTTGGTGCGCACGTTCGGCTCCGCCATCCAGCAGTCCAGGATGTTGATTCCCTCCTCCTCACAGCAGCGGATCACCGCCTTTATCTCCTCCTCATTGTGGCGCTCCAACCACTCGGCACCCAGACCGATCTCGCTGACTTTAAGTCCCGTCTTTCCCAGTTCTCTGTATCTCATAACTGACACCCCTTGAAATTATTATTGCGCAAAGAACCGCCTCTTCATCTGTTTTCTTATGACGCCAGGCCGGCTTTTTGCACGTTCTGTCTGTATTATACCAGCACTCTCCGCGGACTACAATCTTCTTTCACATCTTAAGACGGCCGCTCTCTCCACAGGCAGCATAAAACTTCAAATTGCAGTTTTCCTCCCGGCCGGTTATAATACTGCCAAAAGGAGGTACACGCCATGGCACTCTACGCTTTAGGCGATCTGCATCTGAGCTTCCAGGTCCACAAACCCATGGACCAGTTTGGGTCCGTCTGGAAGCACCATGAGAAAAAGATAAAGAAATACGTCTGCCGGACGGTGGGCCCGGAGGACACTCTGGTGCTGACCGGCGACCACTCCTGGGGGCGGAAACTGGCGGAATGCCGGGAAGATCTGGCTTTCATCGAGAGCCTCCCCGGCCGCAAGATCCTTTTGAGAGGGAATCACGATATGTTCTGGGACGCCGGAAAGACCTCCCGGCTCAACGAGGAATACGCCGGCCGCCTGTTCTTTCTGCAGAACAACTTTGCGGCCTACAAAGACTATGCTCTGGTCGGAACCAAGGGCTATACGTTTGAGGGGCCCTTCTATCTGGACCCCTGGGGCAACCTGACCGGCTGGGACGAGGAGAGGGAAGCCCATGCAAGAAAGCTGGTGGAGCGGGAAATGACCCGCCTCAGAGATTCCTTCCGCCAGGCAGAGGCGGCCGGGTACCGCAGATACATCATGTTTCTCCACTACCCGCCCACAAATATCCTGGAGGAAACCTCGCCATTTACAGAGATCGCGGAAGAATACGGCGTCCAGGCTGTGGTCTACTCCCACTGCCACGGAGAACGCCGGTTCGGAGACAGCATCCGCGGCACCTTTCACGGCGTCACCTATCAGCTGGTGTCCGGAGATTTCCTGAACTTTAAACCGGCCCTGATACTGCCCTAGCGATTTTCTGTCAGGCGGAAAAATCTTTCTCTCCCTGTCCGCCGCAGACGGCTGGCTGTCCTTTCCCGCTGCGCTTTTGTACTCCGCCCACGGCAAAGGGGCGCCCACAGGCGCCCCTCTTTTTCATTTCGCAGAAAACTTCTCACGCTTCGTCGATCGCTTTTCCGATGTCCGTCCGCATATATTTATTTTCAAAAGAAATCCATTTCGTGGCTTCGTAGGCTTTTTTTCTTGCCTCTTTTAAGTCTTTTCCCGTGGCCGTCACTCCCAGCACGCGGCCGCCGTTTGTGAGGATCTGTCCGTCCGCCGCCTTCTTCGTGCCGGCGTGGAATACAAAATAATCCTTCTTTCCCGCAAACGCGTCCAGACCGGAGATGGGGAATCCCTTCTCATACTTTTCCGGGTATCCGTCGGAGGCCAGCACCACGCACACCGCCGCGTTGTCCTCAAACTCCAGCTCCACCTGGTCTAACGTGCCGTCCACGCAGGCTTCAAACACCTCAGCCAGATCATTCTTCATCCTGGGCAGCACCACCTGCGTCTCCGGGTCTCCGAAGCGGGCGTTGTACTCCAGCACTCTCGGTCCGTCCGCCGTCAGCATCAGGCCGAAAAAGATGATTCCCTTAAATTCTCTGCCCTCCGCTCTCATGGCATCTACCGTCTTCTGGTAAATGTGCTCTCTGCAGAATGCGTCCACTTCCTCCGTGTAGAAGGGGCTGGGCGAAAAGGTTCCCATGCCGCCGGTATTTAACCCCTGGTCCCCGTCTTTTGCCCGCTTGTGGTCCTGGGCAGAAGTCATGATCTTTATGGTCTTTCCGTCCACAAAGCTGAGGACGGACACCTCCCTGCCGGTCAGGAACTCTTCAACCACGATCTCGTCCCCCGCGGAGCCGAACTGCTTGTCCAACATCAGGGTCTTTACCCCGGCCTTCGCCTCCTCAAGGGTATTGCAGATGAGAACGCCTTTCCCCAGAGCCAGGCCGTCCGCTTTCAGCACAATGGGGAATTTTGCTGTTTCCAGATACTCCTGTGCCTTCTCCGGGTCGGTGAACACCTGATAGTCCGCCGTGGGGATGCCGTATTTCTTCATCAGATCCTTGGAGAAGGCTTTGGAGCCTTCCAGGATGGCCGCGTTCTTTCTCGGTCCGAACACCCGCAGCCCCTCTCTCTCAAACACGTCCACAATGCCGCCGCAGAGGGGGTCGTCCATGCCGATCACCGTCAGGTCGATCTCCTTCTCCTTCGCGAAGGCCGCCAGCTTTTCAAACTCCATGGCCCCGATGTCCACGCACTCCGCAAGCTCAGCGATGCCGCCGTTTCCCGGGGCGCAGTAGATCTTTTCCGTCTTCGGGCTCTGGGCCAGTTTCCAGACAATGGCGTGCTCTCTGCCGCCGCTTCCCACTACCAGTATTTTCATGAGCTCTTCCTCCTATTTACTGTTGGCAATGCGGTTGATGGCCTCCGGCAGAATCTGCCACTCCGCCTCCTCCATCACCCGCCGCTGCAGGATCTCCGGGGTATCCCCCTCTTTTACCTCCACCGCTTTCTGCAGAAGGATGGGGCCGGAATCCACGCCTTCATCCACATAGTGGACCGTGGCCCCGGTGATCTTCACTCCCCGCTTCAAGGCTGCCTCGTGGACCTTCAGGCCATAGTAGCCCACGCCGCAGAAGGACGGGATCAGAGACGGATGGATGTTGATGATCCGGTTCCGGTACTCTTTAATCATCTCCGCCGGAATCGTCACCAGAAATCCGGCCAGCACAATGAGATCCGGCCTGTACTCCCGCACCGTCTCCAAAAGCGCCTGGTGAAAGGCTGCCCGGTCCGGATAGCTTTTGGGAGAAATGCAGACTGCCGGAATCTGATGTTTTCTCGCCCGCTCCAGGGCATAGGCCCCGCTGTTGTTGCTGATCACCGCCTCCACAGAGGCATTCGTGATCTTCCCGCTGTCTATGGCGTCTAAGATCGCCTGGAGATTGGTGCCGCCGCCGGACACCATCACAACCACTCTCAGCATACGGTCACTCCCTTTTCTCCCGCTTCCACGGAGCCGATGATGTAGGGAGTCTCCCCCGCCGCCTTCATGGCGTCCATGGTCTTCTCCGCGTCTGCCGGGTCCACGGCCACGATCATTCCGATTCCCATGTTGAAGGTGTTGTACATGATCTTCTCCTCGATCTCTCCCTTTTTTGCCATCAGCGGGAAAATGGGGGGAACGGGATAGCTGTCTTTCTTAATCACTGCCCGCACGCCGTCTTTTAACATTCTGGGCACATTCTCGTAGAAGCCGCCGCCGGTAATATGGCTGCAGGCTTTCACCTTCACCCCGGCCTCCTTCACTGCCTTCAGCGCCTTCACATAGATCTTTGTGGGGGCCAGGAGCGTCTCTCCCAGGGTGGCGCCCAGCTCCTCGTAATAAGTGTTCAGGCCCTCGGCGGTCATTTCCTTCTCAAACACTTTCCGCACCAGAGAAAATCCGTTGCTGTGGACGCCGGAGGATGCCATTCCCACCAGCACATCCCCGGCCGCCAGGCCGGCTCCGTCGATCAGATCCTTCCGGTCCACCGCGCCCACGGCGAAGCCCGCCAGATCGTACTCATCTTCCGGATAAAAGCCGGGCATCTCCGCCGTCTCGCCGCCCACCAGGGCAGCTCCCGCCTGGCGGCAGCCCTCGGCTACGCCGGACACGATCTGAGCGATCTTCTCCGGAACCTGTTTGCCGCAGGCAATGTAATCCAGGAAAAACAGAGGCTCTCCGCCGGCGCAGGCCACGTCATTGACGCACATGGCCACACAGTCAATGCCCACCGTGTCGTGACGGTCCATGAGGAAAGCCAGCTTTAATTTGGTTCCCACTCCGTCCGTGCCGGACAAAAGCACCGGCTCCTCCATGTTCTTAAAAGCCATGGCGGAGAAAGCGCCGGAAAAGCCTCCGATTCCGCCTAACACCTCCGGCCGCGCCGTACTCTGCACATGCTTTTTCATCAGCTCCACGGCCTTGTAACCGGCCTCAATATCTACTCCTGCGTTCTTATAATCCATGACTCTTCCCCTTCACTTTGATTCTTCCGTATTTTTCAGCATCTTTCTTCCCGCCTGCCGGCCTTCTCATTTCTTCATGCCGTCCAAGTAGGCTTTGTATCCGATCTCGTCCAGCTTCTCGGCCTTCTTCATCACGTCGTGCTTCAGATCCTCAGAATACTGTTTTAACCTCTCCAAAAGCGCTTCGTCAGAGGTGGCCAGGATCTTTGCCGCCAGAATGCCGGCGTTGGTCCCGCCGTTTATGGCCACCGTGGCCACGGGGATGCCGGAGGGCATCTGCACAATGGAGTACAGGGAATCCACACCGCCCAGATCAGACGTCTTCATGGGGATTCCGATCACCGGCATGGGAAACAGAGCCGCGCACATCCCCGGCAGGTGGGCCGCCTTTCCCGCTCCCGCAATGATCACTTTGCAGCCCCTCTTCTCCGCTGACTTGGCGTACTCAAAAAATACGTCCGGCTCCCGGTGGGCGGAGATGATTGTCATCTCAAAATCCACTCCCAGTTTCTCCAGCACAGCTGCCGCCTGAGCCATCACCGGCATATCTGAATCGCTGCCCATCACAATGCCTACTCTTGCCATCGCACACGTCTCCTTTTCATTCATCACAAATTCATTTGTTTTTTATTAGCTTTACTTATAAGCATGATTTATTAAACAATCATCACTTATTAGAAATAATACTGGAATTTCTCAGGGAAGTCAATAGGCATTTTCCGAAGGGTCACTTGCACATTTTCCGAAGGGTCACTTGCACATTCTCCGGAGGCTTACTCACAGAGACTTATCTGCCATTTTCCAGGGGCTTATTTAATGCCTCCGCGCCGGCTACGGCAAATTTTCCCTCCCGGATCACCGGCAGCCTGCTCCCATCCGGCAGCACCGCCGTGATATCTCCCAGTTCTTTGTAGGGAATGGTGATATCCGTATGGCAGTTAAAATACGCCTTTGACAGATCTTCTCTCCGCAGCAGGGACACCTCGTTGTCCCTGGCGATGATCTCCTTTCCGTCCGGATTGTACACCGGACTGTCCTCCGCCCAGCTGTAGCAGGTATCCCCCACCGCAAAATGGGGGCCCATCTTCTCCGCGATCAGGATCGGCAGCTTCTCCGTGATGCCGTATTTTTCCGCCGCCTGGTAAGCCGTGGTGTTGGTGCCGACGGCAAATTCTCCCATGGGAAGGCTGTCATGATTTTTTAAGATCACCTGCTTCACCAGCCGTCTTCCCTCCTCCGGATCCTCAAAATTGGCGCAGGAATACTCCTTCACAAAGCCGTCCTCAAACCGGAGCTTCAGATCCCGGAACTGAAATTCTCCAATATATACATTTTCCACGTGGAGCAGCCCCGCAGTCCCCTTTAACAGCGGAGAGGTAAACACCTCCCCCACCGGAATGTTCACATCCGCCACGCAGTTTTCAAAATTGGTCTGCTTCTCCCGGTCTGTCAGGGGATGGAGGGCGATCCGCAGCCTGGTCTCATTTCCCGGCCCGCCCGTCACTTCCACGGTCTCTGCCTGATCCAGCACGTCGATGAGGGCCTGCTGCATCTTCCGGTACTCCTCGTAATCCAGCGTGTTGATGCGGATGATCTCCTGGAAAATCTCCCCGTAGCGCTCCCCGATCTCCGGCACCGGAAATGCGATGATGGTAAAGCTCGTCTCATCCCCCGGCACGTACTTCTGGGATATGCGGGCAGTCTCCCCCGCCAGCTCTCTGGCCAGTTTTTCCTGCTTTTCCGTGAGGGCGAAGCATTCCTTTTTGTTCACCGGCCGGAAACCGTCCTGGCCGAACGTCTCCACCACCGCCGGTCCGGCGTAAGCGGCCGCAAGATCCTTATATTTGGAGTAGGCCGCCTTAAGGACCGCCGTCCTCCGGTCCTTAAACGCCTTGTCCAGATACAGGGCGCTGTCATAGCGGTGGTCATAGTCATACTGCCGGTTGGGGCCGGCGCTGTGATAGCCGGCAGAACGGCCGGCCGTCTTGTTCACCGAATGGACCGCCGTGCGGCAGATTACCGGCTCCAGACCCATCGCCCGGAAATTTTCCGCCGCCGCCCGAATCATCCGCTCAAACCCCAGTTCATAGCGGATCACTACCGTGCTCTTTTTTGACAGATCCCGGCGCATCACCTCAAACCCGCGGCGGTAGCCTTCCGTGTAGGTGTCCGCCATAAGCTTCACCGTCTCCTGAGGCAGGCTGTTTAAAAATTCCGCCGTCTTAAGCTCTGTGTCCGAGATGTACTCCCCGAACCGGTACAGATAGGTGAGATCTTCCAGATCCGCCTCCATGATGATTCGCTTCGCGAAGTCCAGAGACGGGTCCAGACTCTCCCGCACCCGGTACTCCGCCATCTGGTCACAGTAGTCGCTGGCATACCAGTAAAGAACTTCCTTTACCTGGGACTCCAGAGGCAGATAGGCCGTTTCCGCCCCGTCCTCCCCCGTCTCTCCCGGCAGGCCGGCTCCGTCCGCGGCCGCCATGGTAAACAGGTTGTACACCTCCAAAAACGTCTCCTGAAGGATGGCCATGTCCTCCAGCCGGCCCTCAAACGCCAGGGGAATCAGCCCCCGCGCCTCGCTGTAGAGGAAGGAAAGCATCTGCCCGTATCCCTCTCCCAGCCGGCTCACCGCATAGGCCGGATTGCCGTAGCTCTCCTCATAATTTTCCGGCAGAATGTCCTCATAGAGCCTGTGATTGCGCTCTCTGCAATCCTCGAGGGACAATGTTCTGCCGCCTGCCATCTCCTCATACACCTGACTGACCATCAGGATAAATTCTGCCGTCCTGTGAAAATAATCAGCAAAGGAGGCCGCAGCCGCCTCCTCTCCTGTGATCTCCCGGATCCGCTCCAAGGAAAGCTCATATCTCTCTCTTACCACTGTCTCTTCTCCCATGTCCTGCATCCTTTCTTTTAGCCTCTCAGGCCGATGATCACCATGCACACCCAGAAAACAGTCCACAGACCGCTGATCCCGATGCTGATCTTCGCCATCAGATAATTGCGGTTCCGCTCCAGAAACGCCAGCCAGCCGTACCACAGGCTGACCAGGGAAAACAGCAGGCTGGAAAATCCCATGGCTGCCACATTCAGACCGGCAGTCCCGTTTCCGCGGACGGCAAGATAGACGCCCAGACCGCCGAGAACGGAAGCCGCGGCCGCCAGCAGCAGGGCCATTTTTCCTCTCCTCGCCAGAGGCTTGCGGATATAGGAGATCTTAGCAGTTCCTTTTTCCATTCATTCTCCTCCTTCTGTACTTCTGCACATTCCGGTACACAATGAACCCCAGGGCGCCGCCGATGGTGTTGAGCAGGATGTCATCCACGTCAAAGCTGCCCACCTTCCACACCAGCTGGGTGATCTCTATGGCCAGACTGAAGCTGAACCCAAAAAGCACTGTATTGTACCATTTCCGGCTCCTTCTGCTGATGATGGGCAGAAAAAAGCCAAAGGGCATAAAGCCCGCCACATTTCCAACTATATTTAAAAAGACTGCCTTCATCCCCAGCTGATCCCGGTAGATGACGAATCTTTTAATTTCCCTGAACAAAACAAGATTATAATGATATTCCTGTCTCACATCCGGCCGGTCAAACGATTCCGCGAAGAACATAAAATAGACCACCGCCGCCATGTAGACAATAAAAAGCACCCATCCTAATTTCTGCTTTTTTGTCGTATTCCGAATCATATACACACTCCAACACCGTTCTCACTCCAAAAAACCCCTTGCTGGGCTTAGCGCACAAAAGGGCGCGGATTTTTACTCCCGCCCCCTTTTGCTTTCAGGAAACCGCAGCTTAAAACGTGATCTCCGACTTTCTCTTTAAGAGCACAGCACCGCTCACGATGGCCATCACTCCCACTGCCACTCCTGCAGCCAGAATGACAGAACCGATCACGATATTCAAGACTCCGGTATTTCTCATGGTCTTATAAACTTTTTCCATGCCGCTCACTCCTATTTTGCACCGTACTGTTCATAGTATGCGTCAATGGCCGCCTTTAATTTGTCGTCGATCACCACGCGTCCCTTGTACTCCTTATTGTAAAGGTGCTCCACCACATCAGCCATGGTCACGATCGCGGTGGTCTTAAAGCCGAACTGCTCCTCGATCTCCTTCAGCGCGGATTTCTCTCCCTGGCCGCGCTCCATGCGGTCCACGCTCACCACCAGTCCCAGCACATTCACATCGCCCTGGGCCTTGATGATGGGAAGGGTCTCATGGATGGAAGTTCCCGCCGTGGTCACATCCTCAATGATCACCACCCGGTCCCCGTCTCCGATGGGTCCGCCTAAGAGAATGCCCTTGTCTCCGTGGTCCTTGACCTCTTTCCGGTTGGAGCAGTAGCGGATATCCGCTCCGTAGTGCTCGCTTAACGCCATGCTGGCTGCTACAGAAAGGGGAATGCCCTTGTAGGCCGGTCCGAAGAGCACGTCAAAATCGGTGCCGAAGGTGCTCTCAATGGCCTTGGCATAGTATTCTCCCAGTTTTCTCAGCTGCGCGCCCGTGCGGTAAAAGCCCGTGTTCACAAAAAACGGCGTTTTCCGTCCGCTCTTCGTCACAAAATCTCCGAACCGCAGCACTTCGCAGTCGATCATAAATTCAATAAATTCCTTCTTATACTGTTCCATATCTCTAACCTCCTGACGTAAGGTAAAAATTCTTTTCAATTTTACCATAAATTGGCGGCATTTGCAATTGAGGAATTGCCGGCGTTGCCGGTCAGTCTGCAAATACATCCACAAATTCCTGCTTTCCTCCGTCCACCAGGCCGCAGTCTGTCACCACGATCCCCGGCAGAGCCGTCAGGGACATGATGGCGCAGGACAAAAGCGGCGTATCATCCCCGCAGACCTGATAAAAGGCCCGCCGGTAGCCCTCAAACTCTTCCGCCACCTGCCGGCCGCTCTTCGGGGACATGAGGCCGGCCGCCGGCAGAGCCACCGAACCGGTCACCTGTCCGTCTCTCACCACACAGAGACCGCCGCCCATTCTCTCCAGCTCCCGCAGCAGAACCAGGGCGTCCTCCTCTTTCCTGTAGACGATCACCGCATTGTGGCTGTCGTGGGAAACTGTGGTCCCCACCGCTCCTTCTCTCAGGCCGAAATTCTGGATCACCGCCACCGTTTTCTTTTCCAGGCCGTGACGGTTGCAGACGCAGACAAAGGCCAGATCCTCTCTGCCGTCCAGGCAGACTCTGTGATCTCTCACCATCAGTTCCTGACGTTCTGTTTTTCTCAGCACATTTCCTGCGTCCAGGGGCACGATCACGTTTACCGGCACGGTTCCGTTTTCTGTTTTATCCGCAATTAAGGAGAAATCCTCCGCCGCCCGGATCCAACCGGCTTTCACAGTGTTTGGAAAATCCATAGCCGGGGCTGCGTCCTCTCCCACATAAACGCCCTGTTCTGCCGCCAGCTGACCGCCGATCCACACAAGCTTAGGCCGGCTGCCGTCCAGCGCCCTCACCAGCTGCATATCCGCCCGGTACCCGGGAGCCACAGCGCCCAGATCTTTAAAACCGTACTCTCTGGCAGCGTTTAAAGTGGCCATGCGGATCACGTCCACCGGATCCAGGCCGTGTTCAATCCCGTACCGGACCACCTTGTTCACATGGCCCAGAGTCAGCAGATCTCCGGCGTGGACGTCGTCCGTGCATATGGAGATAAAATCATGGTAGGGGATCTGACGGATCTCTGCCGCCAGCTGGTCCATATGGTTCACCAGGGAACTGGCGCGCAGATTGATGTGCATTCCCCGTCTCAGCTTCTCCCGGATCTCCTCCCCGGTCTCTGATTCATGGTCGCTCTCGATCCCGGACGCCGCATAAGCGCTCAGCTCTTTTCCCGTAAGCAGGGGAGCGTGGCCCTGAAGAAACGTGCCCTTTTCCAGCCCTTTCCGGATAATGGCGTGCATCCGCTCCGAGCCGTTATACACGCCCACAAAGTCCATGATCTCCGCGATTCCCACCACGCCGTCCATGTCCAGGATCTCTTCAATCTCCTTCTCTCCGAACTCCGCTCCGGAATTCTCCAGTCCCGGCACTGCAGGCACGCAGGAAGGAGCCAGCACATACTGGCGCAGCAGGGATTTCTTCCCGTTTTCCAGCATGAATTTCACCCCGTCGATCCCCAGAACATTGGCGATCTCGTGGGGATCGGTGCACACCGCTGTCGTGCCCCAGGGAACCACTGCCCGCCCGAACTGCTCCGGGATCATCATGGAACTCTCCACATGGACGTGGGCGTCGATGAAGCCGGGGATCAGATAATTTCCCCCGCCATCCACCGTCTCCCCGGATTCCAGCTCCTGAGGTTCCCCGGGGCAGCGGACCCTGGCCACCCGGCCGTCGATCACATCCACCTCCGCCGGGTAGATTTCCCCGGTAAACACGTTTACATACTGCACATTTTTTACCGTCAGGTCACAGGGGATCTTCCCCATGGCCGCGGCCGCCAGCCGCCGTCTGTCCTCTCCCACTCTCTGCCTCTCCTTTCCGCACTTCCTCTGTCCGCCGCGGAAAACAGCCGGAACTGCCTTTCCACGCAATCCCGGCCTTTCCGCCTCATCCGGCCTTCGTCACTTCACTGCGCCAATCAGCTCATTGACGTCTTCCACGCCGTATTTTCTCATATAATCCTCAATTCCGTCCGCAATCTCCACCGTGGCATAGGGATTAAAGAAATTCGCCGTTCCCACAGAGACAGCCGTGGCTCCCGCCAGCAGAAACTCAATGGCATCCTCCGCCGTGGAAATGCCGCCCATGCCGATGATGGGGAGCTTCACCGCGTTAGCCGTCTGGTACACCATGCGCACCGCCACCGGCTTCACCGCCGGACCGGAAAAACCGCCGGTCTTGTTGGCCAGGGCAAAGGTCCGCCTGTGGATGTCGATCTTCATGCCCGTCAGCGTATTGATCAGAGACAGAGCGTCCGCGCCGCCTGCCTCCGCCGCTTTGGCCATCACCGTGATGTCCGTCACGTTGGGGCTCAGCTTCATGATCACCGGCTGTTTCGCATGGCGCTTCACTTCTCTCGTGATGGCTTCCACCGCCTTTGGATCCTGTCCGAAGGCAATGCCTCCCTCTTTCACGTTGGGACAGGAAATATTGATCTCCAGCAGGTCCACGTCCGTATCGCCCAGGCGCTCCACCACTTCCACATAGTCCTCCGTAGTCTTTCCGCACACGTTCACGACAATCTTTGTGTCATACTGCTTTAAAAACGGAATGTCCCGCTCAATAAACACGTCAATGCCGGGATTCTGAAGGCCGATGGCATTTAACATGCCGCCGTACACCTCTGCGATCCTGGGAGTGGGGTTGCCGGGCCAGGGCACGTTCGCCACGCCCTTTGTCACCACAGCGCCCAGACGGTTTAAATCCACCATCTCTCCGTACTCCGCCCCGGAGCCAAACGTGCCGGATGCAGTCATCACCGGATTTTTCAGTTCCACTCCGGCTATGTTCACCTTCGTATTCATCAGATCTCCACCTCCTGAGCGTCAAATACCGGTCCGTCCTTGCAGATTCTCTTATTGTGCACATGGGAATGGCTGTCGATCTCCTTCGACTGGCACACACAGGCCAGGCAGGCGCCGATGCCGCAGGCCATCCGCTCCTCCAGAGAAATGTAGCACTCGATCCCTTTTTCCTGGGCATATGCCTTCACCGCCCGCAGCATGGGGGTGGGACCGCAGGCGTAGATGACCTCTCCTTCCACGCCGCAGGCCCGGATGGCGTCCAGCACATTTCCCTTTGTGCCGACGCTGCCGTCCTCTGTAGCAATGTACACCGGCCCGTAAGCCTGAAATTCTTCATTTAAAAACAGCTCGTCCTTATATCCCAGAACCGCCGTCCGCTCACAGGACAGCTCCTTTGCCAGCTCCAGCATGGGCGGAATTCCGATGCCGCCGCCGATGAGGATGGCTTTTTTATCTTTTAAGGGGAAACCATTTCCCAGGGGGCCCATGATCTGGACCTTCTCTCCTTCTTTATAGGAAGAAAACTCCTCCGTTCCCGCGCCCACGACCCGGTATACAATGCGCAGGATTCCCTTTCCGTGGTCGATGCCGCAGAGGCTGATGGGCCTGGGCAGCAGTCTGGAGCTGTCCTTCGTATAGACGGAAATAAACTGTCCCGCCTTTGCCTGTCCCGCAATCTGGGGAGCAAACAGTTCCATGCTGTACACGCCTTCCGCCAGCTTTTTCTGGCTTTTCACTTCCGCTTCTAATTTGATCTGTGCCATGCAGTCTGCCTCCAATTATAATACACGGTTGATGTCAGCCACCATGTCCAGAACGGCCTGTCTGGACGCCTCGCCGAAATGCTCCGGTCCGAACTTGTCATAGGGGGCTTTCTTGTAGGCTGCGATGATTCCTCTGGAAGAATTTACAATGGCTCCCAGTCCGTCCTCATTAAAGCAGGGCTTTAAGTCCTCCGCCGTCGCTCCCTGAGCGCCGTAGCCCGGCACCAGGAAATAGGTGTGGGGCATGAGTTTTCTTAAGATTCTGCTCATTTCCGGATAGGTGGCTCCCACCACGGCTCCCACGTTGCTGTATTCTCCGTCCATGGTATCGCTTCCCCACTCCAGAACCTTGTCTGCCACCAGCTCATAGAGGGGCCGGCCGTCAATCAGCTGATCCTGGAACTCTCCGCTGGACGGGTTGGACGTCTTTACCAGCACAAAGATTCCCTTGTCTTCCTTTTTGCACACATCCACAAACGGCTTTACCCCGTCCGTTCCCAGATAGGGGTTGACTGTCACCATATCGGTATGGAAACCGGAAAGGGTCTTGCTTCCCACCTGCACCGTGCCGATGTGGGCGGTGGCGTAGGCTGCGGAAGTGGAGCCGATGTCTCCTCTCTTAGCGTCGCCGATAACGATCAGCCCCTTCTCCTGGCAGTAATCCACCGTTCTCTGATATACCTTCAGTCCCTCAATGCCGAACTGCTCATACATGGCGATCTGAGGCTTCACCGCCGGGATCAGATCCCAGGTGTGGTCCACGATCTCCTTATTAAACTGCCAGATGGCCTCAGCGGCTCCCTCAAGAGTCTCCCCGTACTCTTCAAATGCTTTCTTCACCACATGCTCCGGAATGTAACTGAGCATGGGATCCAGTCCCACACATACCGGCGCTTTCGTTTCCTGAATCTTCTTTACCAGACGGTTAATCATGGCGTCCTCCTTCTTTTCCTCTTAAACTTCGTTTTAAAGTATCCGCCTGCGCTTCGGCGGCCATTCAAATTTATCCTTTCTATTTTATCATATTGCGGGGAAACTGTGAACTACCTGGGAAGTAAAAATCTGCCGTATTTAAAAAAATGCCCCTTTCGGGGGGCAGGCCCTTATGGCCTGCCTCCAAAAAGGAGCTTTTTGTTATGATTTTTCCTCTTTCCTCCTGCGTGAAGCCAGAAGTGCTGTAAATAATGCGCCTAACAGCACAGTCTTTAAGCCTGTACGTCCGGGATCTCCCGTTTTTGGAAGTGCCGCCAGCGGAACATCCTCCTCCGGCAGATTTACACTTTCTTCTGGCAGATTTGCCAGCGGAACATCCTCAGGAGTAATGATTTCCACTCCGGGGCCTCCAGAAGGCGTCGAAGTATTCGGATTCGGGCCGGAACCTCCGCCTCCATGGCTGCCGCCCGGATTGTTGGGCGTCGGATCATCCGGGTCCGGATCAGGATTCGGGTCATCAGATGTTCGCACATTGGTAATGGTAAGCGTATCATCGCTGTAGCTGGCTGTATAACCATTCGGCACTGCGACCTCTTCCGCAGTATACAGAATCTCCTTTCCGTCTTTCATGAGAGGAAGGTTCTCCCAGGTATATGTCCAGCCATTTCCACCATTCAGCTCCACCTCTCCTACGCTCTGTCCATCCGCATTCAGGCGAACAAGGATTCCAGACGGGCGCAGGCCGTCGCTGTTGTTGTTGTCATCCCACAGCTTTGTCACCGTCTTCTGAGTCACAGCCGGCACATGTGTATTTACGACCTCCACCGTATAATGGTCTTCGTCGATTTCTTTTACTTCATTGACCTGAACCGTATATCCATCAGGGATTCCGACTTCTTTTACCGTATAAACCAGGTCTTCTCCCTGTTCCCGGACAGGCAGCTCTTCCCAGGTATAATACCAGCCGTTCTCTGCGCTCAGCGCTACCGGTTCGCCTTCCGGCTCTCCGTTTTTCAGAAGCTGAATCAGCACCTGATCCGGGCGGATGCCGTCCTGATTCTCACCGTCTTCCCAAATCTTGTATACGGTCAGTCCCTCTGCGGGGATAAACTGGTTCGTAAACGATATCGTTGCTACTTGGCCATTTCCCTCTGTCTCTTTAGTGATCTCTATGCTGTTCGGATCCAGTTCGTATCTCTCTATTGTCTCCTCGTCAACAGAAATCTCTGCCTTCAGCCCGCCGTTTTCGTCAGCGAAATCTTCGCCGTTTAATTTCCAGGTCCAGGAATTCTCTTCCTTCAGGACCACCTTTTTGTCAGTCACTTTTCCATCCGTCAGGCGGATGCTTACGTCTACAGTGATTTCTTTCGGGCGCAGACCTGCCGCGTTGTCACCGTCCTCCCAGTTCTTTAACACTGTCAGAGTATACGGCTCAGGTGTTTCTTCTCCGATCTGCACATTGCCGTTCGTTCCGATTCCTCCGCCGTTGCTGCCGGAAACATTTCCTGCAATTATGACATCTGCAAGGCTCATGGCATGGTCTATATCACTCCGATCATAATCGTTGTCCAGATAGAAAAGCTGACTTGTTTTCTGATAATACTTTCTCGGAGCGGCTCCGGTATTTATACCATCATCATATCTCCACAGGTAAACGCCGCCTCCCAGCATATAATCAGAAACATAAGCAGTGTGCTTATATCCGTTCATCGGATATGAGCTGTAAATCTGATCTCCTTTTTGAGAACCTGCGGTATTTTCATAGATCACGGCTCCGTCCGTCACATAAATTCCAAGGAAGGAAGTAGGACAGGCGCCGATTCCGCCGCCGGAACTTTCCGCATGATTCCCATAAATAGCTGCATTCGTCAGCTTCAGTTCCCCGTTAGGATAACCGCTGCGGCCTCCATTTACGTAAATTCCGCCGCCGGCATAGGCTGTAGCATAACCGGTTTCACCAATCACATACCAGTCGGCATTCGCTCTATTATCTGTAATACTGGTCTGGCCGGATATGTCTGCTTTCGAATAGCACTGCACGTAGATTCCGCCGCCGGCTGACTCTGCCGTATTTCCGGAAATCCGGCCGCCAGTCACTTCCAGAATATTTTCAGGAAAATCTTTAAGATTCGGCGCCGCGCCGCCCACATGGATGCCGCCGCCGTTGGCAGCCTGGTTTCCTGAAATTGTTCCGCCGGACATTGTCATCTGGCTTCCTTCCAGTATGGCTACTCCGCCGCCGCTGCCTCTGACCTTTCCATTGCGGTATCCGGCCTTGTTATTGCTGATCTCTCCTCCATGCATTTCAAAGAAAGCTTCTCGGTCGGCAACGACTCCACCTCCGGCGTAACTGGATTCATTGTCTGTAATCTGGCCTCCATACATCCTGCATATTCCGCCATATGCCAGCTTCAAAGCCCCGCCTTCATAAGAAAGACCATCATTGCTGTAGACACCTGCCCGGTTATTGGTCAGGATCGTTCCTTCCCCGATGATCAATTCTGCGCTATTTTCCACGAGGATTATGGAATTGGTATAATTGTATTCCGTGCTCAGCTGATCCCGGCCGCCGTCCAGCTTCAGATTTTCCAGAGTCAGCGTTGCGCTCTCTCCGGAAACCCTTACCATATAATCGCCAAGTGTACGGAATCTGACAAGGGTGACCTTATCTTTATACTCATCCGGTATAGACCAAGTCTCTTCCCCCTGAACCGTCACGGTGTCAACCACATAGATCTTGACAGACTCTGTCTCTGAGGCATCCAGTGTATTCTTTGCCAATTCCAGAGCTTTTCCGAAAGAGCGGACAGCGTCTATCATGCTGGTTCCGCTGTTGTTATCATCTCCGCTGACTCCATCGAGGTAGATCCCTTCACCAATAGTATCCTCTATAACTGTCATAAAACAGTATTTTTTTCCTGTACTGGCAGTTGTTTTTAAAAATTCGCTTAATGAACCATCTATCTGTTTCGGATCGCTCAAATTTGTTGTCTCATAACCTATCCAGGCAGCAAAGGAATAATTTTCATCTGAAAGTTCTTTTGCAGAGACAATATCCATATTTTCAGGTTTTACATTCGCACCATAATCCAAATAGATGTCTGAAATGGGATTGGTATTCTTGCTTCCACTGGCATTATTGTAAATTGCGCCTCCGGTAATGCTTACAGTCACAGATTGAGTGTTATTAATATAGACGCCGCCCATTCCTGTATTATCCGCGATTACTCCGCCCGACATCTGGAAATCTCCGAAGACCGCCACTCCACCTGCAGTTCCACTCTGACTTTTCACTTTATTTCCGCGTATAGTGCCGCCAGTCATGGTAAAATGCGCCTGCGGTCCCGGAAACGCCCCTGCTATAGATACTCCGCCAGCACCGCTTTGGGCTGTATTGTTCTCAATACTCCCGCCATTCATTTCAAAGACACAGCCGGTGTCTACATAAACTCCACCACATGAAATTGCAGAAGTGGACTCTTCTATGCTTCCTCCATTCAGGACAAATTCTGCGCTCGTTTTTCTGTCTCCATAAAGATAAACTGCGCCTCCATATGCCTTTGACGGACTTGTTGCCTTCGCTCCGGAAATTATGCCGCCATTCATGATAAACTTTCCTTTAACTGCAACACCACCTCCTCCATAGGCGGTTGCTTCTGTATTCTCGATAACGCCGTTCTCCATTTTAAATTCCGCGTTTTCTCTTACAAAAATGCCTCCGCCTATGTTTGCAGTTGTATTACGGATTTCGCCATCATTCATCAATAACGTTCCTGACTGTACGTAAACAGCGCCGCCGCCTGTATTTTTTCCTACACTACTATCATAAGCCGATACCTTTGCGTTTTCGATCACTCCGCCATCCAAAGTACAGGAGCTGCTCTTAACATAAATAGCTCCTCCGCCTTTTTGGGCCGCTCCGCCGGTAAGTACCACAGAATCCATTAATCGGAATTCCCCGCCGTCAATATAGACCAGGCCGCCGTATCCAGTGACCTCTCCATTGCCAGATACAGTTCCCTCCCCTTTCAGCGTCAGAGACGCTCCTTCGGCTATCGTGAAAACCCGTTTTCCGGCTCCGGCTTTTACCGTTCCGCCATTCATGTCGATGACAAAGGTTTTCTCTACAGGGATCTCATCCTCCAGCTGGATCTCGTCCGCCGTCAGTACGATCTCACTGCCAGATTCTGCTTTCGCTACAGCTTCCTCCAGCGTATCATACACCGTATCCTTCACTTTAGCTTCGCCGTCCGCCTGCACGGTGACATTGGCAATCACGCTGAACTGACTCGTTTCCGTGTCTAAAACTGCAGCTCCTGTGTCGGCATCCTCCCGAACAGTACCTTCCAGTTCCGTCACATTCTCTTCGTGAATATGGATGATCTTTGCTTCTTCCGAATGACCCAGCCCAGACACGGTCTGAGCCTCTGCCTCATTTTTATACCGGATATTCACATTTACCGATTTTGCCGGCTCCGCCACATTTCCTGCCTCATCCACAAATGTAATGTCAATAGGACTGAAGGATGTCATAATATAGCCTTCTGTCTTCAGCTTTTCTGACACCTGCTCCTTCAGAGCCGCATAGCTGTCATCTTCCTCTGTGATATCTCTCGCCTTCAGCTCCACCGGAACTGCAAATGCGCCCTCCGGAGCCGTTATGGTCACAAACGCGGTATCCGTTTCCGCCTTATATACCGTTCCTGCAGCATATTCGGCGGTGATTACAATCTCCTGATCAGAATCTGCATTATTTACAGTATAGCAATATTCTGCAGGCTCTGTCTGAGACGCTGTCGCCATATTTTTTTCATCTGCCCAGTCCAGCTGTTCTCCGTTGGCCGTAACCTCCGTTACCTGATAACCTTCTGCCGGAATTACAGTAAACTGGAACCCCTGTCCTTTTTCTGCCGTATCAGGTCCCTGAATGGTCACAGCCCCTTCCGGCTGTACAATATAGAAAATCTGAATCTCATTCTCAGAAATTATCTCCGGCAGCTCATCTGTGTCCACAGCATAGGCCGCAGCCTGTGCTCCTCCCCAAATGGAGACTTCCGGATAGGCAGTTCCTTTCAGAATACCGGAAAGCTCCGGCTGTTCATTCTCATCAGTTTCTTCCAGGATCCACTCGTCTGCCGTAGCCTGTTCATCAGTTCCGGCTGCTACCAGGACAGCATGATGAGCGGAGATTCCCATCTGTACTTCTCCGTCAGAAGACGGCTCCACTGATTCCGCTTTATCTTCTGCCGTATTTGAATCCTGGGCCTGTCCGCCGTTGTCCTCGGCTTCGCTGACGCTGCCTGAACTTACTCCGCTGTCTGCTTTTTCGTCTGATCCTGCTTCATTATCCTCCGATACTTCCTCTGAGGACTCATAATCAGAATCTGATACTTCCTCTGCCGGAACTTCTGACTCTTCCTTTGCTCCTGCTGTTTCTTCTGCAGATGCTTCCGGTTTTTCTGCCTGAGTAGGCTTTTCCGCCGGTACCGCAGCTTCTTCCTCCGCTTCTGCTGTTTCTTCTGCAGGCGCTGAAGGTTCTTCCTCTGTTCCTGTCGGTTCCTCAGCCGGTGCTGAAGTCTCTTCCTCTGTCTGAGTCGGCTCCTCTTCCGGTGCCAGGGTTTCTTCTGCCTGATCCAGCTCTTCTTCCGACTCTGAAGACTCTTCTCCTGCTCCCGCAGGTTCCTCAGCCGGTGCTGAAGTCTCCTCTTCTGCTCCTGCCGGCTCCTCTACAGATTCTTCCGGTCTCTCCGCAGACTCTTCTTCCTTTTCGATTTCTCTTTCGCTGTCGCCTGCCTTTACCCGCAGTCCTTCCGTCTCCAGTCCATCTACATTGACTGCAAAGCGGACATCTTCCCCGCTTTCATTGATAAACAAAAAGATTACTTCATCATCTTCTTCATTATAAAAGATCTGAAGCCCTGTACCGTCTGCGGCCTGACTGTCGTCAAAATCCGTGTCCAGCTCATAAACCTTTCCCTGTTCTCCGTCTAACAGCTCCTTATAGCTTTTTTCTGCCTTTTCTGTTTTTCCTGTCAGTTCCAACTGAGAAAAATCAAGAAGCTGGTCTGCAGCCTTTGCATCCCTAATGGCCTGCCTGATCTCCTTACTTGTCAGCAGAAATCTGGAAGTTTCTGTTTCTGCAGCGAAAGCCGGAACATAGCCAGCTCCCGCGCTGACCACAGTCATGGCAACCGATAAAAGGAATGCCGCTGCACGTCTGCACTTTCCGTTTCTCCTCTTAAACATGCTCCTCTTTCCTTTCCCTTTTTTTACTTTCTTATTTAAGTCCGCCGATTCGACCGTTTTTTACCACCCCTTTTTAATGTTTAAACCGTACTTTTTCATCAGGCTCCTCTGGATTTTCAAAAAACAGTCCCATTATTCTGACGGAGCGTCCGTCGTCCGATCTCCCTCCATCACTTACTCCTCCTAAATCCCGCCTGTATCCTCTCCCTGAATCCATCCAGGGCCTTATACGGCGGTGGCTCTGTTTTTCAGATATGTAATCTGCCGCGCTTTTCCCCGACAGCAGAACGCTGCAGGCTTTCCGTCCTGACGATCTCATATTTCCTCCTCTCCGACTTCTTACTGCAGGCTGGGTGAAGATAGTTTCGCTGCTTTGCCGCACGAGCCAGTGCGCAGAAAAGCGCCTTAAATCATTACAAAAAGTATTACATATCTTCATTTTATTATGTAACATTTTATGTAAAATTTCAATATCAAAAGAGCCTGATTTTCCATATTTTTTCATGAAAAATCAGGCTCTCTCCATTTTCTTAGTCCAGTTTAATTTTTTTGCGTCTTCTGCCCGTACTCCCGTGCCATCTCCATAAAAATCTTCATGTTTTCCGTCAGATATTTGCTCTTGTGCCAGACAATGTTCAGTTTTCTGCGGATGGGGTTTTCCAGGGGGATCTTTACCACGGTTCCCCGCTGCAGGTCCTCCTCCACCAGCAGGCAGGGAAGAATCGTCACTCCCAGCCCGGCCGCCGCCGCCCGCACAATGGCCTGGCTGCTGACGCTCTCCCAGGCTGGCCGCACCTGAAGCTGCATCAGAGCAAAGCAGGCGTCCACCGCGTCCCTGACAGAACTTCCCTTCTCCCTCATGAGAAACGGGTACTCCGCCAGCTCTGCCAGGCTGACTCTGTCCCGCTCTGTCAGCGGATGGCCCGGGGCCGCCACCGCGCAGAGTCCGTCCTCCATAAACGCCTCCGCCAGAATGTCCGGCTGCTCCGGCGTGCTCTCCACCAGTCCGATATCCACTTCGTTGTGGAGCAGCCTCTCCTCCACAATGGCCGAATTGGCCACCACCGCTTCCACCTTAAGCTGAGGATACCTTTCCTGGAACCGCACCAGAAGCTCCGGCAGAATGTGGGTCCCAATGGTGATGCTGGACCCCACCCGCAGGATACCGATGGTATCCCAGTTTCTGATCTTCGTCTCCATCTCGTCAAACAGGCCCACCACATGGACGGCGTAGCCGTAAAACTCCCGTCCCCCCTCTGTGGGGGCGATGGTCCGCCCGATGCGGTCAAACAGGCAGATCCCGTAATAATCTTCCAGCTCCCGGATCGCCAGACTGACCGACGGCTGGGCCAGATGGAGTTCCCTGGACGCCTTCGTCACACTTTTATTCTGAAAAACAGACACAAATATCTTCAAATGCCTCAGTGTCATACTGCTCCTCCGATGTATAATTTTTCCATTATATATTTAATATAATAATACTATTTTACCTATAAATCAATTCCCGCTATAATATGCTGCGGGAGGTAAGAAAACATATGGAAAGCAAAAAAAATGTATTGATCAAATTATTTCTTTCAACACTCTATCTCAGCGCCTTCACCTTCGGCGGAGGCTATGTGATCGTAACACTGATGCAGAGGAAATTTGTGGACCAGTATCACTGGATCGACAAGGATGAAATGCTGGATCTGGTGGCCATCGCCCAGTCCGCTCCCGGCGCCATCGCCGTCAACGGAGCCATCGTGGTGGGCTACAAGCTGGCCGGCTTTATCGGCGCCGTGGTCGCCATCATCGCCACCATCCTGCCGCCCTTTATCGTGATCTCCATGATTTCCTTTATTTATGCCATTATCCGCGACAATATCGTCGTCAGCCAGATGCTGGAAGGCATGCAGGCCGGAGTGGGCGCCGTCATCATGGCCGTTGTCTTTGAGATGGCCCGGGGCATCAACTACAAGAAGAGCCCCTTCTCCGCCGTCATCCTGATCGGCGCATTTATCGTATGCGTCAGCGGCGTCAGCGTCATCTACGTGGTGATCGCCTGCATTATCATCGGACTGATCCGTACCTGCCTGTTCGGAAGAAAGGAGAGCAAAGAAAAATGATTTACTTACAGCTTTTTCTCAGTTTCCTGCAGATCGGCCTGTTCAGCTTCGGAGGCGGCTATGCGGCCATGCCCCTGATTCAGGAGCAGGTGACTGACGTACATACCTGGCTGTCCATGTCAGAATTCACAGACCTGATCACCATTTCCCAGATGACGCCCGGCCCCATCGCTGTCAACGGCGCCACCTTTATCGGCATCAAGATGGCCGGACTGCCCGGCGCTTTGGTGGCCACCTTCGGCTGCATCCTGCCCTCCTGCGTCATTGTCATGGTGATCGCAAAGCTCTATTTAAAATACAGAAACATGTCAGTCCTTCAGGGCGTGTTAAATACGCTGCGCCCCGCCGTGGTGGCCATGATCGCGTCCGCCGGCGTCTCCATTCTGCTCACCGCTTTCTGGGGCAGCGACGCTGTGATCTCTCTCTCCGGAACCCAGTGGAGCATGATCGCCATTTTCATCGGAGCGCTGGTACTGCTTCAGAAAACCAATTTAAACCCCATTCTGGTCATGGCTCTGGCCGGCGTGGCAAAAACCATTCTTCATCTGGCGTTCGGACTGTAAATCAGCTCATATCAGAGAAAAAATATCTCTTCCGGGCAGAAAAAAGCTGGGAGGAAATGATCGGCCGTCATTTCCTCCCAGCTTTTTGTTATCCCACGCTTTTTCCTAAACAGGACATTTTAAAAATGCCCTGGCCTTCTCCTCCAAAAGTTCCGCCGTTCCCTCCGGTCCGAGAATGCTGCTGTCCACGATCAGATCATAATCTTCCGGCCCGCCCCAATGGCCTTTTGTGTAGTACTCGTAGTATTCCCTTCTCTGGCGGTCCACCTTCTCCACCGCTCTCGCCGCGTCCTCCCGGCACATGCGGTTCCGCTCCATGATCCGCTCGATCCGCTTTTCCTCCGGGGCTGTGACAAACGCGGTGAACAGGTCTTCCCGGCCACGGAGCACGTAGTTTGCGCAGCGTCCGATGATCACGCAGGAACCTTCTTCGGCCAGCTCCCGGATGATCTGGGACTGAGTCTGGTAGAGCAACTCTCCGATCTGACGCCCGCCCGCCGCGCTCTTGGTCTTTAACAGAGTGGCCTGAGACGCCCTCTCATTGAGGATCTCCAGAACTCCCTGGTCGATCCCGCTCTTTCTGGCGGCCATCTCCACCAGTTCCCTGTCATAAAATGGGATCCCCAGCCGTTTCGCCAGCAGTTTTCCAATCTCCCGTCCGCCGCTTCCATAGCGGCGTCCCATCGCAATGATGATATGTCCCATAAACCCGTCCCCCCTTTTTTGACAGACAATTCTACAGTTTTCCTATCTTTAGTATACTGATTTCGCCTGCAAAATGCAATTTTTTTCTCTTCTTTTTCCCGCAGCAGACATTTTATTCCGTTAAAAATAGCGATCTTCCTTTTCGGAGAAAAATTAGCACTCATCTATTGACAGTGCTAACAATTCGTGGTATAGTACAACCATCAAGAGAAACAGAGACAACAGATCAGCTGTTGTTCCCGATAAAGGAGGATTTTCATTATGTTTATTCCGAGAAACAACTATGGCTTTGATTTATTTGACGACTTTTTCAATGACAGCTTCTGGACCGGTTCCCAGCCGGCTCAGACTAAAAAGGATACGGGCCTGATGCGGACCGACATTTTAGACGGCGGCGCCTGCTACTATGTGGACATTGAACTTCCCGGCTACCGCAAGGACGAGATCCAGGCAGAGTTAAAGGACGGATACCTTACTATCTCCGCCGTTCACAGCGGCGACGAGGAGAAGAATAAATCCTACGTCCGCAGAGAGCGCTATCACGGCTCCATGAGAAGAACCTTCTACGTGGGCGACGCACTCCGCCAGGAGGACATCAAAGCCTCCTTTGAAAACGGCGTGCTCCGTCTGGCCGTTCCGAAGGAAGCTCCCAAGCAGGAAGAGAAACCCAGATACATCAGCATCGACTAAAATTTCTGATTAACAGGGGATGAAATTTTTCTGTTAAATAATAACAGCCCGTCATCTCCCGGCCGGCCGGAATTTTACCGGCGGCCCGGGAAATGACGGGCTTTCTTCATATTCTTTTATATCCGGCGTCAGATCATTTCTCCGTAATTCTCCGCTGCCTTCATAAACGGACCCATCTCTTCTGCCAGCTCGCCCCGAATCGTCTCCAGATCTGCGTTCACCAGCTTCTTGCCTCTCACCAGCACTCTGCCGTCCACCATCACCGTGTCCACGTTGGAGGCGTTGGCGGAATACACCAGAGCTGAGTAGGGATTGTAGCAGGGGAACATATTTACAGAATCCGTCTCCACGATCACCAGATCTGCCTTTTTTCCTTTTTCCACAGAGCCCAGTTCTCTCTCCATGCCCAGGGCTCTCGCTCCACCGACAGTGCCAGTCCGCACAATATCTCCTGCCGGGAACAGGGTCCGGTCGTGGTATTCTGTTTTCTGGAAATCGGCAAACAGCTTAAACAGGGTGAAAAGGTCCAAAGTGTTTCCGGAGGACGCTCCGTCTGTTCCAAATCCCACAGCGATGCCCTGCTGCTCCATAGCCGGCACAGGAGCCACTCCCCGTCCGCCTTTGGTGTTGGAGCCGATGCAGTGGGCCACTCCCGTCTGATGCTCGGCAAACAGCTCAATATCCCGCTCCGTCATATACACGCAGTGGGCCGCCACCGTCCGCCTGTCAAGCACCCCCAGATCCGCCAGAAATTCCACCGGCGTCCGGTCATACTCTGTCCTGAATTTCTTCAGCTCGTGCTCCATCTCACAGACGTGGATAGTGTAGAGCGTATCGTATTTTTCCGCCAGATCAAAGGACTTTTTCAGCATCTCCGGGCTCACGCTGTAGGTGGCGTGGGGAGCGACAAGCGGTCTTACCAGGCTGCTGTGGTTCCACTGGCGGATAAATTCTTCCGCGTACTCCAGGCCGCCGTAAGGCTCCGGGCTGTCGCAGGTGGGCTGGCCGATCACCGTCTCCCCCAAAAATCCCCTCATTCCCAGTTCCTCGCAGGCTTTCGCCACCTCATCCTCAAAATAGTACATGTCAAGGAAAGTGGTAACTCCCGCCAGCAGCATTTCGCAGATTCCATATTTAGCCGCCCGGTACACCAGTTTCCTGGTCATGGCGTCATTTTCCAGCGGGAAGAGGAAACGGCGGAGCCGGTCCGCGCAGTCATCCCCCAGCGTGCGGAACGGCATCATGGAAACGTGGCAGTGGGTGTTGATCAGTCCCGGAATCAAAATCCCGCCTTTTCTGTCAATGACGGCCGCTCCTGACAGATCCCAGCTCTCCGCCTCTTTTCCGGTTCCCACATCTGCGATGCGGTCCCCGTCCACCAGCACGCAGCCATCCTCGTAAACCCGGTTTTCTCCATCCATGGTCAGCACTCTCACATGTTTGATCAGTGTCTTCATATGCTATCCTTCCCTTCTCCTGTATTTGGATTCTTTTGCGCTCATTCTGCCGCAGGCACAGCCTGTGATCGCAATTCGCCGCTCGCCTCGCGTGAGCGAGCTCCCGCAGGCTCGCTTTCGCCCACCAGATCACAGGCACAGCCTGTGATCGCAATTCGCCGCTCGCCTCGCGTGAGCAAGCTCCCGCGGGCTCGCTTTCGCTCATTATATCATGGCCGCTGTGTTCGGGGAAGATCTTGCGGGCATTCCGGCATATATTTCTCTCAAAACTCTGAAAATCCCGGCAGCTTTCCCGGCCTCAGATCAGGTTGGCAATGAAGGGGACCACAATGACCGTCATCAGACCTGCCACCGCGATGGCCAGGCTGGACATCGCCCCTTCCACCTCGCCCAGCTCCAGAGCCTTGGCCGTCCCGATGGCGTGGGCCCCGTTTCCCAGGGCCAGGCCCTTGGCGATCGGCTCCTCCAGCTTAAACAGCTTAAACAGGCCCTCGGACATGATCACCCCGGAAACTCCCGTGATAATAATACTCACCACTGTCAGAGTCACGATTCCGCCGGCCTCCTCACTGACGCCCATGCCGATGGCCGTGGTGATGGATTTGGGAAGAAGGGTGACGTAATGGACGTGCTCCATGCGAAACAGCAGGCACAGCACAAAGATCGTCAGCGCGTTCGCCGCAACCCCCGCCGCAATGCCGCAGAACACTGCCGCTTTATTTTTCTTCAGCAGCGCCAGCTGCTTGTACAGCGGGATGGCCAGGCAGACCGTGGCCGGCGTCAGCAGATAGCTGATGCTCTCCGCTCCCTTCATATACTCGTCATACGTGATGTGAGTAGCCAAAAGCACAGGCACAATGATGATCACTGCCACCAGCAGCGGGTTGCAGACCGCAAGACCTGTCTTCTTTTTCATCCACAGGCCGAAGCTGTAGGCCGCCACACTGAGCACCACCCCAAAATAAGCAGAAGATGCAAGCGCTTCTCTCATTCCTGTCTTCCTCCTTTTCTTCTGATGATCCACTGGGCCACCCGGCCCGTCACGCCGAATACCAGCACGGTGGAGACCAGCACCGTCACCACAAAAGGCACCAGCACAGCGCGGAGTTCAGAAAAGCTCTCCATGATCCCCACACAGGCGGGCACAAACATGATGGGCATAGCGTCCAGCAGCCAGTTTCCCGTGGCCTCCAGCCATTCCAGCTTTACGATTCCCGTCATCAGGGCAATCAGCAGCAGAAACAGCCCGTAAACTCCGGCCGGCACCGGAAACGGCAGCAGCTGATTTAAGATTTCACCGGCAGCAGACATGCCGAAAATGATTCCTGCTTCTTTCACATATCTCATCTTTTGTTTCTCCTCTCAAAAATCTGGTACTTATTCTACCCTCTCTCAAAAGAAAAGGTCAAGGCAAAATACACATAAAGTACAATCCGGGAAAAAAACGGTTCTTTCCTTTCCGCCGCGCATGGTCCCTGCCGGTCTTGAAAATGGCCCTTTTTTCCATTATACTGGAAGCATGAGAGGAGGAAGATCCATGACCCTGACTGCTGTAAATACCCTGTCGGAAGAACAGAAAAAAAAGACTTCGGAGCTGGCTGCCCTCTGCCGGGACTTTGACGGCTCCACCCTGTCTTTTCCCGCTGAAGACGGAGATTTTTTCGTCCTCGTCTTTCAGGATGACGTTCTGGCCTGCGCCCTGGCCCTCTGCCGCCTGGAGGACTGTCTCTGCGAGTGCGCCGCCTTCACCCGGCCAAGCCTGCGGTGCAGAGGTTATTTTTCCCAGGCCCTGGCCTGCGCCGAGAGCCATTTTCCAAACGATGATTTCTCCTTTGTCACCGACGGTCACTGCCCCGCTGCCGCTTTCGTGCTGAAACGGCTGAGCGCCGGCTTCTGGTACTGCGAGCACATGATGCGCCTGGATTTTGCCGGCTGGCAGCCTCCAGTCCGCCCCATCCCTCCGGCTTTTTCCATAGAGGAGGACGGCCGCGGCCATTTCTCCGCCTGGATCTGCGGCAAAAAGGCCGGATCCTGCTCCACCATGCCTTCCGGAGACTCTGTCTATCTCTGGGGTCTTAAGATCCGCGCCCCTTTCCGGGGAAAAGGCTTCGGAAAAGCCTTTCTGCTTCAGGTTTTAAAGCATCTGGAAACAAGGACTCCGTCTGTCCTCCTTCAGGTCGCCGGGGACAACACCGCGGCTTTGAACCTGTACAAAAAAACAGGGTTCCGGATCACCGAAACCCTGTCCTATTACCTCTATTAAACCCTCTCAGTCTCTCCTCACCGTGATTCCCTGAGCCTCGATCTGCTGCCGGATCTCCAGCATCCGCTTGTCCGTCTGAGCGATCACGTCGGCGCACTGCTTTAATTCCTCGCTGATCTCCGCCGCGTTCTGCATCTCTTTCTTGTACTTCAGCTGATGGTCCAGACTGGCCCAGAAATCCATGGCGATGGTGCGGATCTGCACCTCCACCCGCATGGGTTTTTTCCTGTCTGAGAAAAATACGGGAATCTCCACGATCATGTGGTAGCTGCGGTATCCGTTGGGCTTTGGATTTTTAATATAATCCTTCACCGCGATCACCCGGATATCATCCTGGCGCACCAGCATGTCCGCCACCGCATAGATATCGTCCAGAAACGAACAGATAATGCGGATTCCCGCCACATCGTCCAAATTGGCGATCATGGATTCCAGAGACACCTCCAGCCCTCTCCTGCGGAGCTTCTCCACAATGCTGATGGGCTTTTTTACTCTGGACTTGATCATCTCAATGGGATTTCTGGAATTTCTCACCGACAGCTCGTCGTTTAAAACCTCGATTTTCGTCTTTACCTCGCGGATGGCGCAGGTATACATCATCATGGCTTCCTGGAACTGGTGCGCCATGCTTATAAATTCTTCCGGAACCTGGGCCAGGTCCGGAACGCTCACGATGGACTGCTCCAGTTCACTGCTGAGGGCTAACCTGTCATTCATTCGCTCACACCCTTTAATCCTTAAATTGCCTCCACGGCCTCAGCCGCCTGATCCAGGTACGGCATCTCCAGATATTCTACGCGGCCGTCGTCCACAGCCTTCGCGATCTCCGGATTGATCGGGATCTTCGCCAGCACCGGAAGGCCGTACTCTTTTGCCACCTCTTCAATGTGGCTCTCTCCGAACACGCTGATCTTCTTTCCGCAATCCGGGCACTCCACATAACTCATGTTCTCCACTACGCCGATGATCGGAATATTCATCTTCTTCGCCATGTTGACCGCCTTCGCCACGATCATGGACACCAGCTCCTGGGGAGAGGTAACGATCACGATGCCGTTTACCGGCAGAGACTGGAATACGGTCAGCGGCACATCTCCCGTTCCCGGAGGCATATCCACAAACATGTAGTCCACGTTCTCCCACAGGGTCTCCTGCCAGAACTGCTTCACCGCGCCGGCAATCACCGGGCCTCTCCAGATCACCGGATCAGTCTCGCTGTCCAGAAGCAGGTTGGCGCTCATCACCTCAATGCCTGTGGAGGTGGTGGCCGGCACCATCAGCTTGTCCTGGGTGACGCCAACGCCGTCATTTCCCAGCCCGAAAGCGGTGGGAATGGACGGACCGGTGATGTCCGCGTCCAGAATGGCGGTCTTAAAGCCTTTGTTTCTCATTTTTACTGCCAGCATGGAAGTCACCAGGGATTTTCCCACGCCTCCCTTTCCGCTGACTACGCCAATCACTTTATTTACAGAGCTTGCATCGTTAAGCGGTGCAAGAAAACTGGTCTGCTCCGACGTTCTGCTGCTGCAGGTCTCGCCGCAGCTGGAGCAGTTTCCTGAACAACTCGTGCTCATGATAAATCCTCCTCTTCTAAACCCTTTTCGTATGATACATGTGCTTTCTGATTTCGCGGAACACCCCCGCTCGTTCCATAAACTCCCACGCTCCGAAAAACAGCAGGGAATTTAAGGGCCACTGAGCCAGATTCTTTCCCAGACGGACCGCAAGCACCGGCAGAAACGCCGCCTCCGCCTGAGTGGTGGTCATATGCCACCAGAGCGTTCCCAGGCAGACGTTGCACAAAAGCGCCACCGCAAGCTGGGCCGCAAACACTCTGCGCAGGGTTATTTTCTGACGATAGTAGAAAAATCCGTAGATCACCGCCGCCAGCATGGCGCTCAGGGTGTAGCCCGGAAAGAAAGCTCCCGTCGGCCTGACTGCAAACTTCAGAAGATCCATGGTTCCCGCAAAGAGCATTCCCGTTCCCGGTCCGAACAGATAATAGACAAACTGCTGGACAATAGTGGAAAAGCCGATCTTTAAAAAGTCTCCGATCTGGATGGTGAAATACCCCATCACTACCGACATGCAGCCGAAGAGGGCCGCCATAGTCAGGTTGCGGACACTCCTCAGCTCGTCCATGGATGTTCTGAACAAAGCTGTCATTTTTTTCATGAAAAAATTACCTCCTTTGCAGATTCATCACATACTACAAGTGGAGATAATTTTCTCCGGATGCAGCGGGATGCGGCATACGCACCGCAAGAAACTCTTTTCGTCCGGATGTCAACTCCCTGTACACCCGGCACTTAACGCGCATACGCCTACTCTGCTTTCATTATGAAATTGTAAGTTCCGCTCCTAAGTGTACCACAGTTTTTCCTGTTTGCAAATACCCTGAAGCGGGAATAATGTTCGTCCCGCGTAAGCGAGCTTACGCGGACCCCGCTTTCGCTCATTATATCACAGGCACAGCCTGTGATCGCAATTCGCCGCTCGTCCCGCGTAAGCGAGCTCACGCGGACTCGCTTTTGCTCATTATATCTCTCCCAGGCCCCGCTCGATCGCGCCGGCCACATCCTGAAGCGCAGCTTCTTCGTCCGCTCCGTCACAGATCACGGTCACTTCCGTTCCCTGCTTGATGCCTGCGGCCATCACATTCAGCACGCTCTTGGCAACCACTTTCTTTTCGCCGCACTCGATGATGATGCTGCACTGATATTTCATAGCCGTCTGAGACAGTACACCGGCCGGACGCAGATGAAGCCCGGAAGGATTGACTACCTTTACCACCTTCGATACCATTGCCGCTTCCCCCTTTTCCTTTAGTCACTCTGTTAAAATATTATCTCAAATGTACGGGGGTGTCAAGCAAATCTGTGGAATCCTCCCGTCGGGAATACACACACCCGCAGTAATTCTGACGGTACAGATCGTATTCCCTGGACAGCTCCACCGACCTCTGATAGCCGCCCTTCTTTTTAAAATCTGAGGGGAGATAGGAAACTCCGTACTCCGCCCCGATCCGCTCTCCAATCTCATTGAGTTTCTCCGCGTTCTTTAAGGGGCTGATGGAAAGAGTGGTAGTAAAATAGTCGTACCCGCCGGCCTTCGCCGCCTCCGCCGCCTCCCTCAGGCGCAACTCATAGCAGTGAAAACACCTCTCTCCTCCCTCCGGATCCTTCTCATGGCCTTTTGCCGCCTGGAAAAATCGGTCCGGATCGTAGGTTCCCTCCAGAAATGTCACCGGGTAGGCGTGGGGCTGGCGCTCCACCAGGCCGGCCTGCTCCTTTGCCCGCTTTTTGTATTCCTCCGGCGGGTAGATGTTTGGATTATAGTAAAACAGGGTGATGGAAAAATACTGAGACAGATACTCCATCACATAGCTGCTGCAGGGCCCGCAGCAGCTGTGGAGCAGAAGTCTGGGCACTTCCCCTTTTTTCTGGTGGCCGGCAATGATCTGCTCCAGTTCTCTCTGATAATTTCTTCGATTCATGGCCTCTCCTTATTATCTTTGCAGACAGGAAAAAGGATGCCGAAACGACATCCTTTCCATCTGCTGCATGTTCTCTGCCGCGTACTCTCCGCTGCATATTTTCTGCCGCTGATCCCTCTTCCTGCCGGCAGCCTGTCCGACTGTTACAGAAAGTCCCGGATCCTCTTGCTGCGGACCGGATTGCGCAGCTTCCGCAGGGCCTTTGCCTCGATCTGACGGATGCGCTCTCTGGTCACGTTGAACTCTTTGCCCACTTCCTCCAGGGTTCTGGGATGTCCGTCCTCCAGACCGAACCGGAGCACAATCACCTGACGCTCCCTCTCCTTTAAGTCGCCCAAAAGCGCGTCGATATGCTCTCTCAACATTACCGACTCCACATTTCCCTCAGGAGTGACCACATTGGAGTCCGCCACGAAATCGCCCAGGTTGGAGTCGTCCTCCTCGCCGATGGGCGTCTCCAGGGAGGCAGGTTCTCTGGCGATCTGCATGATCTCCATCACCTTGTCCTCGCTCATGTCCAGAGCCTCAGCCAACTCCGCCACGGAAGGCTCATAGCCCAGCTCCAGCGTCAGCTTTCTCTGCATCTTGGACATCTTGTT
Source organism: Candidatus Lachnoclostridium pullistercoris (assembly GCA_019119775.1). Taxonomy (GTDB): domain Bacteria; phylum Bacillota; class Clostridia; order Lachnospirales; family Lachnospiraceae; genus Lachnoclostridium_A; species Lachnoclostridium_A pullistercoris. The sequence goes on along the minus strand of DWWL01000007.1, from coordinate 60,936 downwards.
GATGGTCTCCACCATATGCACCGGCACACGGATCGTCCTGGCCTGGTCCGCAAGGGCCCTGGTTACGGACTGGCGGATCCACCAGGTAGCATATGTACTTAATTTATATCCTTTTGTGTAGTCAAATTTTTCCACTCCCTTGATCAGGCCCAGATTTCCCTCCTGCACCAGATCCAGAAAGCTCATGCCGCGGCCGGTATAGCGCTTTGCAATGCTGACAACCAGCCTTAAGTTCGCCTCAATCAGGCGTTCCTTCGCATGTTCATCGCCCTCTGCCTTTCTCTTTGCCAGATTCAGTTCTTCTTCTGCAGACAGCAGCGGTACAGTCCCGATTTCCTTCAAATACATGCGGACCGGGTCTTCTGTCCCTATTCCTTCCAGCAAATCAATGGCGTCCAGGTCAATGTCATCATCCATGTCGGAATCCTTCATAAAGCTGTCGTCCACATCGTCGTCGAGCAGGACCGCCTCATCCGCCAGGCTGGCATCGTCCATGACAGGAACCACATCAATGTTGTGCTCCTCCAGGTACGCGTAAATATGGTCCATCTGCTCCGCGCTCAGCTCATCTCCCAGGAAACAGTCATTGATCTCTCCGATATCCAGAGTATTTCCCTTGGCTTTTCCCTGATTCACCAGCTTCTGAAGTTTTTCCAAAAAAGTCGCTGTTTCTTTTCCCACTGAATAACGTCCTTTCAAAAAAGAAATCTACACATCGTACTATTATATAACACTTTTTTACAGATTTCAACACTTTTTCACAAGCAATGAGCAGGGCAGGTTTTCACAAGCAATGAGCAGGGCAGGCGGAAGGCCGCGCTCTTTCCTCTCCCCCTCATCCCCTGGCGATATGTATCTGCTTCTCCAGGTTCACGATCTCCACTTCCCGCTTTGTTCCGCCGAACTCCCCGTCCAGCACCCAGTCCGTATCCTCCTCGCTCACCACCTTGATCCGCTTCGTCTTAAACCGGTACACCAGCTCGTTCTCCTCCTCCTTTAAAAACAGGTAGGACACGATTCCGCTCAGATCCAGGGGATTTTTGGGCATGCGGATGAACATAGCCTCAAAATACCCGTCGTCCAGGGCCACATCCCGGCTCACCAGGCCTTTAAACCCGCCGACGCTGATGGTGTTGGTGATCATACCGAAGAGAAATTCTCCCTCCAGCTCTCCCTCCTCCCAGCTGACTTTCATCTTCCTGCCCCGGATATCCGTCAGGCTTTTCACCGCTTCCAGAATGTAAGCCTGATGGCCCAGCACATTCTTCTTATCCTGGGGCGTCAGATAGGACACCTCTGTAAATGCCCCGAAGGCCGCCACATACACAAAATACCGGTCGCTGCCGAATTTTCCCACGTCCACAGAACGGATCTCCCGGCCAACCGCCGCCTGGGCCGCCTTCATCATCTGCCTGGGAAGGCCCAGGCTGGCGGCGTAGTCGTTGGTGGAGCCGGCGGGAATGTATCCCAGCACCGGCATTCTTTTCAGCTCCATAACGCCGGAGACCACCTCGTTCAAAGTTCCGTCCCCGCCGCTGCACACGATCAGATCGGCGCTTTTTCCTCTGGAGATCACCTTTTCCTTCGCGTCCAGAGGCCGCTGGGTCACGTAAGTCTCCACCCGGTACCCTTTTTTCACAAAAATATCCAGAATATCCAAAAGCCGGTTCCTGATTTTTCCCTTTCCGGAACAGGGATTGATCACAAACAGCAGTCTTTTCACACAGCCTCTTCCTCTCTCTGTTTTTTCGCGGCGACAGGGATAGTATGCCGCGATCTTTCTCTTCTATACTATAAGAACCTGCGGTAAGCCGCAAACGCGTTGGGGAGGGGATACCGCTCCTTCAGTTCTTCCTTTTTTACAAAAAACGGCTTTCCCTCCGCCTCCTCCCACTGGGGCAGGCCGCTTAAGCGCAGACGGATCCCCCTCATATGCCACTCCACATGGGAAAAAATATGCTTTGCCTCCGGAAGCATTTCCTCAGACTCCACCAGCTTTTCGGGAATCTCAAAGGCTTCCAGGGCCGACTGGCCGTCCGCGGCTCCCTCCAAAGACGGCAGCTCGTAGAGGGAGGCCAAAAGCCCCTTCGCCGGCCGTTTCCGGATCGCCGCCATGTCCTCCGTCTCTATGATGAACACCGTCCGTTCTTCCTTTTTTCTCTCTTTTTTCGGAGCCTTGACCGGAATCTCACCCGTCAGACCCTTTCCCGCGGCCAGGCAGAGCGACTCCAGGGGGCACTCCCCGCACCGCGGCGCTCCGTTGGGGACGCACACCAGCGCGCCGATCTCGATCAGCGCCTGATTGTAGTCTCCCGGCCGTTTTTCAGGCATCACCCGTCGGACCAGGTTTTCCATCTCTTTTTTCACTGCCTGCCTGGAAACGTCCTCCCGGCTCTCCAGCACCCTGGAGAGCACCCGCAGCACATTTCCGTCCACCGCCGGCTCCGCGATCCCGTAGGCGATGGAGGCGATAGCTCCCGCTGTATAGCTGCCGATCCCCGGCAGCTTTAAAAGCTGGCTGTAATCCGCCGGCAGGCAGCCGCCGTACTGTTCACAGGCCACAATGGCCGCTTTCTTCAGATTTCTGGCGCGACTGTAATATCCCAGGCCCTCCCACAGCTTCATCAGCCGGTCGTCCTCCGCCTGGGCCAGATCCCTGACCGTGGGAAGTTCTCTCATAAAGCGCTCAAAATAGGGCTTTACCGCCTCCACCCGCGTCTGCTGGAGCATGATCTCCGAGATCCAGACCCGGTAAGGGTCCGGGTTCTCCCGCCAGGGAAGATTTCTCGCATGTTCCCTGTACCAGGCCAGAAGCGGTTTCCGGGCAGCCTCCAGCCTCTCCTCCGGCCCCAGCGTCCTCCCGCTCTCCAGCACCTGCAGTCTGTCATATAATCCTGTCATCACTCACTGTCTCCATTTCGTTTTCTCCCCGCTCGGTCTTTGTGCCCCTTATCTCCAGATGCTTAAGGCGCTGAGCACGGACACTCCCACAAGCAGCGCTCCCACAAGCAGCGTCACCCAGCCTGCTCTCCTGTTTTTCCTGCCCCGCACCGCCAGCCTGCGCGTGTAAAATCCGTCCGCCAGGTTGAGCACGCCGCCCAGGAAAAAGATCACCGGAAAAAACAGCATGTGATTTTCCGGATTTAAAAAGGTCAGAACCCCGAGAATGACAATCATCAGCCCCAGAGCCACATGGAGCACATCCAGCACCATGGCGCCGTTTTTCGGCCCCCGTTTTTTTTCTATCTGCATGAGTTGGTCCTCTCTTTCCCCATTTTTCTTATCATAAACGTTACTATACCTTCTTCCCGGTGTCAAGCAGGTTTGATCGCGGAGTTTCCGCCGCAGTGCGATCCCCGCGGAGCGTTTTTGTATAACAGGGAACGCAGTTTCTTGTTATATAAAAAGAGCCTGCCGTCTCCGGCAGACTCCTCTCCCCGGCATCTCTGCCGGACGCGCTGTTTTGCTTATTTTCCCTCTCCTTCCGAGACCACCTCGGTGAGAGATTTGACCAGACCGGCCAGTCCCTGGATCTCTGAGGGAATGATGATCTTCGTCGCCTTTCCGTCAGCGGCCTTTCCAAATGCCTCCAGAGCCTTTAACGTCAGCACTGCCTCGTCGGCTCCCGCCTCTTTTAACATCCGGAGTCCCTCCGCGTTGGCCTCCTGCACTTTGCGGATGGCCTCCGCCTGGCCTTCTGCCTCCCGGATCCGCTTCTCCTTCTCCGCCTCCGCATGAAGGATGGCCGCCTGCTTGTCGGCCTCTGCATCCAGGATCGCCGACTCTTTCTTTCCTTCTGCCACCAGAATGGTGGACTTTTTCTCGCCTTCTGCCCGCAGGATGGCCTCACGGCGCTCCCGCTCTGCCTTCATCTGCTTCTCCATGGCATCCTGGATCGCCGCCGGCGGGATGATGTTCTTTAACTCCACCCGGTTCACCTTGATGCCCCAGGGATCCGTCGCCACATCCAGAGACGCCCTCATGGACGCGTTGATCGTCTCTCTGGAGGTCAGCGTCTGATCCAGCTCCAGATCACCGATAATATTCCTCAGAGTGGTGGCCGTCAGATTTTCAATGGCCATGATCGGGTTCTCCACCCCGTAGGTATAGAGCTTCGGGTCCGTGATCTGAAAAAACACCACCGTGTCGATCCGCATGGTAACGTTGTCCTTTGTGATCACCGGCTGGGGATCAAAATCCACCACCTGCTCCTTTAAGGTCATCCGTCTGACCACCCGGTCCACAAACGGCAGCTTAAAATGAAGCCCCGCCGACCAGGTTCCCTGGTAGGTTCCCAGTCTCTCCAGCACCATGGCATGGGCCTGGGGCACAATGCGGATACAGGACGCCAGGATCATCAGCAGGATGATCAAAAGAATGAACAGCAAAATTAATGTCAGAAATCCGGCCATTTTCGTTCTCCTTCCTACATTTTCCCTATGATTTGCTCACCATCAGCTTCACGCCTTCCACTGCCCGGATCACCACCGTCTCGCCTGTGGAAAAATGACTCTCGCCATCGTAGGCCCGGGCCGTCCACTCCTGCCCGGATACCACGGCGGCCCCTGTGCCCAGCTCGTTGTCCACGGCCTCCGTCACCTTCGCATGTTTCCCGATCAGGCTGTCCACGTTGGTCCTCGCATCCGTCTTCCCGGACTTCATCAGCCGGGCCGCGAAGGGCCTGGTAAACAGGAGCAGAAGAAAGGAAACCGCAGCAAACACCGCCAGCTGGACTTCCACTCCCGCTCCCAGAAGGGCCGCCAGAAATGCCGCCAGCGCTCCTCCCGCGAACCAGATCGTCGTCAGGGCCATGGTGGCCGCCTCAATCCCGATCAGGATCACAAACCCGATCAGCCAGTATACTGCTGCCATTTTTCTCCTCCTCTCTCCTGTAATTGTCCATATCCTAACACACTTCCCGTTTATTTACAATCTCTGTCGGAAATTTGTAAGAAATTGTCAGAAATTTATACCAGATCTTTACAGGAAGCCTTTTCTCCGTTTTTACACCGGCAGGCGTCTCTGCCTTGCCGCCTCAAACATGAGCACGGAAGCCGCCACCGCGGCGTTTAAGGACTCCACCTTTCCTAACATAGGGATCTTCACGTAGCAGTCCGCCAGAGCCGCTGTCTCGTCCGTCAGCCCTCTGGCCTCATTTCCGATGAGAAAGCCGCAGCCGCCTCTGTAATCTTCCTGGTCGTAGGAGCGCACTCCCTTCAGGTGGGCCGCAAACAGGCGGATCCCTCTGGACTTCGCCCCGGCTGCCGCCTCCGCCAGGTCATCTGCATATACAAACGGAACCCGGTATATGGAGCCCATGGTGGAGCGGATCACCTTCGGGCTGAACACGTCGGCCGTCTCCCGGTTCATGATCACTCCCGTGATCCCGGCTCCCTCTCCCGCTCTCAGGATCGTCCCCAGATTTCCCGGGTCCTGCAGAGTTTCCAACATGATGATATGCGGATTTTCTCCGTTCCATACATCAGAGAGCGTCCAGCTGGGCTGACGGACCAGAGCCAGGATTCCCTGGGGCGTCTGGGTGTCCGCCATGGCCCGCATCACCTCATCGCTCACCAGCTCCCAGGACGGGCCGTCCGGTTCCCCATGGCTTCTCACGTAATCCTCCGTCACATAGACCTTTTCCACCCACTCCGCCGGAGCCTCCTCATACATTTTCGGCCCTTCCACCAGGAACAGGCCAGTTTTCCTGCGCTCCCGTGATTTCTTCGCCAGGGCTGCCGCCTGCTTTACCTGGCTGTTGGATGTGCTGGTAATCATGACAGCTCCTCCACTTCCGCCAGCCACAGAGCCGCCGAAGCGTCGCTGGGCATCCGCAGATCTCCTCTCGGAGACACGGCCACAGAGCCCACTTTCGGACCGTCCGGCAGGCAGGACCGCTTAAACTGCTGGGCGAAGAACCGGCGGTAGAACACCTTCAGCCATTTTAAAATCGTCTCCCGGCTGTACTGTCCGTCAAAGGCCAGCAGCGCCATCCGGAATATTTTCGCCGGCCGGCTGCCGAACCTTAAGATCTGATAGAGGAAGAAATCATGCAGCTCATAGGGGCCCACCAGGTCCTCCGTCTTCTGGGAGATCGCTCCGTCCTCCGGCGGCAGAAGCTCTGGGCTCACCGGCGTGTCCAGCACGTCTAAAAGCACGTCCCGCAGGGCCTTCTCCCCGCAGGTATCCGCGTAGTAGCGCACCAGATGGCGGACCAGAGTCTTCGGCACGGAGGCGTTTACCCCGTACATGGACATGTGGTCTCCGTTGTAGGTGGCCCAGCCCAAAGCCAGCTCTGACATATCGCCTGTTCCGATCACCATGCCGTTTACCTGGTTGGCAATATCCATTAGAACCTGAGTCCGCTCTCTGGCCTGGGAATTTTCATAAGTCACGTCGTGGACGCTCTCATCGTGGCCGATATTCCGGAAGTGAAGGTCCACCGCCTCCCGGATATCCACCTCCCGCAGTTCAGCCCCCAGTTCCCTGGTCATCCGGCAGGCGTTCTGGTAGGTCCGGTCCGTGGTGCCGAAACAGGGCATGGTGACAGAGTGGATCCTGTTTCTGGGAATCCCCAGCAGGTCAAAGGCCCTGGCCGTCACAAGCAGCGCCAGAGTGGAATCCAGGCCGCCGGAAATTCCTACCACCGCATCCCTGCAGCCAGTGTGCTCCAGCCTCTTTTTCAGTCCCATGGCCTGAATGGAGAGAATCTCCTCGCACCGCTTGTCCCGGTCCGCCGCGCTGCCCGGGACAAAGGGTGCCGGATCAAACCGTCTCTCCAGCCTGGTCTCCTCCTCTTTCAGGGAAAATTCCACCACAGTGTAGCTCTCCCTGTTCTTAATGCGGAAGGTGCTCATTCTCCGTCTCTCGCTCTCCAGGCGCTCCAGATCCAGGTCCGCCGTCCACAGTCCCGTCCGGAACCTGGGAGACTCTGCCAGCACATTTCCGTTCTCGGCAATGATATCATGGCCGCCGAATACCAGATCCTGGCTGGACTCCCCGTCCCCGGAGCTGGCATAGACGTATCCGCAGACCAGCCTTGCCGACTGTCCCGCCGTCAGGCTTAAGCGGTAGGCGCTTTTTCCCGTCGTCTCATCGCTGGCGGAGCAGTTGACGATCACTGTAGCCCCCGCCATGGCATGTTCTGTGCTGGGAGGACAGGGCACCCACAGATCCTCACAGATCTCCGCGGCCACCTGAAGCAGCGGCATCTCCCGGCAGACAAAGAGCAGGCGGCTGCCCATGGGGATCTTCTCCCCCTCCCAGTCCACCAGGACCGGCTCCTCGTTTCCCGGCTCAAAATTCCTCGCCTCGTAAAATTCTCCGTAGTTGGGCAGATAGAGCTTCGGCACCAGGCCCAGCACCTTTCCGCCCTTTACGGCCGCCGCCACATTGTAGAGCTTTCCGTCCTGCGCCCAGGGCAGGCCCACAAATATGAGCATATCCAGATCTGCCGTCCCGGCGGCAAACTCCTTCAGGCCCTTTTTTGCCCCATCCAGCAGAAGCCTCTGTCCGAACAGATCTCCGCAGGTATAGGCCGTCATGGCCAGCTCCGGGAACACCAGGAGCTTTACGCCCCTTCTGCCGGCCTCCCTGGCAAGCTCCGTCATCTGCTCCCGGTTAAAGGATACATCTGCCACCTTCACCTTAGGAGTCGCCGCTCCTGCCTTGATAAAACCGTCTCTCATAAATTCCTCCAAATAATTGTTTATTCTGTCTTAGGCAGCCATTTTGCCTTCCAGCAGTACAGAGAATCCATCAGCATGGTGGTGATCCAGGTAATGGGATAGCAGAGCACCACCGCGTGGTAGCTGGGGAAAAACGGCACCAGGAAATTGATATAGAGCATCCTCAGGATGCACATGTTGCCGATTCCGATGAGCATGGTCACTACCGTCTTTCTGGCACCTCTCAAGGTTCCCATGATGATCTGGTGCACCGTCATGGTCAGATAGAAAGGAGCGATGATGGAGATAGCTTCCTGCCCGAACCGGATCACATCCTGATCAGAACTGAAGATCTTCAGGATAGACCCGCCGAAGGTGTAGAGAATGACGGAAACCACCACTGTGTAGATGGCGCTCATGGTCATCCCCTGGATAATCCCCTTCTTGACCCGGTCATATTTTTTCGCTCCGATATTCTGTCCCGTAAATGTGGTCGCCGACATGCAGGTGGTCTGCAGAGGCAGCATGACAAAGCCCTCGATCTTGGAATAGGATCCGAAACCTGCCATGGCCGCGGAACCGTACACATTGATGTTGGACTGGACGATCACGTTGGAGAGGGAAATGATGGACTGCTGGATGCCGCTGGGAATTCCCACGGCCAGCACCCGCTTCATCATCCGCTTGTCGATCCGGATCTTTCCGATCTCCACCCGGTAAGGCTCCTTCGTGGTCATGAGCACCCACATCACCAGCACTGCGGAGACGCCCTGGGAAACGACCGTGGCGATGGCCACGCCGGCCACATTCCAGTGGAAGGCCAGAACGAACAGAAGGTCCAGAACCACGTTTGTCATGGAGGCGGCGATCAGGAAGTACAGGGGCCGTTTGGAATCGCCCACTGCCCGCAGAATACCGGATCCCATATTGTATACAATATTAAACAGTGAACCGCAGAAGTAGATCCGCAGGTAGGTGGTGGACTCTGCCAGCACGTCCGCCGGCGTATTCATCCAGACCAGGATAACCGGGGACAGCAGAACGCCCAGAACAATCATTCCCACGCCGCCGATAATGCTTAAGGCAATGCAGGTGTGGACGGCCCAGCTCAGCTTCTTGTGGTTGCGCGCCCCGTAATACTGGGAAATGATCACGCCCGCTCCCACGGAGATCCCCAGAAACATGCCGATGATCAGGTTGATCAGGGAGTTGCTGGTTCCCACGGCGGCCAGCGCCTGGCTGCTCACGTAATTTCCCACCACAATGGAGTCCACGGTGTTGTAGAGCTGCTGGAAAACGTTTCCCACCAGCAGGGGCAGAGAGAACATCAGAATCTGTTTCCAGATGACTCCCTCCGTCATCAGCACGCCCTTTACTTCCTGTTTTTTCTCCTGGCCTTCATTTGCGGCCCGTTTTTCTTCTTCCAAGTATGATCCCTCCCATTTTTCAGGCCGCGGTTTTCCCCGGCCTCATTTCTTACAGTGTACTCATTATAGCACCGTCCCATCTCCTTGGCAAAGATTTTTGTCAGCCCCTGTTTTCCTGTCTCCACCACACGTAGGACATCACTCCCGCCCCCAGGGAAACGGCCACCGCCAGGATTCCCAGCAGGAAGGCCGACGCCCGGCCGGGCAGAAACAGGCCTGAGAGCACTGAGACGGCCCCCGCCGCCGCAAACAGTTTTCCGCCCAGCCGGTGCGTCCTGCGCCACACATTCTCACTGGAAATGGTCCAGGGCGTCCGGATCCCCATATAAAAGTTGGGCTTGATCTTCGGCATGTAATTTCCCAGCACCAGAAACAGAAGCCCCACCAGCACCGTCACCGTCTTTCCCACCTGGATCTGCCCCGGCGCCAGGCTCTCGCTCAGCACCAGCGCCCAGACCGCCGCCGCAAACAGCTCCATGAGCACGCAGAAGCCGTCGTAATAGCGGCCGAATTTTTCGTAATTTTTCTTTTTCGGATCCACCTTCGGCAGCAGATCGAACATCACCGCGAACACCGGCCCCATTCCCGCCAGGACCCAGATATTCGCCCTTCCGCCGTAGGTGGTCACACCGTCGATCCCCCAGTGGGTGGGGATCTTTTCCGGCAGCCGTCCGTACACCGCCGCCGTGCACACCAGAATCAGAACGGCGATCCCGTACACCGCTGCCCTCACTTTTTTACTTCTCATCGTTTTTTTCTCCTTTCAGCTCCAGTATCCACCGGAGAATGTCATCCATCACCGTGGTATTCAGTGTATAATAGATATATTTCCCATCTTTCTCCCCGTCTACGATCCCGGCCTGCTGCAGGACCGAGAGGTGGTGGGAAATGGTGGCGCCCGTCATGGGAAAATGGGCCCCGATCTCCCCCGCGGAGAGCGGCCCGTCTTTTAACAGGCTGAGAATTTCCCGCCTCGTCGGGTCCGACAGCGCCTTAAACGTATCTCCAAAGCCCATGTGATCCTCCTGTCTTTCTATTATTTAGATATTTAGAAAAATATCTAAATGTAGGATACCACCCGCTCTCTCCCGTGTCAATCTGTTGTAACAGTCCAGACGGCGGGTAAACAGAGGGGAAAACTGACGTCAAGCTTGCTTGTAAGTAAGTTTTCCCCTCTGTTTACACATCGGGTGACCATCCGATGCTTCTTGCCCGGCCAGTAGGCCGGGCAAGAAGATGCCCGTCTGAACTGTTACAATCTGTTTTCCCGCTCCCGCAAACCGCCATTTTCCCGTCTTTACAAACAAACAGAAATCCGTTAAAATACCATAGCATACTAAACTGATAAGAAATACCATTCTATACTGAGAGCAAAAGGAGGAATTCCTTATGAAAATTTCCACCAAAGGTCGGTACGCGCTGCGCATGATGCTGGATTTCGCCCTTCATCCCGGCGTGTGCACCAAGATCAAGGATGTGGCGGCACGCCAGCAGATTTCTGAGAAATATCTGGAACAGATCGTCACCATTTTAAATAAAGCCGGCTACGTGAAGAGCGTGCGGGGGGCCCAGGGCGGCTACTACCTGTCCATGCCTCCCTCTGAATATACTATCGGCATGATCCTGCGCCTCACCGAGGGCAGCTTAAGCCCGGTGGACTGTGTGGAGGGCGGCATGAACAGCTGCGGACGGGCCGGATACTGCGCCGCCAACGGCGTCTGGAGACGGTTAAACGACGCCATCAACGGCGTGGTGGACAGCATCACCCTGGAAGACATGGTAAACGATTACAAAAAGGCCGAAGAACAGGCCGGAAAGGAATAAGCTCATGGCCGGAGAATTTGTCAGAACGGAACTTCTCATCGGAAAAGACGGTTTAAATATTCTGGAACACTCTTCCATTCTGGTATTCGGCGTGGGCGGCGTAGGCTCCCACTGCGCCGAGGCCCTGGCGCGGTGCGGCGTGGGCCGCCTGATCCTGGCGGACAACGACTCTGTGGCAAAAAGCAATATCAACCGCCAGGCTGTGGCCTTTGAGGACACGGTGGGCCGGCCGAAAACGGAGGTGATGGCGGAGATCATCGCCCGCATCAATCCCGCCGCCAGAGTCCACCAAGTCCGCGCCTTCGTCCTTCCGGACAATCTGGAAGAGCTGTTAAATTCCATCCCGGAAGAATTTCTCCCGATCGACTACGTCATTGACGCCATTGACACCGTCTCCGCCAAGCTGGCCATCGCCCAGTACTGCCACCGCCGTTCCATTCCTCTCATCTCCTCCATGGGGACGGGGAACAAGCTCCACCCGGAGCTTTTTGAGATCAGCGATATCTATTCCACCTCCGTCTGCCCCCTCTGCCGCGTCATGCGGAAAGAGTGCAAAGCCAGGAATCTGCCGGGCTTAAAGGTCTTATACTCCAGGGAAACTCCCTTAAAGCCGGCGGCCGTCCAGGGAGAGGAAAAAGGCGGCCGTCCCGCCCCGGGAAGCATTTCTTTTGTCCCCCCTGCGGCCGGGCTGATGATCGCCGGCGAAGTGATCCGCAGCCTTCTCCATCTGGCATAAAAGCTGTTTTCATAATTTTAACAGAATCCGCGCATACTGACTCCATCGACGTATTTGAAAAGGAGTCTGTGCCATGGAATTTTCATCCAATCTTTCTGATAATATGAAGCGCCTTCAGGAGATCCTGAAGGCGGATACCAATTTTGACATTGTCTACCGCACCATCTCTGTGGGCGGCAGAACCGCCTGTCTCTATTTTGTGGACGGCCTCACCAAGGACGAGGTCCTTTTGAAGCTGCTCCAGATCTTTTCTTCTGTGCAGGAAGCGGATATGCCTGCAGATGCCCATGCTTTTTCCAAAAAATATCTCCCCTACGGGGAGGTGGATCTGACCGCGGACGTAAACACCATGGTCACTTCTCTCCTCACCGGCATGTCCTGCCTCCTCATAGACGGATACGGGGACTGTCTGATGATCGACTGCCGCACCTACCCGGCCAGAGGCGTCAGCGAGCCGGACAAGGACAAGGTGCTGCGGGGTTCCCGGGACGGCTTTGTGGAAACCCTGATCTTCAACACCGCCCTCATCCGCCGCCGGATCCGGGATCCGAAACTGGCCATGGAGATCATGACCGCCGGAGAGAGTTCCCACACGGACATTGCCATCTGCTATATGAACGGCCGGGTGGACACAGACCTGTTAAACACCATCAAGAAGCGGATCCTTAATCTCCATGTGGACGCCCTGACCATGAACCAGGAAAGCCTGGCCGAGTGCATTTACCCCCACAAGTGGTACAATCCCTTTCCCAAATTCCGCTTTTCCGAGCGGCCGGACACGGCGGCGGCCTCCATCCTGGAAGGTAATATCGTGATCCTGGTGGACAACTCTCCCTCCGCTATGATCCTCCCCTCCTCCGTTTTTGACATTATCGAGGAGGCGGACGACTATTATTTTCCGCCGATCACCGGCACCTACCTGCGGCTTTCCCGGATGGTGATCTCCCTGCTGACCCTGCTTTTGACGCCGGTCTGGCTCCTGTTCATGCAGAACCCGGAGTACATTCCGTCCTGGCTGGAGTTTATCCAGCTGTCTGATCCGTCCCATGTGCCTTTAATCTGGCAGCTTCTGATCCTGGAATTTGCCATCGACGGCCTCCGTCTGGCAGCAGTAAACACCCCCAGCATGCTGACCACGCCTTTAAGCGTGATCGCCGGCATCGTGCTGGGAGAATACTCAGTCAAGTCCGGATGGTTCAACAGTGAAACCATGCTCTACATGGCTTTCGTCACTGTGGCAAATTACTCCCAGGCCAGCTATGAGCTGGGCTACGCCCTGAAATTCATGCGGGTAATCATCCTCATTCTCACCGCCCTCTTCAACCTCTGGGGCTTCCTCGCCGGGGTGATCCTCTCCGCCTGCTTTATCATCTTCAACAAAACCATCGCCGGCAAAAGCTATATCTATCCCCTGATCCCCTTCAGCTGGAGCGAGGTGAAGAAGCGCTTTCTCCGCACCCGGATCCCCCACCAGGAGAAGGGAGACGCCGCCGGGCAGTAAGGGCCGCGGCGGCAGCCTTCCGCCGCCCAGGCAGGCGCGTCCTCTGCCCCCTTGTTCTTTCTTTTGTCCCTCACATCCCTTCCCATCTCTTATGTCTTTATTACACGGACATTCGTCATCATCAGAACGCCGTTTCTGTATTGACCAAAGTCCAGTCTTCCGCTATAATATCTCCCATGATCAGACAAACTTATTCTTATTTTGACCTGCGGCAGATCGCCGCATCCGGCCAGTGTTTCCGCATGACGGAGAACGAGCCGGGACAATTTACCGTTATCAGCAGAGGGCGCGTTCTCACTGTCTCGCAGGAGGGCGATTTCTTCTGTTTTTCCTGCGGGGAGGAGGAATTTCCTTTCTGGGAGGAATATTTTGACCTGAACGCGGACTACGGTCTTATCCAGGCGGCCGTATCCCCGAAGGATCCCTATCTGCAGGCGGCCGCCAAAGCCGGGCAGGGGATCCGCATCCTGCGCCAGGACCCCTGGGAAATGATTATCACTTTCGTCATCTCCCAGCAGAAGACCATCCCCATGATCCGGGAGGCAGTGGAGCGTCTGTCCGCCCGCTACGGATCTCCCATTTCCGGCACAGAAGGCCGGGCGTTTGCCTTTCCCACTCCGGACCAGCTCAATCAGGCTTCCGTGGAGCAGCTTTTAGAGCTGAAGCTGGGATACCGGGCCAAATACATAAAACGCCTCTGTGAGGACGCTGTCTCCAAAGCCCTGGACTTAGATAAGCTGACCCGCATGAGCTACGGGGAAGCCATGAGCTACTTAACCGGCTTTTACGGCATCGGCGTCAAGGTGGCAAACTGCATCTGCCTTTTCGGCCTGCACCACATTGACGCCTTCCCTGTGGACACCTGGATCCAGAAGATCCTCATGCGGGAATACTATCCCAGACACCCCCGCAGGTATGCTGCCCTCCCCAAATCCCGCCTGTATCCGGCCATCGTCCAGGACTTTTTCGGACAATACCGGGGCTGTGCCGGGGTGATGCAGCAGTATATCTTTTACTATGAGCGGTTCCGAAACACTGTGGATTGACTTTCCAATCTCCAATATGCAGAGAGTCCCCAGGACTCCGGTATTCTGCCGGAATAACTGGAGACTCACTTTTATTTCTTCGGGCAACTATCCAGGCGGACGTGCCTGTCTCTTCCCTTACATGATATGAGGCGCACCGCTCATGGTGTAAGCGGACGGTTTAGAGAGATCCACCCTGGACCAGGTGATGGCATTCAGGGATTTCATGTATTCATAGTTCAGGTCCATGCCCCAGCCTGGCTCATCGTTTGGAGCGATAAAGCCGTCCCTTACACGAAGAACAGAAGTAAACAAATCCTTGTCCATCCCCTCTTCCCTGGGTTCGTTCTCCAAGTAGGTGGTATTGTACACGCTCATACAGAAATGCACATTTATACAGTTCGCGAGTGAGCTGAGAGGATTATGGGGACTCAGATTCCTAAAGCTGGGTTCAGCCATGGCGGCAATCTTGAGCATTCCGGTAAATCCGCCGGCCAGAAGAATATCAGGCTGCAGAATGTCTACTGCATGGAGTTTTAAAAGTCGGTCATAATCCCAAGTGGTAAAAATCTGCTCGCCGGTAGCAATAGGCACATTTCTTCCTACTCCAATCTCCGCCCAGTTCTCCATATTCTCTGGGCGGATGGGCTCTTCCGCGAAGAAAGGACGGTAAGGTTCAATGGCATGGATGCAGCGTTTTGCCTGGATCGGCTCATAGATCTTGCTGGACATATCGATACCAATCTCAAAATCATCTCCCAGAGCAGTCCGCACCCCCTCAAACATGGACGCGATATCCCTCTCCGCCTGTCCGTTAGGGTCGTAGCCTAAGGAGGACACCAGCACTTTGCAGGCTTTATACCCATATTTCTCCATCTTAGGGTAGAGAGCTTCCAGCGTCTCTTTGCTGGTTCTGCCGTAGGCATGGCAGTACACCGGAACCCTGTCCCTGACTGCCCCCAGCATCTTGTAAACCGGAAGGTTGGCCGCCTTGCCGGCAATATCCCAAAGAGCCAGGTCAATGGCGCTGGCCACTGTGTTGAGAATAGCTCCTCCAGGGAATCTGGAGTAGAAAAGAATCCTCTTCTGAATTCGCTCCCTGTTCAAAGGATCTTGTCCCAGCACCCACTCAGAGACATAGTTCACCATTTCCAGTACACTTTTGTCCGCTCCCACGCAGAAGAGCTCACCGACGCCGTGAATGCCCTCATCAGTGTCCACACGGACAAAATTGAAATTTCTGAACTGATTGGTATGTACAGAATAAGCAGTCAACTTTGTAATTTTCATAGATTTACCATTCCTTTCCCGGCAAATAGATTATATATTTCTTTCTGGCTCCTCCATCAAATCGGATACCAGAACGTCGCCATAAAGATTGTAGCCACTCCGTAAATCACCCACAGGGGCAGACATGCCTTCAGTACATCTGCAATTTTGTAATGCCCTGCTCCGAATGCGATGGCAATAGAGGGAGAACTGGTGGGGCTCAGCATAGCCGCAGTTGCGCCGGCGTAGATGGCGATAGCAAAAGGTCTGGGATCCACGCCTCTGGACATGGCAGTCACGATAGCCAGAGTAGAGAAAATCGTGGCGGTGGCTGTGTTGCTCATAAACTGAGTCAGGAAGGCGGCTGCGATGTAGAAAGCAATCAGCACCATCAACGGTGTCGGGTTGGAACCCAGCAGGCTGACGATAAAGTCAGCTACCAGATCGCCGGCTCCTGTATTCTGCATGGCGGTTCCCAGAGGCATAACGCCCACCAGCATGAACAGAGCATCCAAATTCAGGAAATTTTTCAAGTCGTTCAAATCAATAACATTTAAGTACATCAGCACAATGACCGCCGTCACTGCCAGAGCTGCCACGTCAAAGGGCAGATACGTTTTAAAAAACAATCCCACAAACACCAGGATAAAAGCGATGTAGATGTAATTTTCCTGGGCGGCCGTATAACGGCTGCTTCCCGTCTGTTTTCCAGCAAGCTGGTCCTCGTCAATCTTATTGGCTGGGAAGAATCTCCAACCAATAAAGCCCATGTAGAGAATACTAATGATGCCGGGAACCGCCACTACCTTGGCGTAGTCCACAACGCTCAGCATCTGATCTGCTGGAACTCCATTAGACTCCAGAAGAGCATTTACCATGAGGAAAAAAGTTCCAATAGGCAGCGCTCCCTGACAGGAGTGTCCGATAACAGCGCCGGGATACAGAAGGTGAGAGGGCTGAATGTCGCTCTCCGGCCCCAGAGCTGTCATGAATGGCAGCAGCATGCTGAGGATTGCTAACGGAGAGGTGAGATTCGTCATAACCGCACAGATTATCAGGTACACTAGGACAATCATCTGTCCTTTCCCTGAGTGATTTAACACCCATTGTCTTAGCTTCAGCACCAGGCTGGTACGGCCCAGAGCGCCGCTGAGTACAAACAGAGCCCCAAGCAGAACAATGTTTGTATTGGCCATGTAGGAATAGGCCTCGCTGAACGTCAGTACCCCAGTGAGGTGGAGCACTGTCGTCGCAGTCATGGCCACCAACCCCAGCTTGAATTTTCCGCTGAGGAAACCCAGGACCATTCCCACAACCACTACAAGCGTAATGATCAGTTTCACATCCATAACTATACCTCCTATTATAATTTAAATTGAATCATTTAGCAGTTTTGCCTTCCGATTCGTAAAATCTTTTATATTTTTAGTATAAATCACCCATTATGCATTGACTATCGCGAAAAAATTATATATTATATAAGAAATTATTATGATTTTAACCGCAATTGAAAGGAAACTGTCATGAACACTACCTGCCAGCAGTATATGATTGCCCTGGCCCAGACCGGCTCCATCACCAGAGCGGCCAAACAGCTAAATATCTCTCAGCCCGCCCTCAGCAACTGGATCACCTCTCTGGAAAATCAGCTCGGAGTCCAACTGATCATCCGTTCCAAAAAGCAGCTGATTTTCACCCCAGCCGGTCAGCTCTATCTCAATGGATGCTACAGGATGATGCAGATCAAGCAGCGCACCTACAGCCGGATTTCCGCTCTGGGCGGGACGGAAAAGGAAAACATTGTAATCAGCGGAACTCCCAACGGAGGCGCTCAGATATTTTCCTCTATCTTCTCCTCCTTCCGGGACAAGTATCCCGCTGTCAAACTCTCCTATTTAGAAGGATATAACCGGCAGACTCTTCAATATATAGCTGATGGGCAGGCAGATTTCGGGATCTGCAGTACCCTGGATCTGGAGTCTGCCGATTTTGAATTTTCCAATCCCACCAGACGAGAGATGGTTCTGTATCTTCCCTCCTCTCATCCTCTTGCCTACGATGCCTCCGGACTAAAGTACAATGAAGAATTTCCGACAATTTCCCTGCAGAAACTGGACCATATCGATTTTATGATGCCCACGGAGGAAATGTCCTACTACAGCGGGCTGATTTCCTTATTCCAAAAAAGAGGAATCCGGCCTCAAATCCTGTTTCAAAGCGCTAATGTGGGCGTTCTCTACAAAATGGTTCTGCAAGGAAACGGGGCTGCCATACTCCCCAGGAGTCTTTTTTCTCCCCTGGATCCGGTGTCTCCCTTCTCTCTGAGGCCCAAATTTATCATCTATTCTGTTTTGGCATACAAAAAAGGAAAAATTTTAACTCCGGCCCAGGAACTGGTCAGGACACTGATCTGCGAACAATTTGAAATATCTGATTGAGGAAATGCTATGGATGTGAGAATTATGGAATATATGCTCATGATCGAGCAGGAAAAGAGCCTTTCAAAGGCTGCACAGAAATTAAATATCTCCCAGTCTGCCTTGAGCCAATCCCTGGCCAAACTGGAAAAAAGTTTTCAGAATCCACTGTTTGTGCGAACCAACCGTCAAATGATTCCCACCCGCATGGGACAGATTTATCTGGAAGGCGCCAGGGAGATGCTGAAAGTAAAAGAGGAAACTTATGAAGCTATCCAGGACCTGACTGTGAAGGGCAAAAAACTCATCCGCATCGCCGTGGAATCCCAGGTGCTCTCCGTTCTGGAAAAGAACATTATCTCTACTTTAAAGGACCGGTTTTCCGGGCAGGAATTCCGTCTCCTTCCGGCAGATTCCCATATTGCTAAGGAATATATCTTAAATCATATTGCAGACGCAGCCATTCTCTGCTCGTTTCGCTGCTCCAACAGTATGCTGAACTATTATCATCTCTATGACGATCATCTGGCTCTCTGCGTTCCGGAAAATCTTAGTCAGGCTTATGAGACTATGGTAAAAAATACTGAAACGCGGGGTATTCCCTTTGTCCTGCCCCGGCCCGGCCTTTATTTCCGTCCCTACTGTGAAAGCATCCTGCAAAAGTTATCATTTTCTATAAGCAGAAGCTATGAGGCCGAAGATTTTTTGACCATGAAACGTCTCATGGAACAGGGCTTTGGCGCTGCTCTTCTCCCCGGACACATGGCCCGGGCTGCTGAGGACTGCTCCGTCTATCATCTGGGCGGGGAGTTTTCTTTCAGCCTTTACTTTGCTGTACCCAAATACCATGAAGATGAGCTGGAGTTTGAATATATTTATAAGAAAGCCAAAGAGCTCCTTACTGAAATTACCGAATAGTCAGACGGGCACTCACGAACGTACGCCCAGCCTGCTGCCTCGGAAATAGAATGTACAAAAAGGGGCATGCGCAAGGTTGTCAAACCTCTGCGCATACCCCTTTTATACATAATCAATCTCCTGTTTTTACTGATCCACGCTGTAGTTGGGAGCCTCTTTCGTGATGTGGATATCGTGGGGATGGCTCTCCTTTAAGGATGCGGCGGAGATCTTTACAAACTGTCCCGTCTCCTGAAGAGTGGGGATGTCCTTGGCTCCGCAGTATCCCATTCCGGCTCTGAGGCCGCCGAGCAGCTGGAACACGGTGTCTTCCACCAGACCCTTGTAAGCCACACGGCCTTCCACGCCTTCCGGAACCAGCTTCTTGGCATTGCTCTGGAAGTAGCGGTCCTTGCTGCCGTTCTCCATGGCAGCGATGGAACCCATGCCGCGGTACACTTTGTATTTTCTTCCCTGATACAGCTCAAAGGTTCCCGGGCTCTCGTCGCAGCCTGCAAACATGCTTCCCATCATGCAGACATTGCCGCCGGCCGCCAGGGCCTTTGTGATATCTCCGGAGTACTTGATGCCGCCGTCAGCGATGATCGGAATGCCGTACTCTTTCGCCACCTCGTAGCAGTCCATAACCGCGGTGATCTGGGGAACACCGATACCGGCAACCACGCGGGTGGTACAGATGGAACCAGGTCCGATTCCAACCTTCACCGCATCGGCTCCTGCCTCGATCAGAGCTCTGGTAGCCTCGCCCGTCGCCACGTTTCCGGCGATGACCTGCAGCTCCGGATAGCTCTCCTTGATCATCTTCACGCAGCGGATCACGTTGGCAGAATGGCCGTGGGCGGAATCCAGAACCACCACGTCCACATGGGCCTTCATCAGCGCCTCCACTCTCTTGAGCACGTCAGCGGTGATGCCGATGGCTGCGCCGCAGAGAAGCCGTCCCTGTTCGTCCTTGGCGGACAGCGGGTATTTGATCTGCTTCTCAATGTCCTTGATGGTGATCAGTCCCTTTAAGTTGAAATCGTCGTCCACGATGGGGAGTTTTTCCACTCTGGCCTTTGCCAGGATCTTCTTGGCCTCTGTGAGAGTGATGCCCTCCTTCGCCGTCACCAGATGCTCGGAAGTCATGCACTCCTTGATCTTCTTGGTAAAGTCCTCTTCAAACTTCAGATCGCGGTTGGTGATGATTCCCACCAGCTTCTTTCCCTCTGTGATCGGCACGCCGGAGATCCGGAATTTCGCCATCAGCTCGTCCGCATCCTTTAACGTGTGCTCCGGGGAAAGGTAGAATGGATCTGTGATGACTCCGTTTTCTGAACGTTTTACCTTATCGACCTCCTCCGCCTGAGCCTCGATCGACATATTTTTGTGAATAATTCCGATGCCGCCCTGTCTGGCCATGGCGATCGCCATTCTGTGCTCCGTGACGGTATCCATTCCCGCGCTCATAAGCGGAATGTTCAGTCTGATCTTCTTGGTCAGATAGGTGCTCACATCTACCTGATTGGGGATCACTTCTGAGTAAGCAGGAACCAGCAGCACATCATCAAACGTAATGCCTTCACCGATAATTCTACCCATTACTTTTTCCTCTCTTTCCTATATTTACGGCTGCGGTTCCGGTGAAGAAACGCAGCCATATGTAAATTGTTATTGGTACTATATGCTACCAGACTTTTCCTCTGTTGTCAAACCCATTTTTCTCCTATTTTAGAAAAAAATCGTTCTTTTTCGTCAAAAATTTCAGTAGAAGCGGGTAAAAGCGGAAAATAGGGAGCTGATCAGGGGAAGGAGCATCATCAGAACAGCGTAGACCACCACCACGATCAGAACCGTCAGTTTCCCTGTAGACGCCTTTTGCTTCTGCGCGCCGCGGGGCATCCTGGGCGCACGGGCCATCTCAGATGTATCGCGGGGCGTCTCAGACGTATTGCGGGCCATCTCAGATGTATTGCGGGGCGTCTTCGGCATCTTTCGGACCGCCTCCCGCCGTGTTTCTTCCCTGCCGGCTGTCCGAATCTCTCTTCTGCCGTCCGTTTTCCCCTCTTTTTCCGCCTCCGGCCCGTTGTGATAAAGACAGTCCGTCTCTCCTCTCGGATGCCGCTCATTCAGATAGTAGTTTACCTCCACGATCTTCGGCTCACGGATCCACTGGCGGCAGCCGAAGCAGAAGTGCCCCCATTTCATCTCGCTGTCGCACACCGGACAGATTCTCTTCTTCATAGCGGCCTCCTTTCTCTTTGCTTCTACTATAACCCATTTTCCTTTCATTTGTAAAGAGAAGAAACGGCCCCGGAGAGCAGATATCTCTTCTGCCTTCCGGGGCCGCAAACTACAGAAACTTTTCAGTTTTTATCTCTGTTTTTTATTGGAATTACATCATGCCGCCCATTCCAGCGCCTGCGGGAGCTGCGGGAGCCGGCTCTTTGATGTCAGCCACAACAGACTCTGTGGTCAGCAGAGTGGACGCCACGCTGGTAGCGTTCTGAAGAGCGCTTCTGGTCACTTTGGCCGGATCCAGGATACCTGCCTGAATCATATCCACATACTCCTCATTGTAAGCATCAAAGCCTACGCCAACCTCAGACTCAGCAACCTTGTTGATGATTACGGAGCCTTCCAGACCTGCGTTGGCAACGATGTGGTACAGCGGAGCCTCCAGAGCCTTCAGAATGATCTTGCCGCCGGTCTTCTCATCGCCTTCCAGCTGAGCAACCACTTCGGCAACCTTCTTTGCTGCGTGAACGTAAGCGGAACCGCCGCCTGCGATGATGCCTTCCTCAACAGCTGCCTTCGTAGCTGCCAGAGCATCCTCCATGCGGAGCTTAGCCTCTTTCATCTCAGCCTCAGTAGCAGCGCCTACGCGGATAACGGCAACGCCGCCGGCCAGCTTCGCCAGTCTCTCCTGAAGTTTCTCTCTGTCAAAGTCAGAGGTCGTCTCCTCGATCTGAGCGCGGATCTGGCTCACTCTTGCAGCGATCTCATCCTTATCGCCGCAGCCGTCCACGATGATGGTGTTCTCTTTCTGTACCTTTACGGATTTCGCACGTCCAAGCTGATCCATGGTAACTTCCTTCAGATCCAGACCCAGCTCATCGGAGATCACCTGTCCGCCGGTGAGGATTGCGATATCCTTTAACATCTCTTTTCTTCTGTCGCCGTAGCCGGGAGCCTTAACTGCAACTACATTGAAGGTTCCTCTCAGCTTGTTGACGATCAGGGTGGTCAGAGCCTCGCCCTCTACGTCCTCAGCGATGATTAACAGTCTTGCGCCGGTCTTTACCACCTGCTCCAGCAGCGGCAGGATTTCCTGGATGTTGGAGATCTTCTTATCTGTGATCAGGATGTACGGATCGTCCAGATTGGCCTCCATCTTATCCATATCGGTGCACATATATGCGGAAACATAGCCGCGGTCGAACTGCATTCCTTCTACCAGATCCAGCTCGGTCTTCATGGTCTTGGACTCTTCGATGGTGATAACGCCGTCTTTGGAAACCTTCTCCATAGCGTCTGCAACCATCTCGCCCACTGCATCGTCAGATGCGGAGATCGCTGCTACTCTGGCGATCTGAGCCTTGCCCTCGATGGGCTTGCTCATCTTGGCAATCTCCTCCACAGCTGCCTCTGTGGCTTTCTTCATGCCTTTTCTTAAAACGATGGGGTTAGCGCCTGCTGCCAGGTTCTTCATTCCCTCGTTGATCATAGCCTGAGCCAGAACCGTAGCGGTGGTGGTGCCGTCGCCGGCCACGTCGTTGGTCTTGGTTGCAGCCTCTTTTAACAGCTGAGCGCCCATGTTCTCAAAGGGATCCTTTAACTCGATCTCTTTTGCGATGGTCACACCATCATTGGTGATCAGGGGAGCGCCGAAAGATTTGTCAAGCGCTACGTTTCTTCCCTTCGGTCCAAGGGTTACTC
The DNA here is from genome assembly GCA_019119775.1 of Candidatus Lachnoclostridium pullistercoris. GTDB lineage: Bacteria > Bacillota > Clostridia > Lachnospirales > Lachnospiraceae > Lachnoclostridium_A > Lachnoclostridium_A pullistercoris. Next base: position 38,234 of record DWWL01000007.1, on the reverse strand, counting down.
TGACTGTATCTGCCAGCTGATTTACGCCGGCCTCTAATGCTTTTCTGGCCTCTACGCCGTATTTGATTTCCTTTGCCATGTCTGTCAACCTCCAATTTATTCAATCACTGCTAAGATATCATTCTGCTTAACGATGACGTATTTCTCCTCATCCACTTCCACTTCCGTGCCGGAATATTTGGAGTAGATCACCTTATCGCCAGGCTTTACCTGCATGGTAACTTCCTTGCCGTCCACTACGCCGCCGGGGCCTACTGCGATTACCTCAGCCTGCTGGGGTTTCTCCTTCTCCTGTCCGGGAAGAACGATGCCGGACTTCGTGGTCGCTTCTGCTACCAGCTGCTTTAATACAACTCTGTCAAATAATGGTACCAACTTCATGAGATATTCCTCCTTGTATGATCTGGTTTTCTTTCAAAATTCCTTTTCTGGAACTCTTATCCTTTTCACAAGTAACGTTATACCACCTTTTGTTAGCACTGTCAACACTTGAGTGCTAAAATTTTTATAAAAATTCCGGGACAGTCCCGGATCTATTATATCCGTTAAAAAGCTGTCCCAGAACCTTCCATCAGTCTTTATTATTTCCAGAAAATGAAACTTCATGCCTGTCCAGAGCATCCGCGATTCTGACAAGGCCCTCCTCAAGCCGTTTTCTGGAGCAGGCGAAATTCAGCCGCTGAAATCCGTCCCCTTCTCCCTGCAGGCCGAACTTCGGGCCGTTGTCCGTGGCTACCCTGGCTTCGTGGATCATCAGATTCCACAGTTCCTCTCTGCTCATGCCGTAATCGCCGAAATCCAGCCAGGCCAGATACGTGGCCTCCGGAACAGTGTATTTTACCCGGGGCATCCGCTCTCTGATAAAGTCTGCAATGAAACGGGCATTTCCCTTCAGATAGGCCAAAAGCTCCTCCAGCCATTCTTCCCCCTCGGTGTAGGCCGCGATCTGCGCCGCCGCCCCGAAGCATCCCGGCCACAGATAGTACGGCTCCATTTTCTCCTGAAAAGCCGCCCGGATCCTGTCATCAGGAATAATGATGTCAGAAACCAGAAGCCCCGCCAGATTAAAGGTTTTGGAGGGGGAGGTGCAGATGATGGAGTGGGCGGCAAATTCTTCTGAGATCGCCGCGAAGGGAACATGGCGGCGTGGTTCATACACCAGGTCAGAATGAATCTCGTCCACCGCGATCATCACTCCTCTGTCGATGCAGATCCGCCCCACTCTCTCCAGCTCCTCTCTGGTCCAGGCTCTTCCCACCGGGTTGTGGGGACTGCAAAGCAGCATGATCTTCGTCTTCGGGTCCGCCGCCAGCTCCTCCAGCTGCTCAAAATTGATCTCGTAACGGCCGTTTTTCCGGACCAGCGGGTTTAAAACGATCTTCCGTCCCGTTTTTTCCACATAGTCATAATAGGGATAATAGACCGGAGACTGAATGATCACCTGCTCTCCCCTGGCCGCGTACATCTCGATGGCACAAACCAGCGCCATGTTCACTCCCGGCGTGTAGACGATCCATTCCGGCCGGATCTCCCACCCGTTTCTCCTCCTCTGCCAGTCCACGCACGCCTGGAGATACTCATCAGACGCATAGCAGTAACCGTAGGTTTCGTGGGCGGCTCTCTCCTGCACCGCTCTCGCCACCGCCGGCGCCGCCTTAAAATCCATGTCCGCGATCCCCATGGGGAGAATGTCTTTCTCCCCGAACATGCGTTCCCTCTGCTCTGCGGCCCACTTGATCGAAGCTGCCTGAGTCCGGTCGATCATCTCGTCAAAATCATATTTCATATGGATCCCTCCTTCTGCCCGGGCCATTTTTCCCATCCTCTGCCGACACACACCTTTCCGTTGAAAATTTCTTTTATCCATACTATAATGGAGCGAACAAGGGCGGTTTGATGCCGGAAGCCGGCAAAAGCTCCCCGGATATTTTAATATAATGTTATTTTAGTTTTAATATATTGTCAACAGGAGAATTTGAATATTGGATGCGATCAATCAGCTTGTAGCGAAAAATTTAAAAAAACTCCGCATGGAGAGAGGACTCAGCCAGGACGATCTGGCCAGAGTCAGCGGGATCAGCAAATCCATGCTAGTGCAGATCGAGCGGGGCACTGCCAATCCTTCCCTCTCCACTCTGCAGAAACTTGTAAACGGCATGCAGGTCCCGTTCGACGCCCTGCTGCGCCGCCCGGAGACCCACTATAAACTTGTCCGCCTCTCTGAGGTGGAGCCAATTCTTGGCGGGGATGGCAAAATTAAAAATTATACCCTGTTCCCAGACGACGAAAACCGTCATTTCAGCGTATACCGCATAGAGGCGGTGCCGGGGGCTTTCTGGCAGGCGGCTCCTCACATGAAAAAGACGATTGAATTCATCACAGTCTTTGGCGGGGCCCTGGAACTGACCATAGAGGGGGACGGCCAGACGTCTGTCTTCCGGCTGGCAGAGGGAGACAGCATCCGTTTCCAGGCAGATCTGGAGCATTCCTACCGGAATATTAGCGGCGAAACTCTGATTTTTCATAATATTCTCTTTGTTTCCGGAAAAATTTTCTGAATTTATCCCTTTCTTTTTTCTTCTATCCGTATTAAAATAATCGTAATAAGGGCTGAAGCTGAAAGGAGAGTTCATATGGCAAAAAAACACACCGGAAGATGGCTGGCGCTGGCCGCCGTCGCAGGAGCAGCCGCCGTCGGCATTTCCTACTTTAAAAAATATAAATCCTTCAACAAGGAACTGGAGGAGGACTTCCACGATTTTGAGGACGACGGGGACGAGGATGAGCCCCAGAACGACAGCGGGCAGGAAAACGGCACAGGCGCGAGAAAATATGTTTCCCTCCATGCCAACAGAGATGAGTTCAAGGTTGCGGCCGGCGACATGCTTGACGCGGCGAAGGATATGGCCGGAGCCGCAAAAGGAATGATGAAAGATACGGCGGCCATTCTCACCGACGCGGCAGGGACCATGGGCTCAGCCGCAAAGGACACGGCTCAGATCGCCAAAGAACGGATGAAGGATATGGCCGGACGGGCAAAGGACCTGGCCGCGGACGCGGCGGAAACTGCGGCAGAAAAAGCAAAGGATGCGACGGAGGCTGCGGCAGAGAAAGTAAAGGATGCAGCCGGAGCCGCGGCGGAAACGGTTACGGACCGGGCGGAAGATCTGGCAGAAAGCACCGGCGCGGTCGCCGAGAGTTTCTCCTCCGCGGCGGAGCTGACCGCGGAAAAGATGGCAGAGGCTGCGGACGCTGCGGCAGAGGGCGTGGAGTACGCCGCCCACAAGACAGCGGACACCATCCAGGCCGTTGTGGAAGAGCTGGAAAAGTAATTTTCAATTTATTAAGCAGAAAAATAAGCAGAGGGAACCGTCCCCTCTGCTTATTTTCTGCTTATTTTTCAGTTTCTTTTCTCCGCTCTCTCTGCTGGGCGCGGATCTTTTCAAATTCTTCCCACTCTCCGGACTCTTCCAGTCTCCGGCGTCTCTCCGCTCTTCTGCGGGCCAGCTTCTCCGCTTCTTTCTTCCGCTGATAGAAATGCCAGGCCGCCGCTGCTGCCACGAGAGCAGCTGCCAGAACTGCCGCCGCAGTCAGGGCAATGGTTCCGGCGGAAACAGATGACTCCGCTTTCCCGGAATCAGCCGCATTGGCCTCTGTCTCTGGAGCCGGCGTCTCTCCCTCCAGCGGGGCGGATGCCTCTCCGTCCGTGCTTCCGGGCAGCTCCACGCCGTCCTTTGCCATCAGGTAAGCCGTCCCCACCACCCGGTCATTGTAGGTGTAGGTCATGAGGGCCACCGCCCTCTCCGGGCTTCCCTCCGGCAGATCTCCCACCGTCACGTCCGCATCGTCCAGGGACGCATCCAGAGGCAGCGTCACCGCCGCGGCCGGATCAATCATCAGATCTGAGCAGGCAAAATCCCCCCGCTCCAGATTGAGGATCTCATCTCCGGTGACATAGCGGCTCTCCGTCTCTGCCGGCGCCACATTCTTAAATTCCCGGAATCCGAACTCCAGCAGATTTCTGCCGTCTGTAAAATACTGTCTCGGCTGGCCTCTTAAGATCACGGAAACCAGCTTTCTCCCATCCTGCTCTCCGTAAGTCACCAGCGTATTCCCCGCCGCCTGAAGATAGCCGGTTTTTCCGGCCTTTGCGGAAGAATAGTAAAATTCATCGTCCGGGTTCAGCAGACGGTGCTCATTTTCCACCGTGATGCCTCCGGGATAATTGGTCGTGGGTCCCAGTTTCCGGCTCAGGGTGGAGCTGATCTCCAGAAGCGTCTCATTCTGGAACGCCGCCCGGGAGATCAGAGCCATGTCGTAGGCCGTCACATACTGGGTGTCCCCGTTTAAGCCGGAAGGATTGTCAAAATGGCTCTCCTCGCATCCCAGCTCCTTCGCCTTCTCATTCATCAGGTCCACGAAAGCTGAGATGGAGCCGGCCACGTGCTCCGCCAGAGCGTTGGCCGCCTGATTTGACGACTCCAGCAGCATGCCGTAAAGGCAATCCTCCACCGAAAGCCTGTCCCCGGCCACGCTTCCCAGCTTATTGCCGCTGTCCGCTTCCACGCTGGACACGGCCGTCTCAGAAAATTCCACCGTCTCATCCAGCTGGCTGTTCTCCAGCACCACCAGAGCCGTCAGGATCTTGGTGATGCTGGCCGGCGGGCTGGCGACGTGGATGTTCTGGCCGTAGAGCACCGCCCCGGAATCCACATCCATGACGATCCCTGCCTCCGCCAGGATCCCCACATCATTGGGCCAGTCCGGTTTCCCGTAGGCCGTAACCACAAACAACTGGCACGCAAGCAGAAAAGCTGCTAGCTGCCGCACAATTCTCTTCAATGGTAAACTCCCGTTCTCTTTTTATTTGATCTTCCGGATCCATCCTTCCGGAGCCTCGATCCGTCCCATCTGGATGCCGGTCAGGGTGTCGTAGAGCTTCTGGAGCACCGGCCCCATCTTCTCCATTCCGCTGGGGAAGCAGATCTCTTTTCCGTGATCTACGACCTTGCCCACCGGGGAAACCACCGCAGCCGTGCCGCAGACGCCGCACTCCGCAAACTCTCCGATTTCTGCCAGCTCCACCGGGCGCTCCGTCGCCTTGATCCCCAGATAGTGCTCCGCCACGTAGATCAGGGAACGGCGGGTGATGGAGGGAAGGATGGAATCAGACTTCGGCGTTACAAGCTCCCCGTCCTTCGTCACAAACAGGAAGTTGGCTCCGCCCGTCTCCTCCACATATTTTCTCTCTGCCGGGTCCAGGAACATATTCTCGTCAAAGCCGTTTCTGTGGGCGGCCATTCCCGCGTGCAGGCTCATGGCGTAGTTTAATCCCGCCTTGATGCAGCCCGTTCCGTGGGGAGCTGCCCGGTCGAAATCGCTGACGCAGATGGTGATGGGCTTTGCGCCGCCCTTAAAATAGGGGCCAACCGGAGTGCAGAGAATCCGGAACTGATACTCCTCAGCCGGCTTCACGCCGATCACCGGGGAAGACGCAAACATGTACGGTCTGATGTACAGAGTCGCCCCGCTCCCGTAAGGGGGAACCCAGTCTTCGTTGGCGCGGACCACCTGGTCCACCGCATCCAGGAATCTCTCCTTCGGGAAGGGAGGCATCTCCAGTCCCTTCGCGGAGTTCATCATGCGCTCTGCATTCTGATCCGGGCGGAAGGTAACGATGCTGCCGTCCTCTGTGGTGTATGCCTTCAGTCCCTCAAAGCACTCCTGACAGTAGTGGAAAATGCCCGCGCACTCATTGAGCACCACGTTGGGGTCTGAGGTGAGCGTGCCCTCGTCCCACTGACCGTTTTTAAAATTAGACACATACCGCTTGTCCGTCTGATGGTATGCAAAACCTATATTTTCCCAATCCAGATTTTTCTTCTCCATAATGTTGCCTCCTATGCTGCTTCATTGTTATACAGTAAAAAATAGCACTATTTTTTCCGTCTGTCAAACACCTATGTCATTTCCCGGCTGATCTTTTACTTTCTTGTCGTCAGGTGGACGGCAAAACCGTTGATCTCATCCTTCAGATAGATCAGCCTCATGGTACCGTCCTCCTCATATTTGGCAGTATTTCTGTCAAGGGGATAACCGTTCTCCTCCAGATAAGCCATGGCTGCCTTCAGATCCGGGGTGTAGAGGGCTATATGGCCCATGGTCCCCAGCCCGTCCTCTTTCTGGATCTCCATAGTGCGGTTTCCCGCGAAACAGGCGTGGGGGCTTTCCTGAATGCTGTCCGCCCCGAACACCAGGCGGCACAGCTTCAGCATCTCCTCCCTCTTCTCCTCGCATCCTCCGTTGATTCCCACATGGGAAAAATAAAATTCCGGTCTGTCCATTGTCTTCTCTCCTTTTTTCTGTTCTTCATCTGCCCCAGGCCCGGTTAAGCCTTGCCGCTCCGTCCAGGATCTGCTCCTCCGTCAGGCTGGCGTAGCCCAAAAGCACCGTCCGGCTCTCCTTTTTTTCTTCCGGCTCCCCGATGTAATAGGAGGAGAGGCCGTAAACCCTGACCCCCTGTCTGCCGGCCCGCTCCCGAAGCTCTTCTTCCGTCATGAATTTGTGGGTCAGAAGCAGGTGGATGCCCGCGTTCTCCCCGGAAATCTCCACACTCCCGTCCAGAGGCCGCAGAGCAGAAAGGAGCAGGTCGTGCTTGGAGCGGTACACCGCACGCATCCGGTTTAAGTGGCGCTCAAAATGCCCCCCGGTCATAAATTCATAGAGCATGTTCTGGTCAATCCTGGAGACGGTGGAGGCGTAAAATCCTGCCTTCTCCCGGTAAAGGTCTGACAGAGGCCGGGGCAGGACCATGTAGCTGATCCGGATGGCGGGAGCCACCGACTGGGAGAAGGTTCCCAGATAGATCACCCTCTCCTCCCGCTCCATTCCCTGAAGCGCCGGCACCGGTTTGCCCCGGTAGCGGAACTCACTGTCATAGTCATCCTCGATGAGGAAGCGCCCCGGTTTTCTCCCCGCCCAGGAGAGAAGCTCCTGCCTCCGTCTCACCGGCATGACGATGCCGGTGGGAAACTGGTGGGACGGCATGACGTAGGCGATGTCCGCCCCGCTCTCCTCCAGCCGGTCCGGCTTCATGCCCCGGCCGTCCATCTCCACCGGCACCACCCGGATCCCCTGTCCGGCGAGGACCCGGTACGCCTGCTTGTAGGTGGGATTTTCCATGGCCACCGTCCGGTCTTTTCCCAGAATGCTCATCAGGAGCATGAGCAGGTATTCATTTCCCGCTCCGATCACAATCTGGTCCGCCCCGCAGGAACCCCCCCTGGCGGCGTGGAGATAGCCGCGGATCGCCTCCCGGAGCGCCGGCTCCCCCTGGCGGTCCCCCGCCAGAAACATCTCCCGGTTGTCATCCACCAGAGTGGTCCGGAAAATCTTTCTCCACACGCCGTAGGGAAAACTGTCCAGATCGATTCCCCTGGGAGAAAAATCCACCGCGCATCGGCTCTCTTCCTCCCCGCTCTTTTCTCCGGACTGTTCTTCCTCCGCAGCCGTCTCCGGCCGGCCGCAGCAGCCATTCTTCCCCTTTCCTTCCTCTCCGCCTGCGGCGGGGATCTCCAGAAGGTTCTCCGTCTCGCACACAAAGTATCCGCGGCAGGGGACGGATTCTATATACCCTTCTGCCGTCAGCTGGTCATAGGCCAGCTGGGTGGTGCTTCGGCTCACTTTCAGATGCTCCGCCAGCTGCCTGGTAGACGGAAGGCGGACCGCTGCCTGCAGTCCGCCCTTTCGGATCTCCTGTCTGATATATTCATAAATCTGCTGATAGAGGGGGACGTCCGTCTCCGTCCTCAGCGGGATCATCAAATCCATGCCGTCAGTCCTTTTTCAGCTTGAAGGAACTCTTTAAGGATACGATCCGGTTGAACACCAGATGGTCCGGCCGGCTGTCTTTGCAGTCCGCGCAGAAATATCCGTTCCTCATGAACTGGTAGCTGTCATAAGCCTGTGCCTTCCCCAGCTCCGGCTCCACATAGCACTCGGAAAGTACTGTCAGGGAGTTGGGATTTAAGTTCAGGGTACCGTCCTCGTTGAGCTTGCCCTTCTCCTCGTCCACAATGTTCTCATAGAGGCGGCACTCTGCCTTCACTGCCGTTTTGGCAGCCACCCAATGGATCGTGCCCTTCACCTTGCGGCCGTCTGCGCTGGAACCGCCCTTTGTCTCCGGGTCGTAGGTGCAGTGAACCACCGTCACATTGCCGTTCTCATCCTTCTCGCAGCCGGTGCAGGTGACAAAGTAAGCGCCCATGAGGCGGACCTCATTGCCGGGGAACATGCGGAAATACTTTTTCGGGGGAACCTCCATAAAGTCCTCCCTCTCGATGTACAGCTCTCTTCCGAAGGGAACCATTCTCGTGCCCAGGTCAGGATTCTCCAGGTTGTTGGGAACCTCCACCTCTTCCATCTGGTCCTCCGGGTAGTTGTCAATCACCAGCTTCACCGGATCCAGCACCGCCATCATCCGGGCTCTCTTTAACTTCAGATCCTCGCGGATGCAGTACTCCAGCAGAGCATAGTCCACTGAGCTGTTGGCCTTCGCCACTCCCACCAGATCCACAAACATGCGGATGGACTCCGGCGTATAGCCTCTTCTTCTCAGAGCGGCGATGGACACCAGACGGGGATCGTCCCAGCCGTCCACGATGCCGTCCTCCACCAGCTTCTTGATATATCTCTTGCCCGTCACCACGTTGGTCAGATAGAGCTTTGCAAACTCGATCTGACGGGGCGGATTCTCAAACTCGCACTCCCGCACCACCCAGTCGTACAGAGGTCTGTGGTCCTCAAACTCCAGGGTGCAGATGGAGTGGGTGATGTGCTCGATGGCATCCTCGATGGGGTGGGCAAAGTCGTACATGGGGTAAATGCACCATTTGTCCCCGGTGTTGTGGTGGCTCATATGGGCCACCCGGTAGATCACCGGATCCCTCATGTTGATGTTGGGGGACGCCATGTCGATCTTGGCCCGGAGCACCTTCTCCCCGTCCTGATACTTTCCTTCCCGCATCTCCTCAAACAGGCGCAGATTCTCCTCCACGGAGCGGTTCCGGTAAGGGCTCTCCTTGCCCGGGGTCTTAAAATCTCCCCGGTACTCCCGGATCTGATCTGCCGTCAGGTCGCAGACAAACGCCTTGCCCTTTTTAATCAGAAGCACCGCGCACTCATACATCTGCTCAAAATAATCGGAGGCGAAAAACAGCCGGTCCTCATAATCGGCGCCCAGCCACTGCACATCCGCCTTGATGGACTCCACAAATTCCACCTTTTCCTTGGTCGGGTTGGTGTCGTCAAAGCGAAGATTGAACTTGCCGCCGTACTTCTTTGCCAGTCCGTAGTTTAAGAGAATGGACTTGGCATGTCCGATGTGCAGATAGCCGTTCGGCTCCGGCGGAAATCTGGTCTGAACGTGGTCGTACACGCCCTCCGCCAGATCTTTTTCAATCTCCTGCTCGATAAAGTTTTTGGAAACCGTCTCTTTTTCCCCGGTCTCCGCTACCGGCGTTTTTTCTTCCATATATCTGTCCCTCCACATTTTCTATCCCAAGCAGGCCCGGCCTGCCCTGTTTTCATGTTGAACCATTATAGCAAAAAATTACAGGTTCGGCAAGGCTTTGCAGGCGAAAAAAGAATCCTGCCCTGCCCGCCGTCAGCGGACGTATGTCACTTTTCCGATCCTCTCCTTCGGCGCGATGGGCGTGTCATCCGCATAACCCAGAGCAGCCAGGCCGTAAACCACATGATCATCCGGAATTCCGAATTCTTTTAAAACCTCCCGAACTGCCGGCTCGTCACAGATCCCGTGAAGCTGGTTGATCCAGACGGATCCGATCCCGAGGGAATGGGCCGCCAGGAAAATATTCTCCATGGCGCAGGCATTGTCGTCCCGGCCGAAACGGCTCTCCTTGGAGTTGGAAGGAATGATCAGCGCCTCCGGGCGGTACATGTCATAATCCGCTCTTCCCAGGACTTTTCCCACTGCCTCCGCCAGCCTTTTGATTTTCTTCCTGTTCGTCACAACCGTAAACTGCCAGGTCTGCCGTCCCATGGCGCTGGGCGCGTGAAGAGCGGCGTCCACGATCTGCCTCATATCTTCTTCCGGAATGGGCTTCTCCTGAAAGCTCCTGATGCTTCTTCTGGTCAAAATAGTCTCCATCGTCTGGTTCATATTCATACCTCCTCTGATTTTTTCCGCTGCCAGCGCAGCAGTTTCCTCGTAACAGTTCAGACGGCGGGTAAACAGAGGGGAAAACTGACGTCAAGCTCGCTTGTAAGTAAGTTTTCCCCTCTGTTTACACATCGGATGTCTGAACTGTTACGTTTCCTTCTCCATTATACACGTTTTCTCCAAAAAAAGCATTGCCTTTCTGATTTTCCTTTCCTATAATAATGTACAGACACTTCAAAAATGGGGGAATACATATGAAAAGCCATTCCAAACGTCTCCGGGAGCTGGACACTGCCAAGGGTCTGGCCATGTTTCTGGTGGTGTTCGGACATACCTTAAACTTTAAGAGCCCTGTGTTTAACTGGATTTTCAGTTTTCATATGCCGCTCTTTTTCTTTCTCACGGGAATGACCTTCCGGCCGGAAAAATATGAAACCTTCAGCCAGGCAGTGCGGGACAAGTTCCGTGCCCGCCTCGTTCCCTATTTCTTCATCACCTTCGTGGGATTTCTGATCTGCATGATCCGGCCTCTCTACCGGGAGGCGGTCTTTTGCAGAGAACTGAAGTCGGAGCTTCTGTCCATCTTTTACTACGGGCAGCCGGCGGAGCTCTACATCGGACAGGTGTGGTTTCTGGCGGCCCTGTTTTTCGCAGAGCTGATGCTCTGGCTGTGGTTTCGCTGCCTTGAGGGCAGAAGTCCTGTCCTCCGCCTGGCTTCCCTGGGACTTGCCGCCGCGGTGGGAATCCATCTTCTCCCGTGGGTGAACTGGCTGTTCTGGAAATACGAGCCGCTCGGCTTAGCCAGTCTTCCCTGGAAGCTGGACACTGCCTGCACCGCCTTTCTCTTTCTGGCGGCAGGCTATTATTTCCGCTCCCTGGACCTGACCAGACGTCTGACTCCCCTGTACTGGGCACTCTTTCCCCTTCTTGTGTGGGCCAACTATATCTTCGGGCCCGCATTCGGAGGCTACAGCAACATGTGCGACTGTGTTTATCCGCCGGCACCCCTCTACCTTGCGGGGGCTTTTTCCGGCATTGCTGCCGTATATCTGACGGCGGTCAAGTGGAAGCGCGTCCGTTTCCTGCAGTTTACCGGCCGCCACTCCCTGTTTTTCTTTGCCGCCCAGACTTTTGTCAACTATCTGACCGCGGAGGTCTGGTTCCTGATCTCAGGGAACTGGTATGAGCCCATGCAGTCCATGCCGGGAACCGGCACCGCCTTCCTTTTTGCCTGTGTATCTTTCGCCGTCATGACCCTGATCCTCTATCTGTGGCGGGCGGCAAAACGGCAGCTGATCCGGCGGCTGCCGCCGGCTGAGACAGTTCAAGAGAATGGTTGGCGCGCGGAGACGGCGGCCGCCCGGACCATCAAAGTTCCCCGGACTTCCGAAAACGCTACGGCCGCCCAGACTGCCAAGGCTCCCCGGGCTTCCGAAACCGCCGCGGCCGCACAGGCCGCCAGGGTTCCCCGAGCTTCCGAAACCGCCGCGGCCGCACAGACCCCCGTTTCGGGCGCAGAGCGCCCGGCACCACGAAGCAGACGCAGGAGGACAAAACATTGGATCTGAGACAACTGGAATACATCGTAAAAATCGCAGAAGAAAACAACATCACCCGAGCTGCGGAAAAGCTCTTCATCACCCAGTCCGCCCTAAACCAACAGCTTCTCCGCCTGGAAAAAGAGCTGGGCACCCCCCTCTTTTACCGGTCGCGGACCAACTGGCGCCCCACGGAGGCCGGCATGGTCTACCTGGAAAACGCCAGAAAGATCCTGCAGATCAAACACCAGACCTACAGCATCATCAGCGACATGGCCGCCACCAAAAAAGGCCGCCTGTCAGTGGGCTTTACTCCGGGAAGAGGGATTGACATGTTTACCGCCGTCTACCCCGCCTTCCACAGCCAGTATCCCAACATTATCATAGAGCCGAAGGAAATGAGCGTTCACCAACAGCAGCAGCAGATCTCCCAGGGAAATCTGGACATCGGCTTTATGACTCTTCAGGAATCAGACCAGACCGGGGATGTGTATGAGATCATCCGCAGAGAAGAATTTGTGCTGGCCATCCCTGAGGGCCATCCCCTGGGCGCTCTGGCGGCTCCGGCCGGAGAACCTCTGGCCGTTCTGGAACTGTCCCGCCTGCAGTATGAGCCTTTCGTCTTTATGTACAAGGAATCCACCAGCCGCCGGCTGACAGACGCGGTCTTCCGCAGCGCCGGCTTTGAGCCGTCGGTGCTGTTTGAGACTTCCAGCACCGCCACCATTGCCACCCTGGTCCGCTCCCGCATCTGCTGCGGTGTGATCCCCTACTACTACGTTCAGAAAGAGCCGAAGGGGATCGCCGCCTTCGCTCTGCCGGAGCATCCCGCCTGGAATATCGCGGTCAGCTACCGGAGAGGCAGCTATGTCAGCCAGGCGGCGAAAGAGTTTATCCGGCTGGCAGCGGAGTACTGGTCCGCGCCGCCAGTCTCTGAACAGACGGATTGAAAAAACCGGCCCGCCCATCTCTGGGCAGGCCGGTTTTTCATTTCCGGGCCGTTTCTCTTCAGGAAACTTAGAATATCATATTTAATATCAGAAGCTCTACCATACCTACGCCGGTCATGATAAAGGATACCGCCGTCTTACATTTCACCTGATCTTTCAGTTCACCTAAGCCGAACATTCCATTGAATACCCAGAATCCGCTGTCATTGAAGTAGCTGCAGGCGATTGCACCGATACAGCAGGACTGTGCCAGAAGAATCGGGGAAATTCCCAGCTGAGATACCAGAGGAGCCGTCAGGGAGGCAGCCGTCGTGATTGCCACCGTTGCGGAACCAAGAGCCAGTCTCATGAGGGCGCCGATGATCAGGGGGATCAGGATCGCCGGGATGGGCCATGCCAGAACCGTTGCGCCCAGCACGTCGCCGATACCGCTGACCTTGATGATGTTGCCCAGAGAGCCGCCGGCTCCGGTGATCAGCATGATCATACCTGTATCCTTGATTGCCTCATCCATCATGCTCATCACTTTTTTCTTCTCGATCTTTCCGCCCAGGCCGTAGATTGCCAGCACAGCTCCGATTCCCAGAGCCACGATGGGAGATCCCACCAGAGTGATCAGCTGGTATACGGTGCCGTCGCTCATGCCTACAAAATCTGCCACTGTCTTGCACAGGATCAGGATCAGCGGAATCACAATGGGAGAAAGGGATGCCCACAGGCCGGGAAGCTCTTTTGCATTCATGATCTGCTCAAGCTGATCCATGCTCTTTATGTATTCCTGTTTGAATTCTTTTCTGGTAAAGGTGCCGTCCTCATTGGGGATCTGATAGATCTTCTTTCCGATCCACTTTGCGTAGAGCTCAGCGGCGATGAAGATCGGAACAGACATGGCTGCGCCGGCCAGGATCATCTGTCCAACATCCACACCCAGCATTCCGGCTGCAGTCAGAGGACCGGGCGTCGGCGGAACCATTACGTGCGTACACTGAAGGCCGCAGGCCAGAGCCAGAGCCAGTCCGATTACGGACTTTCCGGTCATTCTGGACATTGCCTTACATAAGGGCGCGAAGATTACGATTGCGGAATCGGCGAATACCGGGATGGAAACCAGCCATCCGGTCACTCCCAGTGCCCATTCCTCCTTGCCTTTTCCGATTGCCTTGATAAAGGTGTAGGCCAGACGCTCAGCGGCTCCCGTTTTTTCCAGGATTCCGCCCATCATTACGCCCAGACCGATGATGATGCCTGTACTCTGGAGCGTGTTTCCAAAACCAACCTGGATCGCGTCCACCACATCTCCAGGAGTCATTCCGCCAACCAGACCGGCGATCATAGCCGCAAGCAGCAGAGCGATAAACGTGTGGATCTTCGTCTTCATGACCAGAATGATCATGATCGCAATGCCTAAAAACAATCCAAGCAGCATTTGTGTTTCATTTGTCATTTTCTTTTTCTCCCTTCCCACATAATACGTCCACCTGCGAAAATGTTCCCGGCCCGAAATTCGGAGCACTTTCATAGGTTTTTGTTAAAGAAACTATAATATATAATTATAAATTTGTAAAATTAATTATAGTTCCAATATCACTAAGAAAAACTTAGAGTTCTCCCGGACGCATCCGGAAAAGAAAAAAGGCCGCGCTTTTTTCGCGCAGCCCTCGGCCATTTTCTCTATAAAAATTTAATAAACACGGATCACGCTGGATACTTCCCGGATCGCCGTCATTCCCCGGATCACGGTCAGAGAATCGTTTAAGTTGCGCTCCAGCACCCGGTCGGTGATAATCACCAGCTCCGCCACTCCGTTTTCACTTCTCTTCTGGTACACCTGGGCAATGCTCACGTTGTTGTTGCCCAGGACTCCGGCGATATTTGCCAGTGCTCCCGGCCGGTCAGATACCTGCACCCGGAGAAAATATTTGCTCATGGTGCAGCCTTCTTCCTTCACCGGGATGTTCTTGTAGCAGGTGCAGCCCATCCGCCCGCAGCAGCCGTGGACGATATTTCCCATCACATCGATCACGTCGCCCATAACGGCGCTGGCCGTGGGCATCTTGCCCGCTCCTCTTCCCATAAACATGGCCTCGTCGCAGGCATCCCCCCGCACAAACACTGCGTTAAAGGAGCTTCTCACCGAGGCCAGGGGGTGGTCCTCCGGCACCAGCATGGGATGAACCTTCACCTCGATCCCGTCCTCCTCCTTCTTGGCGATTCCCAGCAGCTTGATCACATAGCCAAAATCTCTGGCGTACCGGATGTCCCTCGCCGTGATCTTTGTGATTCCCTCTGTGGGCACCTGGGAAAACGTCACCCGGGAGTTGAACGCGATGGACGCCATGATGGCGATCTTGCGGCCGGCGTCATAGCCTTCCACGTCCGCGGTGGGATCTGCCTCCGCATAGCCTTTCTTCATAGCCAGCTCCAGAGCTTCCTTATAATCCATATTTACCTCTGACATCTTGGTGAGGATGTAGTTGGTGGTGCCGTTGACGATTCCGGCCACCTCCGTCAGCTCCGCCCCGGCAAGGCTCTGCTTCAGCGCCCGGACGATCGGCACCGCTCCGGCCACAGAAGCCTCAAACATCAGATCGCAGCCATTTTCCCTGGCCAGCTCCAGCAGCTCTCCGCCGTGCTCCGCCAGAAGGTCCTTATTGGCCGTCACCACATGTTTTCCTGCCTTCAGCGCCTCACTCACGTAGGTTCTCGCCGGCTCGATCCCGCCCATCAGCTCGATGACCACCTGAATGCTGCTGTCCTCTAAGATCTCCTTCCAGTTATCCGTAAACAGGGACGAATCCGCCCCCTCTCTTTTTTTCTCCAGGCTGCGCACCAGGATCCGGCTGATCTCAAGAGCCGCCCCTGTCTTATTTACCAGCTCGTCTCCCAGGCGGGACGCCAGCAGGTACACACCGCTGCCCACCGTTCCGAAGCCCAGCAGGGCCGCCCGGATCACTTTCTGCTTGTCCATTGCGTGTAAATTCCTTTCTTATGTCGTTTGCTGTCTCCTATCTTACCATTAACCCGCCGGAAACACAACGGAAATCTTGAGTAACAGTTCAGACGGCAGATAAACAGAGGAGAAAACTGACGTCAAGCTTGTTTGCAGTTTTCCCCTCTGTTTACACATCGTCTGAACTGATACAATCTTGAAAGGATCGGCCGGCGCAAATCTTGACATGGCTGGTCGGCCATGGTAGACTGGGAGCGGAAAATATGTATAAATTCACAAAATGGGTGAATGTTTCTACCGGCTGCCTTTCCAGCTGACTATGTGTTTTCCTTCCAGTCAATACTCCGCAGCAGACTGCGGAGCAGCAAATTTCCGCAGCGCTGTTAAGCTGCAGGGGATCGCCCCCGCGGAAGCCGCCCGATGGACATACGGATATGTCCCCCCGGACCGCTGCCGCGGAAATGAAAACTGGACGGAACCTGCCGGCTGGGGGCAGCTTTTTTCTGCCCGAAAATATTTCGGAACCTTATCGCCTGCGGAGAATAAAAGGAGGAATCGTCTTTATGGAAACAACCAGAATTTTAAAAGGAGACATCTGCTACAGCACAGACAAGGACACTTTGATCACCGTCCCGGACGGCTTCCTGGTCTGCGAAAACGGCCTCTGCGCAGGCGTATTCCGGCAGCTCCCGGAAATCTACTCCCGCCTTTCCGTGGAGGATTATACTGGACGTCTCATCGTCCCGGGCCTGACGGACCTGCACATGCACGCGCCCCAGTACGCTTTCCGCGGCTTCAAGATGGATCTGGAGCTTCTGGAATGGCTCAATTCCAGCGCATTTCCCGAGGAAGCCCGGTATGAGGACCCGGAGTACGCCAGACGGGCCTACTCCATCTTTGTAAATGACTTGAGAAAGAGCGTAAACACCAGAGCCTGTCTCTTTGCCACCCTTCATCTTCCTGCCACAAAGATCCTCATGGACCTTCTGGAAGAATCCGGCCTGGAAACCTTTGTGGGAAAAGTGAACATGGACCGGAACTGTCCCGACTACCTCTGCGAGAAGGACGGGAACGCCTCCGCCGACGCCACAATCGCCTGGCTGGAGCAGACTGCCGGACATTATTCCCATGTGCGCCCCATTCTCACTCCCCGGTTCATCCCTGCCTGCTCCGACCATCTCATGGAACGGCTCCGGGACATCCAGCGGGAGTGGCAGCTGCCTCTCCAGTCCCATCTCTCGGAAAATCCGGAGGAGATCGCGTGGGTACAAGAACTGGTTCCCGGCTCCCGCTTTTACGGGGACGCCTACGATCAGTTCGGCCTCTTCGGCGGGGACGTACCCACCATCATGGCCCACTGCGTCCACTGCCCGCCGGAGGAGATCCAGCTGATGAAGGAGAAGGGCGTCTACATCGCCCATTGTCCCCAGTCCAACGCCAACTTAACTTCCGGCGCCGCGCCGGTGCGCCTCTTCCTGGATCAGGGGATGTCTGTCGGCTTAGGTTCTGACATTGCCGGCGGAACAGTCCTCTCCATCTTCCGGGCCATGGCCGAAGCCATCCAGGTGTCCAAGCTCCGGGCCCGCCTGACGGGGGACGGCTTAAAGCCTCTCACCATGGAGGAAGCCTTCTTTATGGGAACGAAAGGCGGCGGCAGCTTCTTCGGCAAAGTGGGCAGCTTTGAGCCCGGCTACGAATGCGACGCCATCGTCCTGGACGAAAGTCCCATTCCCCATCCCCAGAAACTGTCCTTAAAGGAACGGCTGGAGCGGTTCCTCTACCTGTCCGGGGACGACTGGGTACTGCATAAATATGTGAAAGGACGCCAGCTGTTTTAACTGCCCTCGTCCATTTCTTCCTGCCATCTCCCACTCCTTCTCTTTTCCGTCTCCCCGCCGGCATCTCCCGGCGGGGAGATCTCTTCCTGCATTTTCATGCCTCCCCGCCCAAAATGCTCATGTATGATAAGTATCACACTTGTACCAGTGTGGATTGCGGATATTGTACTCCGGTGACATATCTGGTACACTCATTGCAGTATATAGTTTATTTTATCGTGCAAAAAACAGCAAACCCAGCCGAGCCAGTCAACGGCAAGTAAATGGGTTTCGCCCACCGTTGACAGCCCCCGCCAGCACCATACTATTCCGAACTTCAAAACCATATGATAGAGGAAAAGAAATTATGAAAAGAAGACTCAAAAATATATCGACCAAATCACCGAAGAAAAATAGTTTATTGCTTTGTATATGTGCTGTTTATATCACCTTAATTTCAGGGATGCTGATTGGGTGTGCCAATACCCAATCAGATTCAGCAGATGACAACCGTACAGATTTATCCAGTGATGCACAAACTGGAACTGCTGAGACCCCGCCGGCGCAGCCATCAGAATCAGAGGAAAATACTTACAAATTTATACTTTTGGGGAAAAGTAATTTCATATGTACTGATTTGGCAAATGAGAGTTTAAATATCAGTGAGATAAGCAAGGCTGTTGCGGCTGATGATAGTGTTGCAGTAAGTGCTGCAAAATTTACAATTTTAGATATTGATGGCGACGGAGAAGATGAAGCTGTTCTTTGGCTTCAAATAAATAATATTTCTGATTATGGTTTTGAGATATTGCATTATCAGAATGGAGAAACCTATGGATATACATTGCAGTACAGGGCATTTATGAATTTAAAGACAGACGGTACATTTTCATTTTCAAGCGGCGCGGCTGATTCCGGAATAGGGAAAATGACTTTTTCTGAAACTGGATATAGTATAAATCCTCAGGCGTACAGTCAATCTGGATATGATACAAACAATGAATTTTATGTACAGTATTTTATAAATAATGAATCCTGTTCAGAAGATGAATTTAATGATATTTTTAACGAGCAAGAGCAAAAAGCAGATGCGGAATGGCATGACTTATCTGAAAATAATATAAACGCTATCCTGCAATAATCTGCTTTCCTGTACAGACATTTATTATACATCGCGGGGAACATGAGACAGTTAGAGCGCAGCCGTCTGAAATGGCACCGAAATATATTGTCCATTCAGCATATCAGAAGTCCGTTTTTCTGTCCGTCATTTTATGGAATTGTAAGAAAAATGTTCTTGTCTCCCGGACCTGCACCGTATATAATCAAACTATCAGGTTAATCTACGCAGACTCATAAGGAGGTATCAGTATGAAAAAGATGTTTACGACAGCTGTTCTCACCGCGGCATTCGCCCTCACCATGTCGGCGACCGCATTTGCCGGACAGTGGCAGCAGAACTCCACCGGCTGGTGGTGGCAGGAAGACGACGGCTCCTACCCGCAGGACACCTGGAGATGGCTGGATGGAAATAACGACGGCCTGGCTGAGTGCTACTATTTTGACTCCAACGGCTACATGCTCGCCGGCACTTCCGTGAACGGCTATCAGCTCGACTCCAACGGCCGCTGGGTTCAGGACGGCGCTGTCCAGTACCAGCAGGCTTCGGCCCCGGAAAATGCCGCCATGGCCGCGCTGAGAGCTGCCACTGAAAAGAGCAAGTCCATGACCGCCATTGACACGGATATGCTCATGAACATGCAGATCAGCATGGAAGGGCTGACCCTGGACATGAACATGAACGGCAACATGAAGATGAAGGACATTTACTCTGACAGCATGGAGTACCTCATGGATATGAACTTAAACCTGCTGGGAGAAACTGTCCACATGAATTATTTCTACACCGGCGGCTACGGCTACTACGACATTGACGGGGAAAAGATGAAGATCCCCATGGACATGGCCACAGCCATGGAGAGCGCCCAGACTGCCTCTCTCGTCACGGAGGACGACCTGTCCTACATTCAGGACGCTTCCATGACCGATAACGGAAACGGAACCTATACCATCTACTTTACGGCCAACGGCGCCAAGCTCAACCAGATGGTCCAGTCTGTATTTGGAACCATGGGCAGCGAATACGCTGACCTGGGCAGCTCTGTCTCCTTCGACACCTACAAAGGAGAGATGACTCTGGACACAGCCGGCAATTCCATCCAGGAAAAAGCCCTGATGGATATGACCGTCAACTACGAGGGAAGCTCCATGACCTACCATATGTATGTGGAGTGCAACATCAACAATCCGGGACAGCCGGTGAACTTCACCCTTCCGTCCACAGACGGCTATCCGGACATCACTCAGACCCAGGTACAGTAAAAGAATTCTGCTCCGGCAGAGTCTATGACCGGAAATCCGCAATCGGAGGACTGCTTTCAGGCAGTCCTCTTTTTGTATAATAGGAAACTTCGTTCCCAAAACCGCCGGAATTTTCAAATTTTCTCTTGTGCCCCGCTTTCAGCAGTAATATAATAGACAGCTGGAATTTACATCAAAAGGAAGGATTCGTATTATGAAAACAGCTGCTGCAGACCGAAGTCATTACCTGTTCTCCAACCGGGCCCTGGTGTCCCTGATCATTCCCCTTGTCATCGAGCAGTTTCTGAACGTGCTCGTGGGAATGGCCGATACCATTATGGTATCCCAGGCGGGGGAAGCGGCCGTGTCCGGCGTTTCCCTGGTGGACAGCGTCATGCTTCTTTTAATCAATGCGTTCCAGGCTCTGGCCACAGGAGGCGCCGTGGTCGCCGGCCAGTATCTGGGGCGGAAACGGGAGAAACGGGCCTGTGAAGCCGCCAATCAGCTGATCTGGTTTGTGACCATTCTGGCCGTCATCATCATGGCAGTCATGTACCTGGGAAAGAATTTCATTCTCCATGTGGTATTCGGCCAGATCGACGCGGACGTGATGCACCACGCCAACGTGTACCTGCTGATCGTCACCGCGTCCATCCCCTTCATCGCCCTCTACAACGCGGGCGCCGCCATCTTCCGCTCCATGGGAAACTCCCAGGTGTCCATGAAGGTGTCCATGCTGATGAACGTCATCAATGTGTGCGGAAACGCTATCCTGGTCTTTGGGTTCCACCGGGCGGCCGACGGCGTGGCCATCCCCACTCTGGTATCCCGTATGGTGGCGGCCATCACCATCACAGTTCTGCTGCTGAACCAGAACCAGGTGCTTCACATCAAGCCAACCTTAAAATACCAGTTCCGGAAAAATCTGGTAAAGAAAATTCTCCAGATCGGAATTCCCAACGGACTGGAAAACAGCATGTTCCAGCTGGGAAAGATCATCGTGCTGAGCCTGGTGTCCACCTTCGGCACCTACGCCATCGCGGCCAACGCCGTGGCCAACACAGTGGCCAGCTTCCAGACGATCCCCGGCATGGCCATGAACCTGGCCATTACCACCGTGATCTCCCAGTGCGTAGGCGCCCACGACTATGAGCAGGCCCGCTATTATACCAGAAAAATGTTAAAGATCGCCTATGCGTCCGTGACCATCACCGTTGTCATCATGCTGGCCGCATCCGGAGTGATCACCGCGGCTTACAATCTGTCCGACATCACTGCGGAGGAAGCCGTCAAAATCTTCTTCCTCCACGGCATCTCCGTCATCATGATCTGGCCTACGGCCTTCTCCCTCCCGTCCACTCTGCGGGCTGCGGGAGACGTGAAGTTCTGCATGATCACCTCCGTCACCTCCATGTGGGTATGCCGGATCGTCTTCAGCTATATCTTCGGCCGCTTTATGGGCTTTGGAGTGTTCGGCGTTTGGATGGCCATGATCCTGGACTGGTGGGTCCGGGCCGCATTTTTCGTCTGGCGCTACCGCGGCGGGGCCTGGAAAACAAAGGCTCTCGTGTAGTCTGCTTCCTGTTCTTTTTATGCCTCCGCCAAAGACAGACGGCAGCCGGCAGAAGTTATCTCACTTCTGCCGGCTGCCGTTTTCTCAATAAGGCGGCGGGTAATCCCGGCCCTCTCCCGGCTGTTCTCCAGGTCAAATCTTCTCTCGTCCCATGTGTTTAAAAAGTAGATCACCACTCTCCCGTCCTTAAACAGACTGACCAGCTCCCTGCCGTCCTGCCAGATCCAGGTCTTTGCCTCCGGCACCAGCTCAACCGGTTCCCCCTCCTTCAGATCAAGCCCTTTTAATCGCAGGAACCGCTCCAGGTCATCTATTTTCTTCAGCCTTCCCTCCAGGGTGCCGACATAACGGAGGCGGGACGCCAGACCGCCGGAAAAGAACCGGAAGCCGGAGGACTCCTCCTGCAGCTCCTTTGCCAGCTCATCGCTGAAATACGTGTAGGTCAGCCGCTCCTCCAGGCAGTAATGGGACGGATTATCCCTCACATAGGCGCTGTCCCAGGGCCCCCAGCCCAGATCTTCCGTGTTCAGGGCGTCCACCGTCTCTGCCGTCTCTTTCAAATACAGGCTGCCCCCTCCCTTTCCCACCAGAAACCGGTAATTTCCCTCCGAAGGCCAGGCAAATCCGGCTGTGAGAAGGATGATAAACAGGGAGACCGCCAGCGCCCCGGAGAAAAAGTCCGGAACCGGTTTTCCCGTCTTATAAAAATGGATCCCCAGCCAGAGCAGGCAGCAGACAGCCAGGACAGTGCCCGCCCCCATGGCGGCCGCCTGATATGTCACTCCCATCACATACAGTTTCCCAGCCGCCCAGCCGCCCGTCAGGACAGCCAGAAATGCTCTCGCGCTCTCCTCACTGAGAAACGAAACCCAGGCAGGGAGCGGTTTTCCCAGCCGGATGGAACGGCGGACAAACGGGCGCAGGACAGCTTCCAGGGCCCAGAACCGGCTGTATATGATCCAGACGGTAAAAAGCACCAGAAAAAACTCCTCCCATTCTGCCCGTGAGGCTCTTCCGACGAAAAACAGGGCTGCCGCCAGCGCCCCGAGGAGGACCACCGCCAGTCCGCCGGCGGTCAGGCGGACAAACAGCTGACTCTCTTCCCTCAGCAGAAGGGATTTCTCCTCTTCTCCCTGCACCGGACGCACTCCCTCCTCCAGCCGCTCCGAGCCGTAAAACACGGCTGTACAGCCAAAAAAACAGCCAAAGGTCCAGCCCTTCTCCTCCCAGCTCTTCCGGACAGCCTCAAATTCCCCGTCTCCAGACGGTCTGCCAGACTGTCTGCTCCATTTTCCGAAACGCCCGGTCCATTTCCCTTCCGGGCCGCTCCGGCATGTCACCAGGCGGCAGCGGGCTTTCTCGTCCGTCTGCTCCCTGCGCCTGACCAGACAGACCTTCCAGCTGTTCCTGATTTTTTCCGCATACCAGCCTTTTTTCCCTTCCTCTTCCAGCAGATGCCGGAGTCCTTCCCTGTCGCCTCTGTGGCAGTGGATCTGAACCTTTCTCATAAACTGCACCCCCGCTCTTTTCTCCATTGTATCACGTCAAAAGGAGCAGTTCCACGGCCCTTTCTTTACAGAATGCTTAAATTTTCATTATAGCAGAAAAAGCGCAGGCCGCAGCCCGCGCTTTCTCTCTCATATGCAGTTCATCAAATGTGGTTTGCCACCTCAAAGGCATCCCAGATTCCATACATGATGTTAGATACTTTCTTCGCATCTCCCAGCAGATAGATCTCCGGCACGTCAAACTCCAGCTGACGGTACAGAGAGTCTTCCTCCCGGTAGCCCACAGCCAGGATTACGCTGTCGCAGGAGATCATTTTCTCGCCTTCTGCTGTCTCTGCCGTGAGCACACCGTCTCTGTAGGATTTCACCTTTGCCCCGGTGATCACATCCACGCCGTGGTAGGGCACCAGGCGCTCCAGCATATCTTTGTTGGCGTGGCACAGAGGTCCGTTCACCGCCAGGATCTTGTCCAGAGCCTCCACGATCGTGACCTTTCTGCCGTGCTCTGCCAGCCACAGGGCCGTCTCACAGCCCACCAGGCCGCCGCCCACGATCACTGTGCTCTCTCCGCAGTCCTTCTCCTTTAACAGAACCTGGGCTGCTGTGTACACCTTATCGTAATCTCCCAGCGAGAATTTCTTCGGCTGGGAACCGGTGGCGATGATCACCGCGTCGTAATCTCCCGCCAGAACCTCTTCCTTTGTCACCTCATGGTTTAAATATACCGGAACTCTCAGATCCCTCAGAGCAGCCGCATACCAGTCTGCCAGGGCCAGATCGTCCTCCTTAAACTCAGGCGCTCCGCCGGGGAGAAGATTTCCGCCCAGACGGCTTCCCTTCTCATAAAGTTCCGGCTGATGGCCGCGGATGGCGAGAACCCTGGCCGCCTCGCAGCCGGCCACGCCGCCGCCCACCACCAGAACCTTTTTGCTCCTTAAAATCGGCTCATAAGCCATATCCCGCTCTCTGGCCGCCTGAGGATTGACGGCACAGTTGATCATGGAATACTCCTGGATCCGGCCCATGCAGCCTTCCTGACAGGAAATGCAGGGGCGGATCTGATCCAGACGGCCGGCGCGCAGCTTATTGACGTAATCCGGGTCTGCCAGCAGCGGGCGGCCCAAGCTGACGATGTCGCACTCTCCGTTTTCCACCGCCTGGGAGGCCATATCCGGATTGTCCATACGGCCGGCGCAGAGCACTGGAACGTCCACCACTTCTTTTACCATTTTGCAGTAGGGACGGTAAAGGCCCTTTTCCTGATACATCGGCGGATGGTTCCACCACCAGGCGTCATAAGTTCCCACGTCCGTGTCCAGAGCGTCGTAGCCGTACTGCACCAGCAGTTTTGCCGCCTCCAGACCTTCCGCAACGTCACGGCCCTTCTCCTCAAATTCCTCGCCGGGAAGAGCGCCCTCTCTCCAGTCCTTGATCATGCTCTTTACGCTGAAGCGCAGAGCCACCGGGAAATCTTTGCCGCACCGGCTCTTGATCTCCTCTACCACTTCCCTCGCAAAGCGCAGGCGGTTCTCCAGAGATCCGCCGTACTCGTCGGTGCGCAGGTTAAACATGGAGATGGCAAACTGGTCCAGCAGATATCCCTCGTGGACCGCGTGGATCTCCACGCCGTCAAAGCCGGCTCTCTTGGCATTGTAGGCGCCGTCTCCGAAGGATTTTACAATGCTCTTAATCTCCTCCACCGTCAGCGGACGGCAGATCTTGTCCAGCCAGCGGTGGGGAATGGCGGACGGAGCCACCGGCGGGAATTCTCCCAGGTTGGTAGGAATGGTCACACGGCCGAAGCCGGCGGACATCATCAGAAAGATCTTGCTTCCGTAAGCGTGCACCCGCTCCGTCATTTCTCTGGCAGTGCGGATGAAATGAACGGGATTGTAGGTGGAATTCGGGCAGTTGGGCATGCTCTGGGTCTCTACCTTGCAGTCGGAAAAGGTAACGCCGGTGATGATCAGTCCGGTGCCTCCTTTCGCCCTCTCTGTGTAGTAGTCGATTCCCCTCTGATTAAAGCCGCCCTCGGAATCCGCCAGTCCCAGCGGTCCCATAGGCGCCATGGCAAACCGGTTCTTGATGGTGACGGAACCGATTTTCACAGGAGTAAACAGATTTTTGTACTTCATGTGCTTTCCCCTCTCTGTTTTTATTTCCGCGGTCAGGCATACATTTCCGCCGGACCCGCGGAAGATCTTGTCAAGTATTTATATTATACCACGCAAAAAGAACTGCGGGCCATCAACCAGTGATTGACGGGACGCAATTCTTTTTTGACGGTCCGGCCGGGCAGCTGCCATATGCCGGCACCTTATTTACAGATGTTCTTTCAGATACTGGTCAAAAAGGCGGATATTCTCATAGCCGGAGGTATCTCTCCGGCTCACCCCGTACACTTCCCAGTACAGATCTTCCTCAAAGGGAAGGGCCCGCACTCCGTCCATGCGGAATTCCTCCCGGAAAAACTCCGGGGCCACCGCCAGCCCCACTTTCTGGCTGCACAGGCGGTAGAGCCCGGCCCCGTCCGCCGTCTTGGCCACAATGGAGGGAGTCACGCCCTGCACCGCGCAGAGGGCTGTAAACTCGTGGTACAGGCGGAAGGACTCATTCATGATCAGCAGCCGCTCCCCTTCCAGCTGGGACAGGCTCACCCGTTCGCGGCCGTAAAGGGGATGACCCTCGTAGACCAGCAGGCAGATGCGGCAGCCGGTGATCATCCTGGCCGCCACAGCCTGCCCGCTCCACTCTCCGATGACGAAACCGTATTCAATCTCCGAATCCATCAGCTTCGTTTTCACCTGGTCGTTCGGATATTCTCTCCACTCCAGACGGAGCTCCGGATGCTCCTCTCCAAATTTTAAGATCACCGGCAGAGGCAGAAGGTTTAAGGCGCCGTTGGCGCAGCCGATCCTCAGCCGTTCTTTCCTCTGCTCCAGCTGCCGCAGCCCGTTTTCCATCTCCTCCAGCTGGCGGACGATCCGCTCCGACCTCTCATAGAGGAAACGGCCGCTCTCCGTCGGCTCCATTCCCTGGGCCGTCCGCACAAAGAGAACGGCCTTCAGCTCCTCCTCCAGCTGGCGGATATTTTTGCTCAGGCCCTGGGGCGTAATGTACAGACGCCTTGCCGCCCGGCTGATGCTCCTCTCCTCATAAACTGTCTGAAAGCATTTTAATACCTTTGTGTTCATGCCATCCTCTCCTCTGCCTCCCATTTTATAGGAAGGAAGGGAGGGGAGTCAAGCCAAGATCCCCGCCCGGTACAGCTCCCAGGCGATCCGCGCGCTCTCCTCCAGCTCTTCCAGACTGCCGAAAGCGTCCATGATCGTCCTGCCCGGCACTACCGGGCCGTGCTGTTTTAGCAGAAAACCGTCGCTGGCGTTCACTCTGGCCCGGAATGCGGAGAACAGCTCCTCTGACCCCGGCTTTTCATAGGGGATCAGCCCTACCGTCCCCAGCTTCATCTTCAGGTACGGCGTGTGGGCCGGGATGCAGTCTGTCTCCCTGAGTCCGGGCACGAAGCTCCAGAGTACGCTGGCGGTGCTGTGGGTGTGGATAACAGCCCCGATCTGGGGAGATTTTTCATAGAGGGCCAGATGGAGCGGCCACTCCTTGCTCGGCTTCCTGCCGGAAAGAGGCGTGCCATCCAGGGCAATCTCCGTAAAATCTTCCTCCTTCATCGTCCCAAAACAGGTCCCGCTGGCAGTGATCCAGATCCGGTCCCCGTGGCGGAAGCTCATGTTGGCGGAGGAACCGGAGGTCTTTCCCCTTTCAAACAGGCTGCGGCAGACCCACACGCTCTCTTCCAGCTTCTTTTTCAGCTCTTCTTCCATCTACTTTTCCTCCTTCTTTTCCGTCATGGCCGCTGCGCGGCCAAAAAAATCCTCCTGGCCGAAATTGCCGCTCTTTAACACCAGGCGCAGCCTCTGATCCTGCACCGGCACCATGATTGGAACTCCCGGCGCCACGCTCTCGCCGATCCAGTAGGAGGAAAATCCCAGCCCGCGGGTCACTGCCCCGGACGTCTCTCCTCCGGCACAGATGATCCTGGTGTAGCCGGCCTCCACCGCCTTTGCCGCCAGCCTGGCCGTCTGTTCCTCCAAAAGCTGTGCCACCCGCTCTTTGCCCAGTTTCTGGTATTCCTTCACCCGCTCCGGCGTATCCGAGCTGTAGACCAAAGGAGTTTTCTCCTCTCCCTGGCGGCTGACCCAGTCCCAGATATCCTGAAACGTCTGCTTTCCCTCCAGCATTGCGGCCGGATCCATCTTAAGACTCGGCATTCCCTGGGCCTGGTACCAGGCGATCTGCCCCAGAGTCGCCTTGGAGCAGCTGCCTGCCAGAATTAACGCCCGCCCGTCCGTACCGCTCTCCGGGGCCTTCTCCCCTTTTTCCAGACGTCCGGACCATTTCCTGGCAAGAGACTCAAGCAGGCCGCTGCCGCCGGTGAGCAGAGCCAGATCGCCGAATTTTTCCACGATCGCCTCCCCGTCCTCCGTCTCCGTGTAATCAGGAATCAGATAAAACGGCTCACCGCCCCGGGAACTGATGGAAAAATCTTTCATTTCCTCCCGGCTTAACTCATAGCAGCGGTAGCGGCTCTGAGCTTCCATCAGCACCCGGATCCGGCAGTCCCACATCGGCGTCAGGGGATGATATCTCATGGAGCTCTCGTCCAGAGGAACTCCGTTTACAAACAGTTTTCCATTCTCTACCGTCCGCCCGTTCACCGGCAGAGCCGGGCACAGAACTGTACAGGGGCCCTTCAACCTCTCCATCAGGGCATCCGCCACCGGCCCGATGTTCCCTTCCGGCGTGGAATCAAAAGTGGAGCAGTATTTAAAATAGATCTGGCGGACTCCCGCCCGCAGAAGAAATTCCGCCGCCGCCAGACTGTCTCTCACTGCCCCGGCCTTCTCCTGAGTCCTGGACTTTAAGGCGATCACGATCGCCTGAGCCCCGTCCTCTTCCTTCTCTCCCTGCGGAATCCCGCTGCAGAGGCGGACGCTCATTCCTCCCCTGACCAGAAACGAAGCGGCGTCGCTCGCTCCCGTAAAATCATCTGCAATACATCCAAGTACCGCCATTTTCCTCATCCTTTCCCGTATCACGTTCTGATGATCCCCTGCGCGGGGATTTCTATAGAAAAATATAGCAAATTCCGTGCCAACTTGAAACTCTCTTTTTTTCAGCCGGATCCGGCCGGTTTCCCACCGGCCTCTCTTGACCTTCCTGTTGCATTGTTGTATATTTTGAAACAGTGCAACCTGTCTGCAACACAACACTGACTGAAAAGATTGGAGCTGATTCTGTGATACATCTCTTATTTATCGTTCCCTATCCGGAGCTGGAGGAAAAAGTCCACCATGTGCTCTCCCGTCACCCGGAGCGCGCCCAGCTGGATGTCAAGATCCAGGCCATGACTGTGGAGGACATTCCCGACCTTTCCTCCGATGACTACGACGCCATTATCGCCAGGGGCTACACTGCCCAGAAAACCTCCGACGGCTACCGGCAGATCCCTACCATCCAGCTGTCCATCTCCGGCTACGACC
This sequence comes from Candidatus Lachnoclostridium pullistercoris, assembly GCA_019119775.1. Lineage (GTDB taxonomy): Bacteria > Bacillota > Clostridia > Lachnospirales > Lachnospiraceae > Lachnoclostridium_A > Lachnoclostridium_A pullistercoris. Next base: position 9,799 of record DWWL01000007.1, on the reverse strand, counting down.
TGGTCCGGGCCGTCTCCGAATGCTGCGAGACTCTCCATCCGAAAAAGATCGCCGTCTGCGGCTTCGGACAGCAGATGTACGAGGCAAAGACCATTTTCCGCTTCTTCCAGGTCGAGGGAGAAGTTTACGACACCATCCACCACGAGGACTTAAAAAAAACGGTGGAGGAGGCCATCAATGCCGGCTGTGACGCCCTGATCGGCGGATATTCTGCCAACATCCAGGCCAAAAAGGCGGGACTTCCGTCCGTGGTGATCCGCACCGGCGAGGACGCCATTCTCCGGGCTCTGGACGAAGCGGTCCGCACAGTGAGACAGATCCGCCAGGAGCGTCTGATTTCCCAGATGTACAAAACCATCATCTACTCTTCCAAAGACGGTCTTTTATTTGTAAACCGGGACGGGGTCATCCTGGTCCGCAACCGGGTAGTGCGGAAAATGGCCGGCGACATCAGCCTGATGAACCGCCCCTTAAAGAAAGCCCTGCCCTACCTCTGGCCTCTTTTCTGCTCCGTCATGGATAGCGGAAAAGAAGAAAACGGGCGGATCCTCACCATCCCCGGGACCAGGACCACCGTCTCCGCCAGCTGCACCCCGGTGATCGCCAATAAGGAGCTGTCCGGGGCAGTCATAAACCTCTCCGACATCACCCAGATCCAGGAGCTGGAAGGACAGATCCGGCGAAAGCTGAGCGAGCGCGGCTTAAAAGCCAGATACACCTTTCCCGACATCATCCACCAGAGCAGCGCCATGGAAAAGACCATTCAGACCGCCATGCGCTACGCCGCCTCCGACTCCAACGTGATCATCGTCGGAGAAACAGGCACAGGCAAGGAGCTGTTCGCCCAGAGCATTCACAACGCCAGCAGCCGCGGAAACGGCCCTTTCGTGGCCATCAACTGCGCCGCTCTCCCGGAAAATCTTCTGGACAGCGAGCTGTTCGGATATGTGGAAGGGGCCTTCACCGGCACCAGCAAGGGAGGAAAAATGGGCCTTTTTGAGCAGGCCCACGGCGGAACCCTGTTCCTGGACGAAGTCGGCGAAATCTCCCCTGCCATCCAGAGCAAGCTCCTCCGGGCTCTCCAGGAGCGCCAGGTCAGGCGCATTGGAGACAACAAGGTCATTGACGTGAACGTGCGGATCATTTCCGCCACCAACCAGAGCATTTCCCGCATGGCCGATTAGGGGCTGTTCCGCCGGGATCTGGTCTACCGCCTGGACGTGCTGCGCTTATTTGTCCCTCCCCTGCGGGACCGGGAGGGCGATGTGGAGCTTCTGTTCCGTACCTTTTTGAAGGCTCAGTGCCGGGAAAACGGCCTCGCTCCTCTCACCGTATCTCCCGACGCCCTGGCTCTGCTCCGCCAGTATCCCTTCCGCGGCAACATCCGGGAGCTGAAAAACATGGCAGAGCGGGCCTGCGTCCTCCACACCGGAACTGTGATCTCCCAGGACAGCCTGCGGGAAATCCTCTACCCAAAAGATCTGGATCCGGAGTCCTTTACCCCCGCCCCTGCCCCGTCCAGTGAGCCGGAGCGCCTGCGGGAGGCCCTGAATGCCTGCGGCGGAAACCGCACCAAGGCCGCAAAGCTCCTGGGCATGGACCGCTCCACTCTCTGGAGAAAGCTGCAGAAATATCAGATTTCCTGATCCCTGCACCTCTCCCCGGCAGCCTTTTTGATGCAGAATGTTGCACTATTCCCCATCTGTTGCACCATCTGCATCATTTTCCTGCCCTCAGGCAGAAAATCACGTTCTCTCCCGCCCGGCGGTGCCCTCCCTCTTTTTCCTTATTCTTTGCTGAATTTATCTGTTTTTTATAATTTTTTTCTCACAACTTTTATAATTCTGGCACAACTTTTGCTGTAAAAGGGAGTATCAAACGTCCGCGTCTCTGGGAATCTGAGAATTCTGCCGGCATCTCTCCCAGGGTCCGCGGAACACTAATTATGGGAGGGTTGGTTTATGTCAACTTCATACGTACTTATCGTCTTTGCTGTTGTGATCCTGCTGATGATCGTGCTGATCTCCAAATGCAAGGTCAACGCGGCATTCGGCATTCTGATCGCAGCCATGATCCTGGCTGTCGCCCTCAAAACTCCCTGGTCGGAAATTGAGGGAGCCATCAACGGCGGCTTTGCCAGCACCATCGAAGATGTGGCCATCGTTATCTTCCTCGGCTGCACCATGGGAACTGTCCTGGAAAAGACAGGCGCTGCTGTCCGCATCACCAAATGGGCCATCAATCTGGTAGGCGAAAAACATATTATCTGGGCCATCGCCTTAAGCTCCGCCATCCTGGGAATCCCGATCTGGGCTGACACTGTGGTGATCCTTCTGATCCCTATCGTTTCCCTGCTGGCTGTACAGACGAAAAAATCCATGATGTGCTACGGCACCGCTCTCTATCTGGGCGCTCTGGTAACTGCTTCTTTAGTTCCCCCGACTCCCGGACCGGTGTCCGCGGCCGCTCTGTTAAATGTTCCTCTGGGACAGGCCATTCTCTGGGGCGCCATCGTATCCATCCCCAGCGTCATCGCAGCCACCCTTTACTGCCTGACCTTAAAGACTCCTGTCTCCCCGAAGGAAGAATTCTTAAAATCAGCGGCTGAGCACGAGACCATGCAGCTTCCGTCCCTGACGAAATCCCTGCTGCCCATCGTGTTCCCCCTGTTTCTGATCTTCATCAACACCGCAGCCTCCGTGATCATCCCCGGAACTCCGGCAGCAGACTTCTGCTCCTTTATCGGAAGTCCCCTGGCCGCCCTGTTCACCGGCTGCATCCTCTCTCTTCTGCTGACCGGAAAAGAGTGGAAAACGAAAAAAGTATTGAACGACTGGGTGGACGAGGGCATCACCGCCGCTGCCATGCCTATTATCGTAACCGGTATGGGCGGCGCTCTGGCCACCTTTGTAAAGAATGCGGGCGTAGCTGACAAGATCGCCGAGCTGGTTGTGGCCTCTTCCTTCCCGCCCATCCTGATCCCCATTATCATGGCTGCCATCATCCATGTGGTGACCGGTTCCAACTCCCTGGGAGTTATGACCTCCGCCGCTCTCATGCAGCCCATGCTGGAGACTCTGGGGATCTCCCCGGTAGCCGCCTTCCTGGCCTGCGGAACCGGCGCTCTGATGTTCAAGCACGCCAACTCCTCAGGTTTCTGGGTAACTGTCTCCATGTCCAACATGGATGTGAAACAGGGCATCCGCGCCGTGGGCGGCGCTTCTACCGTAGCCGGCTTTGTGGGCGCTGCAGTGACCTGCCTTCTGGTGGCCCTGCACATCGTCTGATCCGGAACCAGCTATTATTCTCTCACCATTATCGGCGGCGCGTCCGCAGAAGGGAACCTGAAAAATCCCGTTTCTCAGGACCTGCCGCCATTCAGGAGGTTACAATATGGAAAAATTTGTTACAAGAGCGGCCCGCTTAAATAAGGCCTACGACATCGAACTGATCGAGCGGGAGCTGGAATGCGGCGAGGACGATATTATTGTCAAAAATCACCTCATGGGGATCTGCGGCTCTGACAAGAGCTTCTACCGCGGTTTTATGCCGCCTCAGACCGCTGAGTTCCGCCAGCCACCGGAATTTCCGTTCCTGCTGGGCCACGAGAGCGGCGGCACGGTAGTGGCTGTGGGAAGCCGGGTAAGCGACTACAAAGTGGGCGACAAGGTCATGGCCTTTGGCTGGAACAACAATTTCGCCGACTATTTCAAATCAAAAGCCTTTCAGCTCCAGCCTGTTCCCGAGGGACTTGACATGGACATCGCCGCTCTGGGAGAACCCACCTGCTGCGCCATGTATTCCGGCTTAAACACCGGCGTTCAACTGGGAGATACTGTGGTGGTCATGGGCGGCGGCTACGCCGGACAGATCATTGCCCAGTGCTCCAAATTAAAAGGAGCTTACCAGGTGATCCTGGTTGACGTGCTGGAAGGGAAACTGGACCTGGCCAAATCTCTCGGCGCAGATATCGTGATCAATTCCCGGGAGGAGGACCCGGTTGCGAAAGTAAAAGCCCTGACCGGAGGCCGCGGCGCCGACGTGGTGGTCGAGGCCGCCGGCACTGCCGATTCCTTCAATGCCGCCAGCGCCATGATCCGCCACAATGGAAAATTCGTGTTTTACAGCTGGGTGACGACCCCCATCACCTTAAATATCAGCCGGTGGCATGACGACGGACTGGAATTTGTCAACACCTGTCTGGTACACCACACCTGGCAGCAGCGCTACGTGTGGGTTCCCGACACTCTCCGCCCCATCATCCAGGGCTCAGTTAAGATCAAGCCTCTGATCACCAATGAATTCGCTCTGGCCGACATCAAAGCCGGCTTTGACCTGGCGGACAAGGATGACGCCGCCATCAAGATCGTATTCCGGCCTTAACTCCGGACTTCCATTTTTCAGAAAGGAGCTGCAAACTGTATGGATTATACAAATTTATGGATCAACAAAGAAGGAAAAGTATCAAAGGTAGGCATCATCGGCGCCACGAAGGGCTACGGCTACACGCTTCTGGCTCAGATCCCCAAAGTAAAGAATATGAAACTCCGGGTCATCTGCTCCAGACACACCAATGAGTGCATGGAAGTGTTAAAAGAAGTGGGCTACACAGAAGACCAGATCGTCATCTGTCAGGATCTGGACGCCATCGCAAAGGCCCCTGAGGATGCTGTTCTCATCGTCAGCGATTACCGGCTGGTGATGGAATGCGGCATCACCGCCATGGTGGAGTGCACCGGCAACACTGCCGTCAGCTCCGATGCCGCTCTCATCGCCCTGAAAAAAGGCATCAACGTCTACATGGTCTCCAAAGAAACTGACAGCGTGTGCGGCCCCATCTTAAACCAGGTAGCCGCGGAGCACGGAGCGGTCTACGCCCTGGTAAACGGCGACCAGCCCCGCAACCTCCTGGACCTTTACTCCTGGGCAAAACTTTTGGGCCTGGAAGTGATCTGCGCCGGCAAATCCAGCGAGTACGACTTCGTGTGGGACAGAGAGAGCGGAATGTTCACCTACACCGACGGCTCCACCCCCTCCGAATCCCTGCCTCAGCTGATGGACTGCTGGCGCTATAAAGGCCGTGAAACTCTGGATGCCCGCAGAAAGCTGCTGGAGAAATATCTGGGCGTGATCTCCGCCGACCTCTGCGAGATGAACCTGGTGTCCAACGTAACCGGCCTGGTTCCCGCCTGCCCCTTCCTCCACTACCCCATCGCCAAGATCAGCGAGCTGGCAAACATCTTCATTCCTGAGGAAGACGGAGGCATTCTCAAAAAAACAGGCGTGGTGGACGTATTCTACAACCTGAGAGAGTCTGACGAGGCCAGCTTCTGCGGCGGCGAATTTATCATTGTCAGATGTGAAAACGAGAAAATGTGGGATATTTTAAAGGGCAAGGGCCATGTGATGAGCAAGAACGGCAAATACGCCTGCATCTACTACCCCTACCACTATATGGGCATGGAGACTCCCGCATCCATTCTGGAAGGCGATTTCCTGGGCGCAGGCTGCCATCCGGAATGCCGCCAGGTGACGATCATGGCAGGCGTGGCCGACCGCGATCTTCCCAAAGGAACGGCACTGTCCGTGCAGGGCCACCACCACTCCATCGACGGCCTCACTCCCCAGCTTTTAGAGAGGGAGAACGCCTCCGACGCCGCTCCTTTCTATCTCCTCAACAAGGCAGTCCTGTTAAACGACGTGAAAAAAGGGCAGCCCGTCACCTTAAAGGATGTGGATCTGTCCGGCCTCAACGCCTATGATCTGTATGTAAAAGGACTGTCACTCTGACAAAAGCCCGGCATATCTATGCCTGACAAATATCTGCCCGCGCCGGCCTCAGCCGCCGGCCGGGCTTTTTGTTTATTCTTTTATTCTTCTGAGTCCCCTCTGTTTCGCTCATTTCCGGAATATTCCCCTTGCCTCCGCTCTCATCCGCTCCCCTTCTTTTCATAGCCTTCCTCTTGCTTCTGCTCCCCTTCTTTTCAAAGCCTTCCCCTTTACTCTGCTCCGCTTTTCCCGGCTCTGCCCCGCCTCCCTCTTTCGGTTTTTCCGAATCACCCTTCTGATTTTTCTATTGGATTTTTCCCGCCCGCCGCCTTACAATCAATCTGTAGAAAGTCCCGCGGCAAGAGAGCCGCCGGCCCCCTTCACCATGCGGATAAAACGGGCGGCACAGGGCGGCAGTCTCCGCGCCTCGTTCCAGATCAGGCAGACCGAGACAGGAGGAAGATCTTCCACTGGGAGAACAGCTGTCTCATCCTCCTCCGGCAGGACGCCCTGAAAGAGAAAGGCAGCCGCCGTTCCATCCCGGACGATCTGCCCCACCGCCGCCAGCTGGTTCGTGTTTAGCACCACGTTTGGCGTCAGCCCCTGAGCCTCAAAATGGCGGCTGATGCAGCTGGTGAGAAAGGAATCTTCCCCCAGAAGAGCCAGCGGCGTTTCCCCTATGTCCGCTATGCGCAGACATTCCTTCCGGGCCAGAGGATTTTTCCGGCTGACGAAAAAACAGATTTTCAGGGTACACAGCACCTGATAGCTGAGCTCCGGAAGTGAATCCCCGCTGCAGGAGATCACCGCCGCGTCCAGGGTTCCGTCCGCCACCCTGGCCTCATTGACCAGACTGCCTCCTTCCTCCGCCAGCAGCCGGGCCCCGGGAAAAGATTTCTGAAACAAGGCCAGCAGCCGGGGAAACAGCAGCACGCTGATCATGGGCGGCACGCCCAGCGTGACAGTCTGCCCCGTACTCTTTAAGGCATTCATATGCTCTGCCACCTGATCTGCGTGCTCCAAAAGCCCGTTGATCTCCTGGAGAAAATATTCCCCCTCCTTGGTCAGCGCCAGCCCGCGGCTCAGCCGGTAAAACAGCAGGACTCCAAACTCCTCCTCCAGCTCTCTTATGGCCTCCGAAAGGCTGGACTGGGAAATGTGAAGTTCTCTGGACGCCCGGGTCAGGTTCCCGCAGCGGCATACCGCCTGAAAATACTTAAGCTGGGTCAGTTTCACCCCTGCCTCCTCCTCTCTGCGGCCGCTTCCGCAGCCGTATTCTGGAACTATTATAAAGCCGCCCGGGAAAATATTCAAGATTTCCGAGGCAGCCGCCTGCACTGCGGCAGCCGCCGAACATCCATGCAGCCATGTCCGGGAGATTCCCTGCCGGCAGAAATGAAAGGAGCATTTTAATACTATGGAAACATCCGTCAAACTTGTCAAAAACACAAACAGGCTCTGGACCCTGTTTAAAACATGCTTTGTGATCAGCGCCTGCACCTTCGGAGGCGGAATGGTCATCATCTCTCTCCTGCAGAAAAAATTTGTCGAGGAGCTGGGATGGGTAGATCAGAATGAGGTAATGGACCTGACCGCCATCGCCCAGTCCTGCCCGGGAGTGATGTCTGTCAACACCTCCATCATGATCGGCTACCGCGTCTGCGGACCTCTGGGAGCCATCTTTACCGCCGTGGGAACCGTTCTTCCTCCCATGATCATCCTGAGCGTCATCTCCGTATTCTACACGCAGTTCCGCAGCAATCCGGTGGTCAGCGTCGTTCTGCAGGGAATGCAGGCAGGAGTCGCCGCCGTCATGATGAATGTCTCCGTCACCATGACGGAAAATGTCATTTCCGGCGCCTCTCTCTTTACCTGGATCATGCTCATCGCTGCGGTGGCTGCTGTCCTCCTCTTTGACGCAGATATCATCCTGGTGCTCTTTGTCTGCGGCACCATCGGCGGAATCCACACCTGGATCGCCATGAAACAGAAGCAGGCAGGAAAGGACGGTGCATCCAAATGATCTTCTATCAGCTCTTTAAAACCTTTTTCCTCCTCGGACTCTTCAGCTTCGGCGGCGGCTACGCCTCCATGGAACTGATCCGCAGCCGGGTTGTGGCTGAACAGCACTGGCTTACCGACTGGGAGTACACGGACATCATTTCCATCGCAGAAATGACGCCCGGCCCACTGGGAATCAACATCGCTTCCTTTGTGGGCACCAGGACCGCCGGCATCCCCGGAACCCTGACCGCAACCTTTTCCTACATTCTGCCGGCCATGGTCATCGTTCTCATTCTCTCATGGTTCTACGACAAATACCGCAGCCTGGAAGGAGTCCAGGGCGTACTCAAAGGACTCCGTCCGGCTGTGGTCGCCATGATCATCGCCGCTGCCGTCCGCCTGGCAGGCACCGCCTGGTGGAACGGCCTGTCAGAGATCTCCCTGGCGGGCACGAACTGGACAGCCCTCCTTCTCTCCCTCGTCCTCTTCCTTCTGCTGCAGAAAAAGAAGCTGGGCCCGATCAAGGCCATTCTCTCCAGCGGGATCATCGGCGGTCTCCTCTACTGGATCCTGGGAGCGGTCTGACGCCGCCCCCAGCCAATCCCTCAGCAGACCGCCCGCTCCCGTGCTCAATCTGCCCGGCTCTCCCTCAGCAGGCGCTCGATCTCCAGGTTTAAATTCTCCGGCATCCGGCCAGCCGCCCCAGGCGGCAGGCGGAGCCACAGATGCAGGTGCTGATAGGCAGCCGATGCCCGCCCGCCTCCCGGCAGAGGTTTCTCCGCCGTGCAGATCTTTACCTGCGCACTCCTCTGTTCCAGCAGGGGAATCACCACATAATACAGCCTGTCATCCGGAAAAGACAGATATCCGATCCCTCTTCCCGACAGATCCCGCAGATAAAGGCGGTGGTCCTTCATTCCTGCCGGACAGAGGACCGTCCCAGGCGGCAGCGGTCTGCCGCCGGAGAGCTCCGCCGTCGCCGGCAGATAATACACTGTCTCCCCTTCTTCTCCCGTCTCCAGTCTGGCAAGCTCCTTTAAAAGTCCCGTCCCGTCTATAAACTGCTGGGCCAGCAGATAAGCCAGCTCCCCATGCACCTTCTGGCGGTTCTGCCCCTTTCTTCTCCTCTTCAAAGAGGCATCAAACTCATCCAGGATCTCCCCGGCACAGCGGTAAATGCTCAGAAGAAAAAGGGAAAAATCCTCCTCCGTCTTCCACAGATATTTGCCCCTGGCCACTGGAAAACTTCCCAGGATATTTCCCTCCCGGTCCTCCGCATAGTGAAGGATCTCCCGCTCCCGGTAGGCATGCTCATTGACGGGAGCGTCCCAGGCCGGCCGTCCCTTTCTCTTCGCCTTCTGTTTTTCCCGCTTCGCCTTCTCCGCGGACCGTTTCTTCAAGACCGCGTAGGCCTCATTGATCTCCTGGGCGCAGCTGGTGTAATGCTTTTCCAGGTGCATTCTTCCATCCGGATGAACCTCCACCATCCGCTGCCGGTATCTCTTCTTGATCTCGCTCTCCTCCGCCCCGGGAGACACCCCCAGGATCCGGCAGGCTTCTCTCTCCGTCATTTCGCCTCTCTCCTGTCCAAAATATCCTCCTGCATATCTTTCTTCCATCAGGAACAGCTTCCCGCAAGCCGTCTCCGCCTCAAACCTGTCACAGAAATTTCCTGTTATACAAGAAAGAATCCTGCTCTGCAGGATTCTCCGCCTGTGGCGGGTCGCGAAAGCGACATTTTCCTTTCCGCCGCAGTGCGATCTCCGCGGAGCGTTTTTATTTAACAGGGAACGAAGTTTCCTGTTAAATAAAGAAAGAGCCCCGCGCTGATTTCTCAGCAGCGGGACCCCTCTATCTTAATTTTTAATTAGTTCTCATCAGCCAGTGCAGCCTGTGCAGCAGCCAGTCTTGCGATCGGCACACGGAACGGTGAGCAGGACACATAGTCCAGACCGATCTTGTGGCAGAACTCTACGGAAGACGGATCTCCGCCGTGCTCGCCGCAGATACCTACGTGCAGATTCGG
>DWWL01000074.1 GCA_019119775.1 Candidatus Lachnoclostridium pullistercoris | reverse complement strand
ATACCTCCTAATCCTTATTATACCATATATAGCTATAAATAGCTACAATAAAATGAAAGAAACTTGACAAAAAAATGTAGGCTTTATGCGGCCTACAAGGATTTTTCGTTGTTTCAGCTGTCAAACTTCCGGGAAAATACTTGCCAACGAACTGTTTAGGGGGTAAAATATTAAGACAGAGAATATTACAGTAGGAGGTATGTATCATGGTTGTTATTTCTACAGAAAAAGCACCGGGCGCAATTGGACCTTATTCTCAGGGGTATGAGGTAAACGGGATGGTTTACACTTCCGGACAGCTTCCGGCAGACCCGGTAACGGGAGAGCTTGCAGAGGGAATTGCAGCTCAGGCTGAGTTAAGCTGCAAGAACGTAGGTGCGATCCTTGAGGCAGCCGGCAGCGGCTTTGACAAGGTTGTAAAGACCACCTGTTTCCTGGCAGATATGGCTGATTTTGCCGCTTTCAACGAGGTGTACGCAAAATACTTCACTTCCAAGCCGGCAAGAAGCTGCGTTGCAGTGAAGGCTCTTCCGAAGGGCGCGCTGTGCGAGATCGAGGCAATCGCCGAGAAGTAATTTAAAAATGCAGAAAAATGCTTCAGATCCGTCTATGGCAGACGGGACTGGGGCATTTTTGCGTTAGCGGGAAGTTTCGCTTCTGTGAAGCAGGAGACTTCGCGGCATAAAAAATGCGGGCGGCAGAGTCTGCCCGGAGAGAGGGGAAAGTTATGGAGAAGAAAAAAATAAGGCTGCGTATGCCCCATGTGTTTGTGATCCTGTTTTTCCTGGTGCTGGCGGCGTCCATTTCCACCTGGATCATTCCGCCGGGACAGTTTGACTATGAGGCGGTGGATGTAAACGGGACTGTGAGAGAGCTGGTGGTGCCGGGATCTTTTCACTATATTGACCGGTCGGAGGCGTCCCCCACGGGGATCATCGACTTTTTCTGTTCATTTCACCGCGGCATGATCGCCGGGGCGGAAATCATGATGATGATTTTCATTGTCAACGCCGCCTTCGGAATGATCGTGAAGACGGGAGCATTTGACTGCATGATGGGCGCCCTGCTGAGAAAGTTTGAGGGGAAGGAGAAGGTGCTGGTGCCTCTGTTTTTCCTGATCTTTGCCCTGGGAGCCACCCTGTTTGGCATGTGGAACGATTTCAACGGCCTGATCCCCATCATGGTGGGAATGGGAGTGGCGCTGGGCTATGACGCCCTGTTTGGATTTTCCATCATTATTCTGGGAATCGGCATTGGCTTCGCGTCGGCGCTGATGAACCCGTACACCATTGTGATTGCCCAGTCCATCGCGGGAATCCCGGTGTACTCCAACCCGGAGATTCGGGTGATCATGTTTGCGGTCTTTTCCGCCATGAGCCTGTGGTGGATCTTCCGCTACGGGAAAAAGATCAAGGCAGACCCGTCAAAGAGCCTGATGGCGGGGGAGAAGACGAAGTTCCATTTTGACAGGAATGAGCTGGTAAAGCTGAAGGTGGGGACGAAGGAAAAGCTGGTTCTGGCGGATATTGCCGTGTGCCTGCTCATCATCATGTACGGTTTCCTGCGCTCCGGCTGGGGAACCATCGAGCTCACCGGCGTGTTTCTCATGATGGGCATCGTGGCGGCGGCGATCTACCGCTGGAGTCCCAACCGGATCGCGGAAGAATTTATAAACGGCTGCGCCGACATTGTGTTCGGCGCCCTGATCGTGGGAATCGCCAGGGCCACGCTGGTGGTGCTGGAGGACGGAATGGTGATCGACACCATCATCAATTCCATGGCCAGCCTGCTCACCGGCCTGCCGGCTTCCATTGCGGCTCAGGGAATGCTGCTCATTGAGACTCTGATCAATTTCATCATCCCGTCGGGCAGCGGCCAGGCCACCACGATCATTCCGGTCATGGCGCCCTTAGGCGATCTCATAGGGGTGAGCCGGGAGATGACGGTGCTGACCTTCCAGATGGGCGACGGATTTTCCAACCTTCTGTGGCCTACGGCCAATATTGCCATCGGCTGCGGAATCAGCGGCGTGCCCCTTTCCAAATGGTGGAAATTTTTCCTGCCCTTATTTGGGATGATGTATGTGGTGCAGATGCTGCTGATCGTGTTTGCCCAGCTGTTTCTGGGATTTTGACAGCCGGTTTGTCCGGGGAGGAGCTGTATGAGAGAGATAACTGAGATGATTGACGGGATGAGAGAGGAACTGACCCAGATCCGCCGGGAGCTTCACCGCCATCCGGAGCTGTCAGGCCAGGAGTTCGGCACTGCGGACCGGATCTGCGGGTATCTGGACCGGTGGGGCGTGGAGTATGAGCGGGGGATCGCCGGAACGGGGATCGTGGCGGCGGTGAGAGGAAAGCTGCCGGGAAAAACCGTGGGGCTGCGGGCAGATATGGACGCTCTCCCGGTGGAAGAGGAGAGGGATGTGCCCTACCGCTCAGAAAATCCGGGGGTGATGCACGCCTGCGGCCATGATGCCCACGTCACAGTGCTTTTAGGAGCGGCGAAGGTGTTCCAGTCCATGAGAGACGAGCTGGCGGGAACTGTGAAATTCTTCTTCCAGCCGGCGGAGGAGACGACCGGAGGAGCGGAGCGGATGATCGAGGCGGGCTGCCTGGAAGATCCCCATGTGGACTATGTGCTGGGACTTCACGTGTCCAGCCGCTATGAGGCGGGATATGCCGGCATCCGCTATGGAAATATGATGGCCGCCTCCGACGAATTTACGGTGGAAATAGACGGGGCGTCCTGCCACGGCGCCCACCCGGACCTGGGGCGGGATGCCATGGTGGCCGCGGGAGCCGTTCTGTTAGGACTGCAGACTCTGGTGAGCCGGAACCTTTCCCCGGTGAATCCGGCGGTGTGCACCGTGGGAAAGATCCAGGGCGGAACGGCAGGCAATATTATCTGCGGCCAGGTGACCATGAACGGAATCCTGCGCAGTCTGGACCCGGAGACGAGAACATTCCTGAAGGAACGGGTGACGGCCATGGCGGAAAAGACGGCGGAGAGCTACGGCTGCAGCGCGAAGGTGACGTTCCGCGCCAGCTATCCGGCCCTGATCAATGACGACCGGGTGGTGGACATTGTGAAGGAGACGGCCTGCCAGGTGCTGGGAGAGGAGCGGGTGACGGAGGAGAGAGAGCCGGACCTGGGAACAGAGGATTTCTCCTATTTCGCGGGGGAGAGGCCGTCCTGCTTCTGGCATCTGGGCTGCGCGGACCGGGAGAGAGGCATCACCGCTGATCTCCACAGCTGCCGGTTTGACATTGACGAGGACTGTCTGCCGGTGGGGGTAAAGATACAGGTGCTCTCCGCCCTGCGTCTGATGAGAGGATAGAAAGACGGAGCGGGACGGCAGTGGCCCAGGGCCGGTCCTCTGAATATTCTAATAAAAAAGACAGAGGATGATTGCTTGTGAATCAGGCAAGAAAGGCGATCCACTGTGAAGAATGCTGGCGGGAAGGATACACGGGCCGGGGAATCGGCGTGGCGGTCCTGGACACCGGCATTTTTCCTCACAGGGATTTTGGAAACAGGATCGCGGCATTTGCCGATTTTGTGCAGAAGCGGCCCGACCCCTACGACGACAACGGCCACGGCACCCACATCAGCGGGATTATCGGCGGAAACGGCGCCGGTTCCGCCGGCGGCTACAGCGGGGCGGCCCCGGAGTGCAGCCTGATTTGCGCGAAGGTGCTGGACAAAAGGGGAAACGGCTATGCTTCCGACGTGCTGTCCGGCCTGCGCTGGATCCGGCTCAACCGGGAAAAATACGGGATCCGCATTGTGAACGTGTCGGTGGGCTCCTTTGCCGGGCGGGGGATGGGAGAAAATTCCGCCTTGGTAAAAGGGGTAAATGCCGCCTGGGACGACGGCCTTGTGGTGGTGGTGGCCGCGGGCAACAACGGCCCCGGCCGGATGACCATCACCACTCCCGGCATCAGCCGGAAGGTGATTACGGTGGGATGCTCCGATGATTATAAAGAAGTGAATGTGATGGGAAACCGGATGGTGGACTACTCCGGCCGGGGCCCCACAGGGGCCTGCATCTGCAAGCCGGACATTGTGGCCCCCGGCTGCGCCATCATCAGCTGCGCCAACCGGGAAGGGGCCTACCAGACCAAGAGCGGCACGTCCATGTCCACGCCTCTGGTGTCCGGTGTCCTGGCCCTTCTGCTCCAGAAATATCCGGACATGACCAACCGGGATGTGAAGCTGCGCCTGCGGGAGCGGGCGGTGGACTTGGGCCTCCCCAGAAACCAGCAGGGATGGGGATTTCTGGACGCGGAGCGGCTGCTGCGGTAGGCGCAAAAAACGAAGTGCGCCGGGCGCAAAAATAAGGCCGCCGCAGGCGGCAGGGACAGGCGGAACAAACGGGCCGCCGCGGGCGCAAAATATGGGGCGCCGCGGGCACAAAATACCGTTTGACAGGCGGCGGGCGAACGGGTATAATGAACTGGACTGCGGGCATGGCGGAATTGGCAGACGCGCCAGATTTAGGTTCTGGTGGGCGACCGTGCAGGTTCAAGTCCTGTTGCCCGCATTTTCCATAAACCCTTGTATCTACGGGAGGAATACCGTATTTACAGGGGTTTTTGAGATATTTGGGTGATAAACACATTTTTGCACAGAGAGAAGGAGAGAGATGAAAGCCTATCAGATAAAACTTATACTGAAAAACACAAAGCCCCCGGTATGGAAACGCTGTGTGATTCCGGCCGGGATTACCTTTTCCCAGCTTGCGCTGGTCCTGGATGGGATTCTGGAGACAGCTCCGCAGGCAGACTACGAATTTGAATTTTACCAGGCTGGATTTCAGGTGCGTGAGCGGAGGGAAGGAGAGAACCCGGTCCGCTCCTGCCGCTTTGACTGTATGTGCGCTTCTGACTCTTATATTGATGAGAAGATGGAGCGGGAACCCTGGTTTACCTTTCGGCCGGGGGACGGCAGCCAGTACAGGGCCGAGATCGAAAAATCCTTCGAGGAGGAGATTTCAAGCCCTTCAGTCGTGAAGCAGAAGGATTCGGAGGGGGTCAAAGGCTGGTCAGAAGCGGACGCCGTGAACGAACGATTAAGAGAACGGTTCTCAGTTCGGTACGGGGAGCCGGATTACAGGAGCTTTGAGGAGCTTCTGGAAGCGGAGAAAAAGGGAGAGAACGGGCTGCGGGGCGCCTCCTCGCCCGCTGACAGAACGGAGCGGCAGAAAAAATCCGCAAACACTGAGACACTTCCCGGAGAAGGGGTGAGATGCCGGGATATTAAGGAGTTTCTCTCCGATGAAAGCCGGGAAGCTCTTCTGGAGATGGCAGAGGAATTTGAGTTTGAAGATCTCCGGGGGCTGGATGGGGAAGAACTGGCGGAGAAGATCCAGGATAAGATACTGGAGCCGGAGGTGATGGAGAAACGCCTGCTGCTTCTCAGCGATGCCGAGATCGAAGAATTTGAGGCAGCGATAGAATCAAACGGATATTATCCGACTCCTGAAATCCGGGAGAAACTGGTGCGCCTTTATGAGATGTCCTATGTCTTTCTGTACGCGGACGGCTATGCCGAGGTTCCGAAGGCGGCTGCCGAAGTTTATAAAAAAATCAATACGCTGCAGTTTCAGGAAAAACGGCAGGGAACATTCTGGATGCACAGATGTCTGGAGTTTGCGGCCATGGTTTTCCGGTGCGCTCCGGAAGGGATCGTCCGCCGGATGCTTAAGCAGTGCCTGGGACGGAAGATAACGCCGGAAGAATTTTCATATTACTATGAGAATGTTCCGGAGGAAGCCAACCCCTGTGTCTGGAGTGAAAGTCGGTTCATAGATAAGGAACTTTTTGCGGAAAATCAGTATCTCACGCTGGAAGCTCTGCGGGGAGTGCCGGGATTTTATATGCCTTCTCCAGATGAGGTCCTGGATTATACGGAAAATAACTACCCTGCGTCAGATCCGTATTACAGAAAACTGAAGACCTTTCTGGTGTCAAAAGTGAATCTGGCCGAGGCGGAGGCGGAACTTCTGATGCCTGTTCTGTGGAGCCGGTTCAATAAGAGAGATGATATCTCGGAGATCGCGGAGCTGTTCGGACAGAACATCCATTTTCCCGACAGCGATACGGCAAAAGAATTTCTCCGGATTCTGGGAGAGGTCTATAATCATACGAGAATGGTGCTTTACTGCGGCCATACGCCGGACGAAGTGATGGCTTCTGTACATGTGCGGACGGAGAAGAAAAATTCCGGCCGGGAAGGCGCAGGAGAACGCGGGCCGGGATTTTCGGAGATGGGAAAGAAAAAAATATATCCCAATGACCCGTGTCCCTGCGGCAGCGGGAAAAAGTATAAAAAATGCTGCGGGAAAAATAAGTAGCGGGAGAGGACGGTCAGCGGGAGACGGCCAGGACCGCCCGCTCCAGCCGGTTTAAACCTTCCGCCAGAACTTCCCGGCTGGTGGCCAGGCAGATCCGGATGTGTCCCTCCGATCCCGGCCCGAAGAAGGTCTCTCCGCCGGGAACGACAGCCACCTTGTACTCTTTTCTGGCAAACTCCGTAAACTCCAGGGCGGTCATGGGCAGGCTGCTGATGTCCGGAAAGAGGACGAAGGTGGCGTCCGGTTTCCGGCAGCGGATGCCGGGCATGGAGTTTAACCGCTTCAGGGCATAGTCCCGGTTTCCTTCCAGATGCTTTAAAAAGGCGTCCAGCCAGTAGCCGCACTGGTCCAGGCAGGCGATTCCGGCTGCCTGGGAGAGACTGGAGATGCCGCCGATGGTGCTGTCTGCCTGGCTGGCCTCTGCTGCCCGGGCAAAAAGCTCCGGGCTGGCGGCGTACAGGCAGCCCACCCTCAGGCCGGCCAGGCCGTAGCTTTTGGAGAAGCCGAACACGGAGAGCGTTCTGGCATTCCGGGCGGCGCCCAGCTCCAGAATGCTGTGAAACTGAGCGTCGGAGTAGATGATATCGCTCCAGATCTCATCGTTCATAATGTAAAATCCATACTTTTCCGACAATTTCAGGATGTGGTCCAGATCTTTGAGAGGATAGCACATTCCCAGGGGATTGTGGGGGTTGCAGAGGCCGAACATCTTCGTTTTCGGCGTGATGTACTGCTCCAGCCTGGAAAAATCAATGGCTCCGTCCCGGATTTCCATGGGAAAGAGCACGATCTTTGCCCCTGCCGCCTCCATGGAGGTCTTGAAAAGGTAATCCACAGGATCGCAGACGATGGCCTCATCTCCCGGCTTCAAGACTGCTTTGGCGATGACGGACATGGCTCTGGCGGCGCTGTCGATGGGGAGAATGAGTTCGGGCGGTATGGGTTCTTTCTTTTTTTCATTCAGCATCCGTGAGATGCTTTTTTTAAATTCTGGGAATCCCATTTTGGGTGCGTAAGAAAAATAACCGGCCTGGGCGTAATCCGTCACCGCTTTCACGATCTCCGGCGCGCAGGGGAAATCCATGTCCGCGGCGGTGAGGGGGATCACTCCCTCCTCCTGCTCAGCCCAGCGCAGGTTGTAAGCCCTCTGCCGGAGGATGTCAAAGCGGATGGCGCTGCTGTCAAATACTGGTTTCAAATCGATCAGCTCCTCTCTGGTCCGGCGTCTGCCAGACATTCATAAATTCTCTCAGTTTTTTCGCCACCACCGGCTCGTCCGGGGAGATAAAAAGCTGCTGCCTGCCATTCAGGCGGGTGAGGTGGGACAGATTCAGTCTCTGCCGGTACTCGGCGGGCAGATAGCCGAAAATATCCCGGAAACGGTTGTCAAAGGTCTTTAAATCAGAAAAGCCGGAATCCACGGCGATCTGAGTGATATTTTTGCCGGTCAGGGCCAGCTGGAAAATGGCGTTTGCCAGGCGCACCTTGGTCAGATAGTCGTGAAATTTAATGCCCACAGTATTTTTAAACAGGGTGGAAACGTAGGTGCGGTTGTAGTGGGTATACCTGGCCAGGTCATCAAGGCTCAGCTTTTCCGCGTAGTGCCCGGCGATAAATTCCAGGAGCTGTTCCACCGCCTCCTGGCTTTTTTTATTCTGATCGACGGTCTGCTCCCGCACATGATCGGCTCCGCAGAGAGAAGTCAGGAGCATCTCAAAGGCGGCTCTGGAAAAAAGGTTCTGGTAAGTGCCTCCCTGTCCCATGGAAGAGAGGAGCATGGCGGCGAAGCAGCGCAGTTTCCGGTAGATCTCCTGGTCCCTGGTGGCCGCGCAGGATGGGGGCAGCTTAAAGCACAGGCTCTCATTTTTTCCGAGAAATGAGCTGAAGGCGGAATCGGAAAAGCGCAGCACCAGGGTCATGGAGTTTTCCTCCAGGGCGAAGGAGGCGTGCCAGACTCTGGGGTTGATCAGTATCACATCGTTTTCTTCCAGATGGTAGGTGTTCTGTCCGCTGCAGAATTCCGCCCGGCCTCTTAAGAGAATGTCGAGTTCATAATCCCTGTCGTGCCAGTGGTACCGGTAATTAAAGAGTTCGTGGGCGTAGCAGGACACGAAAAGCCGGTCCCTGGGCCACTGCATCTGATAAAAGAACTGGTCCTGCATAATTTCTTTCCTCCTGTCTGTCAGGGTCAGGTGTCAAAAGATCAGCCGCCGGACGGAAAAATTTTTCTGGAGAAATCCAAATTTTTTCCACATGGAAAAATTTCAGGCGCGCCGGCTAGCCGGTCCGGCGTTTTTTGGAACTTCTTATTGAAAATGCGGCGGTTTTTGCTGTATAGAAACGATTTTATAGGAAAATCATACAAAAATCAAGACCGATTTTCATACATTGAGACGAAGGAGAAAGGGGAAAACGGGCAGAGAAAACAGGGAAAATATTTGGATTTTTCCTGAGGAAAACCGCGCCGGATCAAAACATCATCCCCTGTTTTTTGACCTCTCTCCCCCTGTTTCCCGCAAATAAAAGCAACGACGAAACGTCTGCAAACGGCTATAGTTACGGTAACAGGAACCTGAAAGGATCCGCAGGTCCCGCGGAAAACAACGTGCAACGTGCAAGACAAAAACAGGAGGAAAGACGAGTATGAATACACAATTAGTGATCTGTATCGTAATCTTCGTACTGACACTGGCAAGCTATATGCTCAACAAGATCCCCATGTGGGTGACGGCCATGATTTCCATGTGTGCCCTTTATTTTACCGGCTGCATCGACGCTTCGGGAGCTCTGGCCGGATTTGCCAATGTAAATACGATTCTGATGGCAGCCATGTTTGTGGTGGCGGCCGGTTTCAGGCGGACGTCTCTGGTGGACGCTCTCTGCCAGTTTGTCATGAAAATTACAAGAGGCTCTTTTAACATGGCCTATCTGGGCTACCTGATCATCGCAGTGATCCTGACCAACTTTATCGCCAGCCCTATGGTAGTGTACGCCATTGTGGCCACCCTGCTGTGCGCTTATCTGGATACGGCGGGAAAGAGCCGCTCCAAATACATTTTCCCCATCATGGTGGTGTGTGTTTCCTGCTGCGGCATTCTGCCCCTGGCAACGGCAATCCAGCAGGCCGGACAGTTTACCGGTTTTCTGGAGACTTACGGATTTGACATGGTGTATGACCCGATCAATTTCTTCATCGCCGGCTGGCCCATGCTGATCGTAGTACCTCTCTGGGCTCTGTTTATCGGACCGAAATTCCTTCCAGAGCAGCCCACTCTGCCCATCGCGGCGAAGGAGGAGGCGAAGCAGCAGAAGCAGAGCGCGCTGTCTCCTCTGCAGGATAAGCTGGGAATCGCCATTTTCTTCCTGACCATCATCTGCCTGATCTTCTCCGGGCAGCTGGGAGTTGAGACATGGTTTATCGCTCTGGCCGGATCTCTTCTCATGGTAGTCTGCGGCGTGGTGGACCAGAAGAGCGCGTTAAGAGATATTCCCTGGGATATGATCCTGCTTTATGTGGGCGCCCTTGCCCTGGGAACGGCCCTGACCAACACAGGAGCCGGAGATATGATCGGAAACTGGCGGGCCGGTTTTGTGGGCGGAACGAGAAACAACTACGTGCTGGGACTTCTCTTCTTCGTGATCCCCTTTGTGATCACTCAGTTCATGTTAAACCGTGCGGTGTCGGCTGTGTTTACCCCCATCTGCCTGCTGACCTGCAGCGCTCTGGGCGCCAACCCCATCGGCCTGATGGCCCTGGTGCAGGCAGGTTCCCTGACCGCGTTTATGACTCCTATGGCGACCCCGGCAGTGCCCCTTGCCATGGCTGACGGCGGATATGACCTGAAGACCATCGTGAAAGGCGGATGGCTTATTTCCCTGATCATACCGGTGATCTACATTCTGTACACGATGACGGTTCTGCCGCCATTCTAATGGGAAAAGGCAGAAACTCTGTGGTAGAATAGAATAGATGAGAAATTAAAAGAATTCAGCTGCGCGGGATTGCCTGCCCGCGGGGGAAAGCGCCGCTTAAGGTGCTCCGCTTCAGGAAAGTCCGCGCAGCGAGAAAGAAAAGACAGGAGGAATTGCTGTGAAGATAACGGATGTAAAGCTGATTTACGCAAAGCATTATCTCTTCGTACACATTTATACGGATGAGGGGATCGTGGGACTGGGAGAGGCCGGAAACTGGGGCCATCTTATGGCCACGGCGGAGGCAATCAAAAAGTTTTCCACTTACCTGATCGGAAAGGATCCGTCCCGGATCGACGACATCGGACAGAATCTGTACCGCTCCCTCTATTTCAGAGGTTCGGTGATCATGAGCGCCATTTCCGCCATCGACATCGCTCTCTGGGATATCAAGGGCAAAAAGCTGGGCGTGCCGGTGTATGAGCTGCTGGGCGGCAAGACCAGGGACAAGGTGCGGGTGTACGCTTCTCCCATGCACAAGGAGACGGATCCTGAGGCGTTAAAGCAGAGCTATCGGGAGTTAAAAGACCAGGGCTTTACAGCGGCGAAGATCTTTGTGAACGGTCCGGTGAAGTCGGAAAACGGCGGACGGGATGAATTTTACAGCGGCCGCGTGGAGGACGAGCTGGAGAAGGTGGCCATGATCCGGGAGGCTGTGGGAAAAGATTTTGACCTGATCCTGGAGGCACACAGAGGAATGACCATGCCGGAAGCCATCGCCTTCGGCCGGGAAGTGGAAAAATACCGCCCCATGGTATTTGAGGATCCCATCACCCCGGACAACATCGATTCCATGGCTGAGGTGGCATCCAAGATCGCCGTTCCCATCGCCACCGGCGAGCGTTTTATCAACATCAAGGAGTTTGAGATGCTGTTCCGCAGAAATGCGGCCTCCTACGTCCGCCCCGATGTGTGCGCCGTAGGCGGAATCACCGCCTCGAAAAAGATCTGCGCCATCGCTGAGGCCAACGATGTGCTGGTAATCCCCCACAATCCGCTGGGACCGGTGTCCACGGCTGCCTGCCTGCAGATCTGCGCCTCCATTCCAAACCTGGGAATCCAGGAGCTGCCCGGTTTCTGCTTAAACGGAGCGGAGGATGCCATGGTGCAGAAGCCCTTCCAGGTGGAGGACGGCTGCCTGCTGATCCCGGACGCTCCCGGCATCGGCGTGGAGCTCTCCGAGAACGCGTCAGAGCTCTACCCCTTAAATGACAGGGGCGGCATTGTGGCGAAGAGAATGTTTGACAATTCGGTGAAGGACTGGTGATGGAATGCTCCCGGCGGAGCGGACAAAATGGTATGAGATTTCCATGTGCGTGACAGCGGTGGAATGATTATAAAAGATACAAAAAGGACGATGCTGAGCTATATGGCCGGCATCGTTCTTTTTATAGTGGAAAAGCAGGGAAAACCGTGTATAATTGTGGGTACATATACAGGCACGGCAGGGAGGCATTTTATGGATCATTATCAGGGGAAAATACTCATAGCGGACGACGACAGGGAGATTTTAAACGTTCTCAGGCTTCTTCTGGAAGGTGAGGGATACCAGGTGGTGTCCGCATCAGACGGACAGGAAGTGCTGGAGAAGGCGGACAGCACGGTGGATCTTTACATTCTGGATGTAAACATGCCGGAGATGTCCGGCTTTGCGGCCGGGGCGGAGCTGCGGAAATGGACCTACGCGCCCATGATATTTCTCACCGCCTACTCCGGGGAGTCAGACAAGACCATGGGCTTTTTGGCCGGGGCGGACGACTACATCGTAAAACCTTTTTCCAACGCGGAGCTGCTTCTGCGGGTGAAGGCCCTTCTGCGGCGGGCGAAAAATTACAGCCGCCCGGCCGGGGACGGCGCGCCGCCGGAAAAAACGCAGAAGACGGTGGCCTATCAGGATCTGATTCTGGATCAGGACAGCCAGTCGGTGAGCCGGGACGGAGCGGTGATCGGGCTGACGGCCACGGAGTTTAAGATTCTGGAACTTCTGGTCACCCACCGCAGAAAGATCTATTCCCTGGAAAATATCTATCAGAGTGTGTGGAAGGAAGAGGCGGTGGGGGATGCCGCCATTATGGTTCACATAAAAAATATCCGGAAAAAGCTGGGGGACAGTTCCAGAAATCCCAGATACATTAAGACGGCCTGGGGAAAGGGGTACTATGCAGAATAAAAAGAATCCGGGAAAGAGGAGACGCCTGGCGGGGGAGACGACGGAGTTTCTCCTGATCTCCCTGGCGGTGGCGGTTTTTACCTGCTTTTTCCTCCGCTATACATCCGCGTCCATTGCGGAAACTTATCTGGCAGAGATTGGAGTGGAGCTCACGCCGGTCCGGGAGAGAGTGCTGGAGATCTGGCTGGGGAGCATCTGCGCGGTGGCGTCCGGGGCCGTTTTTTTGGTGCTGTTTTTATTTATGCTGGGGCAGAGGATGGCCTACCTGCTAAAGATTATCCGGGGCGTGGACTCTCTGAAGGAAAACAGGATGGACGCCAGGATCCCGGTGGAGGGAAATGACGAGCTGACTGAGCTGGCGGAGCGAATCAACCGCCTGGCGGCTTCGGAGCAGGAGCTGGCCGGACAGGAAAAACGTCTGGCAAAAGAGCGGGAATCCTGGGTCCGCGCCCTCTCCCACGACATTCGGACACCTCTCACTTCTTTGATCTCCTATACGCAGCTGATGGCCGCGAAACAGGAGCTGGACCAGACGGAGATGGGCTCCTACATCCAGCTGGTGGAGGCCAAGTCGGAGCAGATCCGGGAACTGACGGACCGGCTTCTGGGGCGGGGAAGCCGGAATCTGGAGCCGGTGGAGCATTTTTTCCTTTTTATGGAACAGTTGGCGGCGGAGTGGGAGGAGATGCTGGAAGAACATTTCTCCTGCCGGGCGGACCTGAGCGGCCTTTCTGATTTTTCCGGGATGGCCGACATCTGCAGCCTGCGCCGGATCTTCGACAACCTGGCCTCCAACGGGGAAAAATACGCGGATCCGGAATATCCGGTGGAGCTTTTTATCTGTGGCGGCCGGTCCGGGGAGAAACTTTCAGTGACCATATGTCAGAAAAACAGGATCCGGACAGAACAGAGCGGACCGGAGGGAAAACGCCCGGAGCATGTGCCGGAGAGCTTTGGGATCGGCTTAGAGAGCATCCGCCGCATTGCGGCAGATTATAACGGAACGGCAGAGATCCGGCAGGAGGACGGAGAGTTTGAAATTAGGATCGCACTGGAAATTCCGGAATGTCTTTAGAATTTCTTTAGAACTGCCTGCAGAATTTCTTCAGAATGTCATGGTAAATTAAGGCCATCACAGAGAAAGAGAGGAAAAAAAATATGGCGTTGGGAATTTTAATGATAATGTTTGTGGCAATGAGTGTAATCAGTGTTGTGGGACTTTCCCTCATGTACCTGGTAAAGGGAGAGAGCACGGGACGGGTGATCTTTTACGTGATGGCGGTGTGGGGAATGATCGTCGCCGTGATGAGCGCCGGCAGCCTTCCGACCAATTACACGGCGGAGAGACTGATCACTTGGGCCATAGGTTTTCTGAGCGTGGCCGGGATTCTGGTCTATATCCGGGGAACGGAAGAAAAAAGCCGCAGAGCTGCGTACCTTCTGGTCACGGCGTCTGTGGCGGGAGGAATCCTCAAGCTGTTTTTATTCTGACGTTTTGGGGCGGGAGAGTAGGCCGGCGCTGCGGCAGCAGATCGGGGGCTTTGGGGGCGGGAGAACAGAGACGCTGCGGCAGCAGATCAGAAGCTCCGCGGCAGCGGCCCAGGGACTCTGCCGCAGGCCGGCTCTGTTACTGGGGCGGATCCGGATGCAGATAATTCTCCACGGCCGGGTCGCGGATCGCATATGTCCGCTCCCACTCCTTCGTGCCCTCCACCTTATGCACCTCTGAGCGGTGGAGGGAGAGGAATTTCACCAGCTCGTAGCAGTTGATCCAGATCTCACCGTTCCCGTCCTTCTGGGATTCGTCAAAGATCAGCTGGATGCCGAAGTGGAGGTGGGGCTCGTCAATATTGTTGGTGTTTTCCGCGGTGCTGTAGCCGGTGCGGCCCATGTAGCCGATCACGTCCCCGGCGCTCACCACGCTCCCCTCCTTCAGAATGGACTGATAGGGGTAATTTTTCCGCAGATGAGCGTAGTAATAATACCGTTTTCCGTCAAAACTGCGGATGCCGATGCGCCAGCCGCCGTACTGATTCCAGCCCAGGGCCTCCACCCGGCCGGATTCCACGGCGATGATGGGAGTCCCCACCTGTCCCATCATATCATGGCCCAGATGCTGCCGTTTGTAGCCGTAGCTGCGGGCGGCACCGAAGTCGTCATACTCGCTGTAGGGAAATCCGGAGGCGATGGGGGAAAATGCCTTCAGCCCGTATTTTGTCACCCACACTTTCTCCCCGTCCCGGACGGGGCTGCCGTTTTCGTCGGTGGGAAGGGCGAAATCCGGGGCGTCCTGGGCGGCGATCTCCGTCTCATACTGGCCCAGAAGGCCGTCTAAGACGGCTCCGTACGCCTCCCGGTAGTAAGGATAATATTTCAGATCCGCGGCGATGGACTCTATAGTCTCGCCGTTTTTTGCGCGTTCGGCCAGCTCATCCATTTCCGCCTGGCGGTAGCGGGAAAAATCTCCGCCGTATCTGGCGCCCAGACAGGCCAGAAGGTCCACCCAGTCAATGTGGACCTCCGACTGAACTGTGTCCACATCCCAGCGGAAGGCCCGCTCCAGGGCAGTCTGAGGCACGTCAAAATCCACCCAGCGGATGTAGTCTCCGTCTCCCGCGGCGGGAATGGAGCCGGGGATAAAGGGACCGGCGGACAGGGCGGAAATGCCGGAGAAAGTGCCGGCCGCCAGTCCGGCCAGGCCGGGAAGGAGGATAAAAACGGCCAGAGCCAGCACCCCAGAGACAGAAAGCGCCGTTTCACAGGCGCGCAGAACTGCCGGAATACCGGCGGAAAAAGGTTTTTTGCGAAAAAACATGGAGAGCCTCCTGAAAATCCCCTGAAACTGCGGGAAGAGAGCGGATAAGGCGCTCTCTGCCTGCAGGAGTTATCAACAGGATATGCGGACAGCTCTCCAAATAGAATCACAGATCTAAAATTTCTTTGTCATCAGGCACGTATAAATTTCCGCTGTAATACTGCCGGCCCTCCGCCGTGTAGGTTTCCCGGCGGGAGTCCAGATGGTCGTCCTCCGTGTGCCAGAGCACCAGATTGGGGATGTGAAGCTCATCAGCCAGCTCGCAGGCGTCCTTTACCGTGCTGTGATGTTTCTCATAGGGCTTATATTTTTCCCGGTCCCCGTAAAGGCAGAATGCCTCGTGGAGCAGCCAGCCGCTGCCTTCCACATAGGGGCGGCACACCGGATTGTAGGGCTCGTCCCCGGCGCAGGTAAATTTCTTCCCGTTTTTCAATGTCATGGTAAAGCCGAACTGACGGGCTTTTGTGGAATGAATGTCAAAAAATGTGACGTCATAGTCCAGAATCCGCTCCGTCTGTCCGTCTGTCACGGGCACGAGAAGGATCCGGTCCCCGAAAAGGCGGCAGATCTTTCCCTGCAGAGTGAGGCGGCACAGGGCGGCGATGGTGTCCGTCAGCTGGTCGTGGCAGTAAATATGGAGATTTCCCTCATATTTTCCCGCAAGGATCCGGGATCCGATCATACGGACCATCCAGACGATGCCGAGAATGTGGTCAGAATGCTCATGAGTGACGAAAATATGGTGGATGGCGTCCAAGGGGACGTTCATTTCATTTAAAATCCTCAGGATCCCGTTTCCGCCTCCCGCGTCCACCATAAAGAAGCGGTCTTCATCACGAACGGCAAAGCAGGTGTTGTAGCAGCGGGTCACGGCTGCATTCCCTGTGCCGAACACGTATAATTGTTCCATAAAATCAACCTCCGGGCCGGGTTTGTATTAAACGGAAAACTTGCCATTTTTCCCCGGCGTGATATGATTAATGATAGTACAAGATACGCGGAAATGCAACTGTCCCCGGCGTTTTGAGGCATCTGCGGGGACGGCTTGAAAGAGAATGGAGAATCTGCCGGGCGCCGGCGGCACCGGGCGCGCCGGCTGCATGGAAAAGGGAGGAGATGTATATTTATGAGGGACCTTGCCTATCTGAAACTGCTGTCGAGGGAATATCCCAGCGTGAAGACAGCGTCCAGCGAAATCATAAACCTGACGGCGATCCAGGGGCTTCCCAAAGGGACGGAATATTTTTTCAGTGATCTCCACGGAGAATACGAGGCGTTTGTCCACCTGCTGCGCAGCGCTTCTGGCGTGATCCGGGAGAAGATCCGGGACACGTTCGGCCATATCATTTCCGAGGAGGAGCAGGAAGAGCTGGCCAACCTGATCTATTATCCGGAACGGGGATTAGACCGGGCGCGGGCGGCCGGGCAGCTGACGGACGACTGGAAACGGATCACGATCTACCGTCTGGTGCAGATCTGCCGGGTGGTTTCCACCAAATACACCCGCTCCAAAGTGAGGAAGAAAATGCCGGCGGAATTTGCCTACATCATCGACGAACTGCTCCATGTGGATTACAGGGACAGCAACAAGGATGTGTACTACAGCGAGATCCTCCACTCCATGATCGAGATCGGCGTGGCGGACAAATTTATCGTGGCGCTGTGCGAGCTGATCCAGAACCTGACCATCGACAGGCTCCACATCATCGGGGACATTTTCGACCGCGGCCCGCGGGCGGACATTATTATGAACGAGCTGATGAATTTTCACGACGTGGACATCCAGTGGGGAAATCACGACATTTCCTGGATGGGAGCGGCGACGGGCAATCCCGCCTGCATCTGCAACGTAGTCCGCATTGCCATCAGCTACAACAGTTTTGACGTGCTGGAGGATGGCTACGGCATCAATCTGCGGCCCCTGTCCATGTTTGCCGCCAGAACTTACCAGAATGACGGGTGCCGGCGGTTTCTGCCGAAAATCCTGGACGAAAATATCTACGACGCTGTGGATCCGGGGCTGGCCGCGAAGATGCACAAGGCCATCGCGGTGATCCAGTTCAAGGTGGAGGGACAGATCATAAAACGCCATCCGGAGTACGGGATGGAGGACAGGCTTCTGCTGGAACAGGTGGATTACGAGCGGGGAACGGTGAAGATAAAGGGAAAAGAGTACCCCATGCTGGACACCTATTTCCCCACGGTGGATCCGAAAGATCCCCTGAAGCTGACGAAGGAGGAAGAAGAACTGCTCCACGTGCTTACATTTTCCTTCCTTCACAGTGAGGTGCTCCACAGCCATATCCGCTTTCTCTATTCCCACGGGAGTCTTTATACGACCTGCAATTCCAACCTGCTCTACCACGGCTGCATCCCCATGAGGGAGGACGGGAGCTTTGCGGAAATGGCCATCGGCGGGAAAAAATATTCCGGCAGAGGGCTGATGGATTATCTGGAAGGCCAGATCAAGAAGGCGTATTTTCTGCCGGCCGGGGATCCGGAGAAGGAAAATGCCTCCGATCTCATGTGGTATCTCTGGTGCGGAGCTGCCTCTCCCGTGTTCGGAAAGGATAAAATGGCTGCCTTTGAGCATTATTTTATTGAGGACAAGAGCGTGGGAAAAGAGACTCTGAATCCCTATTACCGCTTAAGCCTGGACGAGGCGTGCTGCGACCGCATTTTGGAAGAATTCGGCCTGCCGAAGGAAGGCTCCCACATCATCAACGGCCACGTGCCGGTGAAGATCAAAGACGGGGAAAAGCCGGTGAAGGCCGGCGGGAAACTGTACATTATCGACGGCGGCCTGTCAAAAGCCTACCAGAAGACAACCGGCATTGCCGGCTACACTCTGATCTACAATTCCAACCACCTGGCGCTGGCGGAGCACATGGCCTTTGATCCCAGCCGGGAGAGCACTCCGAAGGTTCACATCACGGAGACATTGAAAAACAGGATGCGGGTGGCGGACACGGACCTGGGCCAGGAGATGGCGGAGCGGATCGGCGATCTGAAGGAGCTTGTGGCGGCCTACCGGGCCGGAGTGCTGAAGGAGAAGGGATAAGGAAAAACGGGAAATGCCGGGCTGTCCACAGAAATTTCAGAATTTCTTTATGGATTGCTTATCAGATCTATGGTATGATGAATGGACGCGGGATGGCTTTTTCAGGTCAGGCCCATGACTTCGACAAAAGGAGAATTTATGAACAGAGACGAGTTCTTGAGAACGCTGCGGGAGGCTCTGGCGGGAGAGGTTTCCCCGAACATTATTGAGGAGAACATAAGATATTACGACGCATACATTACCGATGAGGTGCAGAAAGGACGGAGCGAGGAGGCGGTGATCGAGGAGCTTGGCGGTCCGCGGGTCATCGCCCGCACCATCATCGACGTGGCAGCCGCCGGCGGGGACGCCGGCGCGGAAGATCCCTACGGGGAGGCGGCCCAGGAGAGCGCTTATCGGAGCGGGAACGGCTCCGGCGCATCCTACAGAAACGGCTCCGGCACTTCCTATGGAAATGGTTCCGGTTCCCCCTACGGGAATGATTCCGGCTCCCCTTACGGGAGCAACTCCGGCTCTCCCTACGGAAATGCCGGCGGCCGCGGCTCCTACGATCCCTTCGGCTTCGGCCGGCAGGAGCACAGGAGTTTTCACGTATTTAACCTGGACAAATGGTACTGGAAGCTGCTGCTCTGGCTGGTGATCTTTTTCATCCTGTTTCTGGTGGTGAACCTGGTCATGGGCCTGGCATACCTTCTGTGGCCGTTTCTGTTAGTCGGCCTGATCGTCTGGCTGATCACAAGCGCGAGAAGATAACAGACAGGAAAGAGGAGTGTGAAAATGGCACAGAAAGGAAAAAAGAAAGAACCAACTCTGGGGACGGAGATGAGACGCTTTGCCGGCACAGTGACGGGCGCGGCCATGCTGGTGCTGCTGCTCATCTTCCCCCTTTATATTACCAGTCAGAATTACGGCAATATTCTGCGGGCCAAATATAAATTTTTCTGGCTCCTGGTGGTGATCATGGCGGGCATCTGCCTGATTGCCGGCCTGGCGTGGGTCTTTATGGACCGGATCGAGCACCACGGGGAGGAGCTTAGAGATTTCTCCGCGGGGATCCGCAGGACCGGCTTTAAAAAACTCTTCGCTTCAGGAGAGAAAGGGCTGCTTGTTTTTATCATTATCGCCCTGATCTCCACTCTGACCTCAGAATATCTATATGAATCCTTCTGGGGAAACGAAGGCCGGTATTCCGGCTTTTTCCTGTTGGCACTGTACGTGATCATGTACTTTCTGGTGAGCCGGTTCTTCCGCTTTAAACAGTGGTATCTGGATGCGTTTCTGCTGGCGGCGGCTCTGGCGGGAATCTTCGGAATTACCGACTATTTCCGCATGGACATTATGGGATATAAGGTGGGAGTACCTCTGGAGACGGCAGACATTTTTACCTCCACCTTTGGAAACATCAACACGTTCACCGCGTTTTTGGGAATGTATCTGGCGATGGCGGCGGGGATGTTTGCGGTGGAGAAAGACTGGCGCAGGCGGCTGTGGTATTTCATCCACCTGGCGGTAGCCAGCGTTTCCCTGATCACGTCCCAGAGTGACAACGGATACCTGGCGGCAGCCGCCCTGTTTATCAGCCTGCCCTTCTTCCTCTTTGACACCCGCTCAGGCGCCAGGAGGTATCTGGTGATTCTGGCTGTATTCTTTACCTCCGCCGCATGGGTGGGCTGGATCGACAGGATCATGCCGGACACGGTCATCGGCCTTTCCGGCATCGGCGGCGTAGTGACCACTCTGCCGGGCCTGCCGGTGCTAGCGGCCGTCCTCTGGATTGGGGCCGCGGCGTGGTATGGAGTTGACCGGAAGCGGGGAGCGGCCGGCGGGGGCGCGGCGGCGCTTTCTGCTCCGGCGGCTTCGGCCCAGATAGCGGGAAAGGCGGCGGAAGCGACCCCGGCTGTATCCGGAGATGCCCTGGGTCCCTGGCCCCGCAGGATCTGGAAGTGGGCGATGATTCTCATCGCCGCGGCGGTGGTCTTCCTGTTTATTGACGCCAATTTCCTGGGCCATGGGGACCGGTACGGGGCGCTGAGCAGCTTCCTGGTATTCAATGACGACTGGGGAACAATGCGCGGTTTTGTGTGGCGGATCACGTTTGAGGATTATCTGAATAAATTTACGCCCTGGCAGAGAGTGTTCGGCTATGGCCCGGATACCTTCGGCATCATCACCACCACTTTCAACAAGATGGAGATGCACTACGCCACCGGCCAGATCTACGACAGCGCCCACAATGCCTACATCCACTACTTTGCCACAATCGGCCCCATCGGCCTGGCGGGATATCTGGTGTTTATCATCGGGACCCTGCGGGCAATGGCGAGGAACTGGAAGAAAAATCCCTGCCTGCTCGCCCTGTACGCGGCGGTGCTGGCATATTCAGCCCAGGCGCTGGTGAATATTGACCTGCCTATCGCGACGCCGTTTATGTGGGCGTTCGCGGCCATCGGGATGGCGGGAGTGAGACAATTGGGACAATTGAAGGAGAAATGATTTTGAGCCTGGTCATTGAGGTGCGATGACCGGGCTTTCCTTTTATTTGGACTGTTCGGCGATTGTTCGCGAATATAAAGATAAAAATCGAAATTAAATGAATAAAATTGTGAAAAATCCGTAAAAATATTGACATAATATTTCAGAACGCATATATTTGGTATAGAGGAGGGAGATGCGATGCTGGTACAATTTATGGCCAAAAATGTGCTTTCATTTAAAGATGAAGCAGTTTTGGATATGACGGCGATCAATGCTTATAAAGAACATCCATGCAATGTAATTGATATTGGAATGAAGGAAAAATATCTTAGAGTTGCGGCAATCTATGGAGCTAATGCAAGTGGAAAATCAAATCTCTATTTTGCCATGCATTATTTTCAAAGAATTATTATTGAATCATTGAACAATGTAGATGAAAGTGGGAAAACGGCGCTGGAAAAATATTATTCGCCCTTCTTTTTTGAAGAAAATAAAGGGAATTCCGAATTTCAGATCATCATGATTCTGGATGAATTCGAGTATAAATATGGATTTGAATATAATGCGGAATGTATCGTGACAGAGTGGCTGTATAGAAAGAACCTCAAAACCAACCGGACGGCGACGATCTTTGAGAGAGCAACCAATATGGTGGAATTTGGAGTGTCAGTGAGAAAGGAATGCGATGCATATAAGGAGCAGATTCCGAAAGAAACACTTGTGCTTTCATTTTTTAACAAATTAAAAATGAAAAGCGACGTTATTAAGAATGTTTATGCGGGAATTATGAGTATTCTTGTTATTCCGACAGATCTTTGTGAAAATACAGGCATGCTGGAAACGCTTCTGCCGAGGGTGATTGATGAAGAAAAAGAAAAGCTGACGGAGTTTTTATCTGCCATTGATACAGGGATTAAAGATATTGAATACGATGATAGTGAAAAAAAGCCGGTTTTTTATACTGCACATACTGGAAAGGATGGAAAGAGATATCTTTTAAACTTGTATAATGAGTCGGAGGGTACAATTAAAAGTATTTTACTGTTCATTTATGCCAGGACAGCAATTCTCACAGACAGATCCATCTTTGTTGACGAGTTAAATGTAAAATTGCACCCTCTGTTATTAAAATTTATCGTGGATTTGTTTTATGAGGAAAAGTCCAAGGCTCAATTAATCTATACAACTCATGATACAACATTAATGGATAAAAAATTTTTCAGACGGGATCAGATCTGGTTTGTTCAGAAGGATGAATATGGATATTCAGAGCTGTCTTCCTTATCAGACTTTAAGATCCGTTCAGATGCGTCATTTGAGAAGGATTACCTGGCGGGAGTATATGGCGGAATTCCGTTTATTAAGGAGTTTGCTGTGAAAGAAGGGGTGTAAATGGGGACAGATGATTTGTTTAAAAAACGCAGAGAGGAGCGCCGGCAAAGGAAACATGAGTATCGCATGCCAAAAGCTAATTCTTATTTGATTGTGACAGAAGGAGAAAAAACAGAACCTTTTTATTTTAAAGGGATTCAGAAACATATACAGGAGAAAATTGGCGGCAGGATAGAGGTTATTCCGGCACCAACGATAGATATTCATGGAGAAGGGTGTGCCACAGGCAAGCTGATTGAGATTACGGAGCGGCTTGTCAAAGAGGCAAAAATCATTTATCAGAATGTTTGGGTGGTCTTCGATAAAGATGATTTTGAGGATTTTGATCAGGCAATAGCAGCTGGAATGGACAAAGGATACAAAGTTGCCTGGACAAACCAGGCTTTTGAGTATTGGTTGTATCTGCACTTTCATTACAGCGACGCGGCTCTTCACAGAGATACTTGGAGGAAAAAGCTGGATGAGATATTTAAGCAGTATCAGCTGGGGGATGGTACTTACCAAAAAAATTACGAAAATATATATGATATATTAGATACATATGATGGTGTAAACACTGCGATCAGCAATGCGAAAAGACGAATGGCAGGATTCAGAGCCGGCCAAGACAAACCTTCAAAATATGATCCCGGTACAACGGTACAAGAACTGGTAAGCGAGCTGAAAGCATATTTGGATGAAACGTAAAGCAGGACTTATAAAATCTTGTCAAAATCAGGGTAATTTAACAATTTATTAAAGAATTTCTAAAATTTTTAGGGGCTGATAAGATATACTTGTCAGTCCTTTTATGCTATAATGAGGCAAGGCGCCGGGGGCTTCCCGGGGCTCATTGTAAAAAAGGTGAGAAAAAAGTGTTAGGAATGAATGCGAATGAAGATGCAGGAAAGGTATAAACGGCTGATCAAGCTGCTGTTTTCCATGGTTTTGACAGGGCTGATCACAGCGATTTA
Source organism: Candidatus Lachnoclostridium pullistercoris (assembly GCA_019119775.1). Lineage (GTDB taxonomy): Bacteria > Bacillota > Clostridia > Lachnospirales > Lachnospiraceae > Lachnoclostridium_A > Lachnoclostridium_A pullistercoris. Next base: position 5,957 of record DWWL01000074.1, on the reverse strand, counting down.
TGCTTTTGTTTGGACATACTATTTTAACGAGAGAATGCTTCAGGCACCCTTTTTCCGCAGAGGAAACTGGATGATGATTTTTCTTTACGGCGTGCTGCTGGTGTTTTTCATGCAGATGTACGGCGGCTATAAAGTCGGGTATCTGAAAAAAGGTAATCTGATTTATTCCCAGATCCTTTCGGTTGTGTTTTTAAATACGTTTACCTATTTTCAGATCGCGGTGCTGGACAAGCGGTTTTACGCACCAACGGTGCTGATCTTCATGACGCTTGCGGATGCGGCGGCCATAGTGATCTGGACGCTGATTTTTGAGCGCCTCTATATGTGGATGTATCCGCCCCGCCGGATGTTAATGGTCTACGGAGATCGGTCTGACTACCATTTAATGGAAAAAATGAACGCCAGAGAGGACAAATACGAGATCACGGATATGATGTCTTACCGGCAGGGCTTTCAGGCTTTCGTCGAAAAGGTGAACGGGTTTGATGGAGTGATTGTGGGAGATATGCCTTCCCATGACCGGAATCTGATCCTGAAATACTGCTTTGAGCAGGAGATACGGACCTATGCGGTTCCGAAAATTTCGGATATCCTGCTGAGAAGCTCTGATGATCTGACTCTGTTTGATTCTCCGCTTCTGCTTTCCAGAAACCGTGGGCTTACCATTGAGCAGGAGATGATCAAGCGGGCGGTGGACGTTGTGCTTTCCCTCGCGGCGGCTGTGATTACCCTTCCGTTTTTTGCGGTGATCGGAGCTGCGATCAAGCTGACGGACGGCGGCCCCGTTTTTTACCGGCAGATCCGCCTCACAAAGGGTGGAAAAGAGTTTGAAATCTATAAATTCCGCACCATGATTCAGAATGCGGAGGCAGAGAGCGGTGCCCGCCTGGCGTCAGAAAAGGATCCCAGGATCCTGCCGGTCGGCCGTTTCCTGCGGGCCACCAGACTGGACGAGCTGCCCCAGATCTACAACATTTTAAAGGGAGATATGTCTATTGTAGGTCCCAGGCCGGAACGGCCGGAGCTGGCGGCGGAAATTGAAAAAGAGATCCCGGAATTCACGTATCGCCTGAAGGTGAAGGCGGGCCTCACCGGCTACGCCCAGGTGTACGGCAAGTACAACACTACTTCTTATGATAAGCTGAAGCTGGATCTGACGTATATCCGCAATTATTCCATTCTGCTGGATCTGAAACTGATTATCATGACTCCGAAGATCATGCTCTTGAAAGAAAGTACGGAGGGCGTTAAGGAATGAAAAAAGCACTGCTGGTGACCCATGTGAGCGGATTTGTCCCCCAATTTGAGATGGGAAATGTGAAGATACTGCAGGATATGGGATATGAGGTCCATTACGCTTCCAATTACCGCAATCCTTCCTACGGAGATGATAACCGCAGACTGGACGGAACAGGGATTATCCGTCACCAGGTGGATTTTGAGAGAAGTCCATACAGCCTGAAAAATGTGACGGCTTACCGGCAGCTGAAGCAGGTGATGGAGGAGGAACGGTTTGAGCTGGTGCACTGCCATAATCCCATGAGTGGTGTAATTACACGTTTAGCTGCTCATGCAACAAATACAAGGCCAGTTATATATACGGCGCATGGCTTTCACTTTTATAAAGGAGCACCATTAAAAAATTGGCTTTTCTATTATCCGGTTGAATATTTGCTTTCCTTTTATACAGATCAGCAAATCTGTATTAATTTAGAGGACTTTAAGCGAGCGAAAAGATACTTCCATGCTGGAATGGTTAATTACGTACCAGGGGTAGGAATAGACATAAAAAAAATCAGAAAAGTTCAGATTGATGCTGGGAAAAAGAGGAAAGATTTAGGACTACCAGAACAAGCTATTGTACTGGTTTCAGCAGGAGAATTAATCACTCGGAAAAACCATGAAATAGTAATTCGAGCCCTGAAAACCATGAAAGATAGACGTTTTGTCTATGTAATATGTGGCCATGGAGAATTGGACACATATTTAAAAGGGGTGACACGGGATTTACAGGTTGAGGATCAAGTTTTTTTCTTAGGATATCGAACTGATATTTTAGAAATATATAAAGCATCAGATATTTGTGTATTTCCATCTTTTCAAGAGGGGCTTCCAGTTGCGTTAATGGAGGCAATGGCGGTTGGATTGCCAGTTATTTGTTCTGATATAAGAGGAAATACGGATTTAATTGACAGTAATGGAGGGATTCTTGTAAATCCTATAGACGAAGAAGCTTATACGAATGCCATTGTGAAATTAGGTGAAGACAAACATCTGAGAAAAATGATGGGTGAATATAATTGGAAAAAAGCAGAAAAATTTGATGCGGAAAAAGTGAGAGATGTAATGTTAGAAATTTATGGAGAAGTGTTAAAACGTAATGGAAGATAAAATAGGAATTTTTGTGGCATGTCATAAATGGACTAAAATTGCAAAAAATTCACTCTTGATCCCGATCCAGGTTGGGGCTGCGCTAACGGAAGAGCGTTATCCGGGAATGATTTGTGACAATACAGGCGACAATATCTCAGAAAAAAATAAAGAATACTGCGAATTAACAGCACAATATTGGGTGTGGAAAAATGCAGATTACTATGATTATTATGGCTTTTTTCATTATCGTAGATATTTGTCATTTAAAGAAGTGATTCCTGTGGGGGAAAATGGTATTGTCCTAAAGAAAAAAATACGGCCATACGAGGAATTAGATTCTATTCCGGAAGACCTTGCAAAATATGGGTTAGATGCTGAATTGATGGAACAGGCTATTCCAGATTATGATTTAATAACTGTATTAAGAGAGAAACTGGATGTTACAGTATACCAGCAGTTTTGTCAATATCATCCCAAAGAAAATTTAGATGTTTTATTGGATATCGTTGAAAAAAGAACACCAGAATATGCTTTAGCAGCGCACGAATACATGGGCTCTAAAAATATTTATTACATGAACATGTATATTATGAAAAGAGATTTGTTCCATGTGTATATGTCGTGGCTTTTTGGAATTTTGAATGAATATGAAAATGTAAAAGGGACGCAGAATTTAGAACCAAGAATAATGGGGTATTTAGCAGAGAGATTATTTGGAATCTTTTATACGTATCAACGATCTAAAGGATATGAATGTGCTGAAGTACCTTATTTAAAATTTTATGATACAGGAGAAGGAGGAGATATAAGAAACATCAGAGTTTTTCGGCTGGGCTCATCAAAATATGAAATAAAAGTTGATATGAGAAAAATTAATAAGTTATTTCCAGCGGGAAGCAGAAGGAGACTTCTTTTGCGAAGTTTTTTGCTGAAAAAATAATAATTTGAAAGGAAAAACTGATTATGAACATATTTTTTAGGCGATTAGGAGGTTTTTATAAATATCGCTTTTTGATGCAGCAGTTAGTTACAAAAGATATCAAATTGAAATACAGGAGGAGTTTCCTGGGATATCTTTGGAGTATATTGAATCCCCTAATGATTATGGTCATTATGGTTATCGTGTTTTCCAGTATGTTCCGTTCAGATATTGAAAACTTTCCAGTATATTTAATCATCGGACAAACATTGTTCAATTTTATGAGTGAATCGACTACTCAGGCGATCTATTCAATTACAGGAAATGCTGCACTGTTAAAGAAAACTTATGTCCCTAAATATGTATTTACTGTCTCTAAAGTTACCAGTTCTTTTGTAAATACATTATTTGCAATGGGAGCATTAGTTATTGTTTTTATTGTATGTAGAGTAACTTTAAATATATATTACTTATTTATTCCGATTATTTTATTGCAGGAATATGTTTTTTGTCTCGGATTAGGAATGCTTTTGGCACAGGGATCCGTTTTTTTTAGAGATATTCAATATATTTATAATGCAATAACAACTGCCTGGATGTATTTAACCCCTTTATTTTATCCAATCACATTATTGCCGGATGGCTTGCGCTGGGCTGTGCAAACGTTTAATCCGATGTATTTTTATATAGCTGAGTTCAGACAGATTGTTTTGGAGGGCCATATGCCGGATCCATATCTCGTTTTGGCTGGAACTGCAGTTGCATTTTTAGCGTTGGTAGTTGGTACATGGGCGTTCCTAAAAACGCAGGACAAATTTATCTTATATATTTAATTGATGGTGAGAGTATGGCAGCAGAAAGAGATTATATGATAAAAGTCACAGATGCCACAGTTCGTTTTAATATGGCGTCAGAAAAAATTGATAATTTGAAAGAGTATTTCGTTAAGCTAGTAAAAAGAGAGTTAATGTTCCAGGAATTTTTTGCTCTGAAGAATGTAAGCTTTGAGGTGAAACGGGGAGAAGCATGGGGGTTGGTAGGAACGAATGGTTCTGGAAAATCGACGCTGTTAAAATTGATATGCGGGATTTTGAAGCCTTATAAAGGCAGTGTTGATGTGAGGGGGAGCATAGCTCCATTAATTGAGTTAGGTGCTGGGTTTGACGGAGAACTGACGGCTACAGAAAATATATATTTGAATGGGGCGGTATTAGGACATAGCAAAGAGTTTATGGATAGTCATTATGAAGAAATTGTAGACTTTGCTGAATTAAAAGATTTTATGCATATGCCAATAAAGAATTATTCATCAGGTATGGCAGCAAGGCTGGGGTTTGCAATTGCGACTATCGTTCGTCCAGAGATTTTGATTGTAGATGAAGTACTGGCTGTAGGTGATGTAGCTTTTCAGGAAAAATGTCAAAAGCGAATGCAGGAGATGTTGGAAAATGGCACTACGCTTTTATATGTCTCTCATGCAATGGAGACTGTAACGGAATTATGCGACCATGCACTTTGGTTAAATAAGGGGGAGATGGTAATGCAGGGGGATGCTAATGAAGTGTGCGAGGCTTATCTTAAAAGTTTTGACAATGAATAAAGGAGAATATTAATATGGAACCGACTATAAAGATATATGTGGTCTGTCATAAAAAATCTTATGTTCCTAAAAATCCTTATTTGTATCCGATTCAAGTTGGGGCGTCTATAGCGGGAATGCGCCTTCCGGATATGCTGCATGATGATGTGGGAGATAATATTTCTGAAAAAAATAAAAGCTATTGTGAGCTTACAGCTCAGTACTGGGCTTGGAAAAATGATGATGCAGACTACTATGGTTTTTTCCATTATCGCAGATATTTTGCGTTTGACCCTGATTTAGATAGAGATGATGGGTGGGGGAATATTGCATATGATAGAATTTCACCGGAAGCAATAAAAGAGATAAAGCTCATTCCTTCTGTAATGAAAAAGATTGTTACTCAGTATGATATGATTACTGTAAAAGGAAGGAGATATCCTCGAATAGTGGAGGGCGGAAAGCCTCTGGACGTATATCATGAATATGGAGTAGCAAGTTTTCAGCACAGAAAAGATCTGGATATTACTTTGGACGTATTGAAAGAGAAATATCCGGAGTTTGCTGATGCGGCAGAAGAATATATGAAATCAAACGTAGCACATGAATGCAATATGTTTATTATGAGAAAAGAAATATTCCATAAATATTGTGAATGGCTGTTTGATATTTTGTTTGAAACAGAAAAAAGACTGGATATGACATGGTACAGTGTTGAAGAATACCGGGTAATGGGATATCTGGCAGAAAGATTATGCGGAATATACTATACTTATTTATCGAAGAAAAAAAGTATAAAATGTTTTGAATTACCCAAAACATTATTTCATGATACTTCTCCAAATGAACAGTTAAAACCAGTATTTGAAAATGGTGTGCCTATTGTTTTATCAGCAAATGATAAGTTTGCTCCATATTTGGATGTAATGATTCAGTCAATTGTGAGCAATGCATCTCCAACAAGACAATATGACATAATTGTCTTGTTCAATGATATCTCTGAAAAGAATCGGAACTTAATTGCCTGGGGGGCACGCGATAAAACCAATATTTCCATTCGGTTTATTCGGGTATGTGAGTATTTCG
>DWWL01000073.1 GCA_019119775.1 Candidatus Lachnoclostridium pullistercoris | reverse complement strand
AGAATTGGTAAAGCTGTCGTTGTCTGTTCTGAGTGTATTTTTCTTTGCAAGAGCGGCCTACCTTGGCGTAAAGATTATAGCTGAATTGTGGAGAAATCGAAAATGCCAGTAGGAAATCCCAAACCGCAGACAATCGCGACCAAAAAGTATGAGGCAAAGGCAGGGTTTGTCAGCAAGTCCTACAAGCTGAGAAAAGAATTGGTGGAACAGTTTGCTGAAGCATGTGAGATTGCCGGCGTGAGCCAGGCTGCGCAGCTGACAAAGATGATGAGAGAATTTGTAGAAACTCAAAAACAGAACAGTGACAGAGAGGAGGGCGCTTGAAAAAGCGTCCCTTTTCCGTTGTGGGGCGTCCGATCAGGCGGCAGCGGAATTGCAGGTACTACCTGGACCGCTGCCCCTATGCGGGGCGCGGAAGGTCCGGCGTTTTTCTCTTCCAGGGGAGAAAATCTCGGGCACTTCCTTCCTCTCCCGCGGCTGCTGGTAGCGCTGATCGGCGGCGTTTGTTTCTGATCGGGGAGAAAATGGGCGTAAGACAGCCCCACGGTTGGGGGAAATGAGGCTTTAAACGTCTTAGGGATACCGGAGGAAGGGCACGACAAAACAGGTAGTCACGCATGCATGAGGGAGGCCGAAGGTATTTCTGGATGGGGCTATGAAGGTGGCAGAAATGGGCGGTGCGGTAAAAATTTGAAAAATCTAGAATCCTGAGGCACGTACAAGGCCGTCTCCACGTGGATCAATAAATTCTCCTGCCCAGACGGTCAAAACGGCAGGAAAAGGTCCTCTACGTGCGCCACAGGGGCATATAAAAGCGGAAGGAGTGGAAGAGGTGATTATAAAAGCGATTGTAATTTTTATAGGCGTTCTAACCGGGGAGCTGATCGCAAGATGGATTGATAAGAGTGGGAGGAGGTAAAGAGGGGACCAGGCCGGAAGGAACCTAACAAAACCTGACTTTCGTAATTAACCTGGAAGAAAAAAATGGTGTTTATCCGACGACAGCGGGCCAGGGCCTTAAGTTGGAATACAGGCGCCAGTATGCCCAGATCGGGCCACCTCCTGGCCACCGCCAGGCCGGATCCCTAGCGCCTGGTTCTGGCGGTGGCTTTCCGGATGGACAGCCTAAAAAGGCCGCCGGTGGATCCGGAGACTTTCAAAGATGATACATTTTTGATACGAATATTTTAGATAGAGAAAGACAACGGCAAGAAATCACTGCATGCAAGGCACGAAAAGGGCCATAAAAATACACTGATACAGGTGAGAAAACGAAAAATTATCGCCTCTGAATTAATGGAATTGACATTTAAAAATAATGCCAAACAGTCATAGCCGTTTTTTATCCTTCCCACAGCTGGAAGATCAAGATAAAATGGCGAGGAAATACGAAAAAATCTGATAGGTGCTTTTTAACACCAAATCTGCTATACTAAAGCTAACCATTAAAACTTACAACAGGAGGTATTGCAAATGGAATATCAGGTTTCGGAAAAGGTGAGGGAGAGCTTTGAAAAGCTGACGGGGAATGAAAAGGTAAAGAAAGCGCTGGCGTTTATGGAGGAGGACCACGAGACGATCATCGACAAGCAGATCGAGCTGACCCTCATTCCGTCTCCGACGTATCATGAGGAGAAGAAGGCGGCCAGACTTCTGGAAATGTTCAAAGAAGAGGGGCTGACCGACTGCCACATTGACGAATACGGAAACTGCGTGGGAATCCGGAAGGGAACCGGCGGCGGAAAAACAGTCCTGGTGGAGGCCCACATGGACACGGTCTTCAATCTGGACACGAAGCTGGAGATTGTGCGGGAAGATGGTTTTATCAAATGTCCCGGCATTGTGGACGATACCAGAGGCTGCGCGGTGGTGCTGTCCACGATCCGGGCTTTGAACGCGGCGGGAATTGAGACAAAGGGAGACATCCACTTTGTGGGCACGGTTCAGGAAGAGGGGACCGGAGCTTTGAAGGGCATGAAATATTATGTGGAGCATCATCCGGAGTTGGACGCCAGCATTTCCGTGGATGGAGATGGATACCAGGAAATTACCTATGAGGCGACAGGCATCCAGACCTACGAGGTGACGTTTAAGGGAATCGGCGGCCACGCCTGCATGATGTTCGGAAAGGTGGCCAATCCTCTCCACGCGGCGGCGAGAGCGGTGGCAAAGATCGCGGAGTTCCGCGTGCCGGCAGAGCCCATGACCACAGTTGCCGTTACCAATTTCCATGCAGGCAGCTTTGAGGCGGTGCACGCCATTGTTCCTGAGGCGACGATCCGCTTCAATTTCCGCTCTAATTCCCAGGAGGAGCTGGAGAAACTGAGAGGAAGAATCTTTGAGGCCATCGAGGAGGCGTGCAGAGAGGAGACGGACCGCTGGGGCCAGGACACGATTACATACGAGGTAAAGCACATCTGCGATGTAAACGCGGGGCAGCAGGACGCCCACACGCCGATCGTGGAGGTTTCCATGCTCTCTGCCAACTATCTGGGCTGTGAGGAGCCGAAGCTGGGCAACGGCGGTTCCACCAACTGCAACCGCGCTCTTGAGGCCGGGCTGCCGGCCGTATGTCTGGGCGGCGGCAGCGGCTATGACGTTCAGGCCCACACCCTCTCCGAGCAGTTCAGACCGGAAGGCGCTTATAAGAGCTGCCAGCAGACTCTTCTGGTGGCTCTGCTGTGCGCGGGCAGCGAGGCTGCGGACAGTGTGATGTGATGAGCTGACTGAAAACGGGTTCCGGGCCGGAAGAGAGCAGCGGATGCTGACAGATTGGACGGCAGGAGCTCTGTATGTAAAGGTTTTGTAAAGCGTGTAAAGGGAATGTAAAAGATTTACTTTGACATTCTGCCTCTTTTCCTGTAAAATAATAAGCCGTTTGATAGTATTTGCGGGAGAGAGGAAAAATGAAAAAAGTACAGACAGCTGACTGGAAAAGGGCGGTTTTGCGTATCGGTGGAACGGCCCTTTTTCTGGCGGCAGTGCCCTTTGCGGCGTTTTATATCATGCAGTTTCTGTTCGGCGGACTGCCCTGGGAGTATTCGTTTTGGGTGGCCCTGGGAAATGCCCTTTGTGTGGGAGTGATCTATTATCCCCTGTGTGCGCTGACCGGTCGGCCGGTCCTTTCCGGGCTGGCGGTGGAGATCCTGGCGGGAATCTGGGGGGCGGCCAATTATTACGTGGCCCAGTTCCGGGGAAATCCGGTGCTGCCCTGGGATTTTACTTCCCTGGGAACCGCAGCAGCAGTGTCCGGGACTTATCGGTTTGACGTCACCTGGAGAATGCTCCTTATTCTGGCGGTGACTGGACTTCTTGCCGCCGCGGCGGCAGCGGGGAGAAAAAGACAGTGGTTCCGGCTGCGGGTCTGGGGCAGGATCGCAGTGCTCGCCTGCGGGCTTTTCTGCATGAACACTGTTTTTCGGACGGACCGGCTGAAGCAGATGGGGGTTTCCGCCGACGTGTGGGATCAGGCGGGAGCCTACCTGGAGCGGGGGATGGCGGGAGCGTTTGTGAGCAACCTGAAATTTCTGAATGTGGAAGTGCCGGAAAATTATTCTCCGGAGCGGGCAGAGGAACTTCTCATGGAGGCGTCGGCCGCGGCCGACGGGGAAGAAGGCACAAGGCTGGCGGCTGCGGGAGATCCGGTCCCGGAAACGGAGACGGAAGCGGTCCGGCCCCATATCATCGCCATTATGAATGAGTCCTGGGCGGATTTTGAAGAGTTTGGAAATCTGTCCCTCACCAGCGAGGTGATGGAATTTATCCGCACCATGGACGGGGCAAAAGGCCATGCCTACACGTCCGTGTTCGGGGCGGGGACCAGCGCCAGCGAGTTTGAGTTCCTCACCGGCAGCACAATGGCTTTTTTGCCGCCGGGAAGCATCCCCTATCAGCAGTACATTCTGGAACCGTCAGAGTCCTTAGCTTCTGTTCTGAAAGAGAACGGCTACACCTGTCTGGCCTTTCATCCGGGGGAGGAGAGCTCCTGGCAGAGAAACCAGGCTTACCCGCTTCTGGGATTTGACCAGTTTAAATGCGGGGAAGATATGGACGTGGCAGCGGAGGAATCCCACGGCTATATCAATGACCGGTCGGATTTTGCCCAGCTGATCTGGGAGTTTGAGCACCGCAGGCCAGGGGAGAAACTGTTTTTATTTAACGTGACCATACAGAGCCACGGCAGCTATACGGACCCGGATTATCCGGCGAAGGTACAGCTGGCGGAGGAACCGGGGAAATATCCCATGGCGGAGCAGTATCTGACTCTGGTAAAGGAGACGGATCAGGCATTTGAGGAGCTGATCCGGTATTTTGAAGAACAGGAGGAGCCGGTGCTCATCGTCATGTTCGGGGACCATCAGCCGTCGGTGGAACAGAGATTTCTGGATGAAGCCTACGGGGTGAAGCAGAAGGACATGACCATGGCCCAGTACATGGGAAAATTCCGGGTGCCGTTTGTGATCTGGTCCAATTACGGGCTGAATGCGGAGGCGCCGGAGATTACCAGCCTGAACTTCCTGGGACAGTATGTGCTGGACTGTGCCGGAATCGAACGGGGAGAATACGGGGATTTCCTGAGGGAGTTCCAGAAAGAGATCCCGGCCCTGACGTTTTCCGGATACTTTGACCGGACGGGAAAGGCCCACAGCCATCTGGAGACAAACAAGTGGGAGGAAAAGATCGGGGAGTACGAGACGGTTCAGTATTATCAGATGTTTGAGAAGGGAAAATGACAGAATAGGAATGGGAGAAAAGAGCACCGGAACAGGCTCTTTTCTCCCATTTATGCTTTTTATTTGGATTCGATGGCGTCGATGGCATCGATCACAGCGGCCCGGAAACCCATTTCCTCCAGCACGGAAACCCCCACGATGGTGGTTCCGCCGGGGGAGCAGACCGCGTCCTTCATGGCGCCTGGGTGAGCGCCCGTCTTAAGCTGCAGCTTGCCGGTGCCGGCGATCATCTGGCTGGCAAGACGGTAGGCAGCCGCCCGCGGCAGTCCGTGCTTTACAGCGCCGTCCGCCAGGGCCTCGATGAACATGCTGGCGAAAGCGGGGCCGCAGCCGCTTAAAGTGCCGGCCACAGAGAGCTGGGAAGTTTCCACCGGCTGGATCACAGCGATGGAGGAGAACAGCTCCTCGAAAGCCCGGTAGTCGTCCTCCGTCAGAGAGTGACGGTTTTCACAGACGATGATCCCCTCGCCCACCGATACGGGAGTGTTGGGAATGGTACAGATCAGGCGGGTGCCGGCGGGCATGATGGCCTCATATTTTTCAAAATTCCAGCCGGCAGCCACGGACACCACGATCTTGTCTTTTAAAATGTCCCAGACAGGGGCGGTGACTTCCTCGATCAGATAAGGCTTCACCGCCAGCACCACCAGATCCGCTTCCCTAGCCACTTCCTCAGCGGTAGAAAAGGGCCGGTAGCCTCTGGCTTCTGTGTTCGCCTTTAACTTTTCCCAGTGCTTTGCGCAGGCGCAGATCTGCTCCGGCTTCACCGCGCCGGTTTCAGTCAGCCCCTCCGCCATGGCCTGCGCCATATTTCCAAAACCGATAAATCCTACATTTTTTACCGTGCTCATGCCAGAACGCCTCCTTTACATCGCCTTGCAGACATCCACCCACTGCTTCGCGTGAGAATACTCAGTCAGCTCCTCACAGGTCAGCTCAATCGCCGAATTAGAGCTGCCCGCCGCGGGAAACACCGTCTCAAACCGCTTCATGGAATCATCCAGATAAACATCCACATGCTCCGGGTTCGCAAACGGACAAACCCCGCCGATCGCATGTCCCGTCATCCTCTCCACATCCTCGCCGGAGAGCATTTTTGCTTTATATCCGAAAAAATGCTTAAACTTGCTGTTGTCGATCTTCATATCACCAGCAGTGATCACCAGAAGACATCCGTCCCCATCCTTTTCATAAAAAGACAAGGTTTTAGCGATCCTGGCCGGCTCCGTACCCACAGCCTTAGCAGCCAGCTCCACCGTAGCACTGGAAACCGGAAACTCCAAAATATCCCCTTCCCGCCCAAACTGGCGGAAATATTCACGTACCTTTTCAATAGCCATAATCTCTGCCTCTTCTCTAAAAAATATCAGCCATCCCCTTCAGGATAGCCCTGGCCAAAAACCATTGTTCATAATTGTATCATTGATATTGGGAAATGTAAATGGTATAATCTCCACGTAAGCTAGAGCCATGCGAAAAAGGGCAAGTGTAAATCAGCGTCGTGCTCGCACGTAAGCAGATTTACACTTGAACTTTTTCATAGGGCGAAGCCCGTGACCGAACCGGAGCGAAGCGGAGGTGAGGTGCATGGCGGGGCCAGAGAACACCCCCCATCTCCCCGCGGCGCAGGCCTTCGGCCGCCCGCCGCGCCGGCGACTCCCGGCGGAGCTCCCCCTCAGCGGGAAGATATCCCCGCCCCCCGCGCGGCGCAGGCCTTCGGCCGCCCGCCGCGCCGGCGACTCCC
>DWWL01000072.1 GCA_019119775.1 Candidatus Lachnoclostridium pullistercoris | reverse complement strand
AAATGAGTAAAAGAGAACGGTCCTTTCGGAGATCAGATGATTTCCGGAAGGACCGTTTTTTTGCATAAATCCGTAAGCTACCGCAGGCGTGCCTGGAGCTGTTCGCTGTCCTGGCTGTAGGTGACGGCGGTGTCTTTGGTGATAAGGCCGTCCCTGAACAGCTTTATCAGGCTGCCGTCCATGCTGATCATGCCGGAGGCCGCGCCGCTGGCGATCATGTTGTCGATCTGGTGGATTTTGGATTCCCGGATCATGTTGCGGATCGCCTTGTTGACGAACATCAGCTCAAAGGCAGGGGTCAGACGGCCGTCTGTGGTGGGCACCAGCTGCTGGGATACGACCGCCTGGAGCACCATGGACAGCTGTACCCGGATCTGCTGCTGGGCGTTGGCCGGGAAAATGTCGATGATGCGGTCGATGGTGTTGGCGGCTCCCGTGGTGTGCAGGGTGGAGATCACCAGGTGGCCCGTTTCCGCCGCCGTCATGGCGATGCTGATCGTCTCGTAGTCTCTCATTTCACCTAAGAGGATCACGTCCGGAGCCTGGCGCAGGGCAGCCCGCAGGCCGTCCACATAGCTGTCTGTGTCCAGCCCCACTTCTCTCTGAGTCACCACTGATTTCTGATGGCGGTGGAGGAACTCGATGGGATCCTCCAGGGTGATGACGTGGGCGGTCCGTGTCCGGTTGATGCGGTCGATGATGCAGGCCAGGGTGGTGGATTTGCCGCTGCCGGCCGGCCCGGTGACAAGGACCAGGCCCTTGGACAGCTGGGATAAGCCCAGGATGGATTCGGGGATGTGGAGCTGATCCGGTGAAGGCAGGGTGAACCGCACCAGGCGGATCACCGCCGCCAGAGAACCTCTCTGCTTCATGACGCTGGCGCGGAAGCGGGAGAGGTCTTTCACGGAGAAGGAGAAATCGTCGTCCCCCGTCTCCAGCACCCGTTTCATGGTGCGGCCGCCGGTGAGGGCGTAGATCGCCCGGATATAGCCGTCCATCTCGTCCGGATAGATTTTCTGATCGCTGATGGACTGGATCTGTCCGTGGATCTTAAAGGCCGCCGGCATGCCGGGGATCAGAAAGATGTCGGACGCGTCCTGGCTGACAGCGGATTTCAGCAGATCCATCAGGTGGCTGTCCCGCTTCATTTCTTCTTCGCTCATTGCAGTTCCTCCTCTCCCTGCCATACCGGCAGGCTGTCGTCGATCTCCAGCACCTCATTGTTGACCACCTGGTAGGAGAGAATCCGAAAGGTGGAGCCGTCCAGAGCCACCTGCAGGGTCTGGCTGTCTGAGATGGGAAAATCCCGCCGCAGCACGTTACCGCCGGCCTCTCCCTCAGATTTTACCTGGTGGATCCAGATCTGGGCCTGGGAGTCGGCGGCGTAGTAGGCAGAGGCGGCGTCGGCGGCCCGCCTGACGGAGGCGTAGCTCTGGCTGGCGGAATTGACGCTCAGCAGTGCAAACACCGACAGGCACATCACAATAAAAATAAATATGATGGAAGTGATCCCAATACGGATAAAAGGTTTGTTTAATTTCTGTTCCATAGCCGCCTCCTAACTGAAATCCCGGTCTGTGCTCAGACGGTAAAGTTCACCCTCGGATGAGGCGGAGGTGACGACCACCTCCAGGTGCACCAGCCCGTCTGTCCAGGTCTCAGTGACATGGGCCGCCGCGTGGGCGTCTGACGGGGCGGAAGAGGTCTGGTCCATCCGGTTCCAGTCCCGGTCAAAGTAGATGTCGTAGCTGGTTTCTCCGTCCGCCGGCACGCCGCCTTCCGGAATGACGCTCTCAATGATGGTCTGGGAGGCGTTCACGGCGGCGGAAAGGTCCTCCGCCCGGGAGCTGAGCTGTCCGGCCCGCACAAACACCAGGATGAACACGCTGGCAGCGATGATGAAAAACAGGCAGATCACAGTCAGCTCCATGAGCGGGCCGTGGGAGCGGAAGGACATCCGCCGGTTCTGTTTTCCTGTCATGGATCCGTTCACAGGCTGCCACCCCCTTCCTCTGCGCTCATCAGCCGGATGACGGACGGCTCTCCGCCGTCTAAGCGAAAGCTCAGGAGGCGGAGGTCAGGCTGCCCTTCCTCCGGCGTCAGGATCTCAAATTCTGCCTGGCCGCATTCCATCACCGGGATACCGTCCGCCAGGGTGAGCCCGCTGTCAGCGGAGGTGAAGAGTTCCATGAGCCAGCCGTCTCTGACATAGATATAGGTTTCATAGGTCACATCGCCGTAGGAGAGCTCCTGATCGGTGATGCAGAGCACCGGTGTTTCCTCCATCTCCCTGACGGAGATCTGGCCGGCCCGGTCCGCCTGGCGGACCTTGTTTTTTATGTAGGCGGCGGAAGTGTCCTGGGAGAAAATACGGCTGTCCTTTTCCTGGATGCTCTCGTAGACGCGGCTGCCGATCATGATGGTGAACAGGGCGCAGAGCACGAACAGGAGAAAGAGAAGCCAGGTAAACGGAGCGCTGACGTTTCCGAACGACGGCGTTCTGCCGGCGGAAGAATGTTGGGTTTGTCTGTTCATAAGCGGTCATCCTCCGTTTCCAAAGGGATCACGGTGATATCCGGCATGAGATTGGAGGCAAAGCCGTCATAAAAAACGGCGTACCGGTCGGTGTCCACCACGATCCCGTAGTGATCTTCCAGGTATTCCACGCTGGGGGGATAGCGCCCTTCAATGGCATAGCACTGGACGCTGGCCCGCCGGATGGCGTTTTCCAGGATGGTCAGCTGCTCCGCCTCAGTCCGTCCGGAGACGGAGCGGGTGCCCGCAAGAAAGAGGGCCAGGGCCGCGGCCAGCAGAAGGGCGGAGAGGAGAAGACCTGGAAAGGAAGGTTTCTTTTTTACAGGTTCAATATGCAGCATAGATTACACTCCAATCGTTGAGAGAATGCCCGCGAGGGGGAGCATGACTGCCAGAAGCACCAGGCCCACGGCTGCGGCCAGGACCACCACGACGGCGGGCTCCAGCATGGAGATCATCCGCTCCACGGCGTCCTGGGATTTCTGGGCGTAGTCGGAGGCTAAGGAGTCCAGCATGGTATCCAGCTGTCCGGCCCGGCTGCCGGTGCGCAGCATCTGCAGGTCAAAACCGGTGAAAATGTCCGTCTTTTTCACGGCGCTGTAGAAATCAGAGCCGGAGGCCACGTCGTCCCGGACTGCCTGAAGACTGGATTTTAAGGAAACATTTTCCACCAGGCTGATGGCCATGTCCAGTCCCTCCTCCGTCCGCAGGCCGCTCTTGATGCTTAAGGAGACGGCGGAGCAGATGCGCCGCAGAGAGGCGGCTTTTGCCACGGAGGAGCGGTTTTCAAAGATCCGGTAGATGGAGCGGACCCAGCCCGGCTGTCTTCCGAGACGGCCGGCGAGGAAGGCGGCAGCGATGACCACGGCGGCAGCAGCTGACAGGATCAGGGCGGCTCCGGAGAGTACGGTGCCGATCTCCATGGCAGTCTGGGCGGCTGCCGGGATGGAGGTGCCGAGGGATTCATACACTCCCGTAAATACAGGGAGAACCCGGGAGAACAGCACGAACAGGATCACCAGAAGCATTACCGCCATCATGGCCGGGTAAGTGACGGCCCGGCGCAGATTCTCTGAGAGATAGTATTCCTGCTCATAGTGGTCTGCCAGGCTTTCCAGGCAGACATCCAGATTTCCGGTGGTTTCTCCGAGACGGACCATGGAAACCATGTATTCCGGAAACTCGCCCGTCTCCTGGAGAACGGTGCCGAAGGTTTCTCCCATGCGGAGTTTTTCCGCCATGGAGAGAAACAGCTTTTTTTCATCTTCATTTGTCCCGTCCTCCGCCATGGCTTCCATGCCCTCGTAGAGGGGCACAGCGGATTTGAGCAGGATGGATACCTGCATGCAGAAGCGGGAGAGGGCAAGGCCCTGACAGACAGAAGTTTTCTTTGACATAATTGATTCCTCATCTTTCCTTATGTAATGGGTGTGGATGGTGCGGCGCCGCGGCGTATGCGGCGGCAGAAACAGGTGCCGGCTTCATTCCTGCGGTGTATTGGCCTTAGTAGGAAAAGCGGGTGCGGTAGTTGCTGCCGTTGCCGATGTATTCCATGATGGCGGCGCTCCGTTTGCCGTTGGAGGCAAAGGTGGGATCCATCAGTTTCCAGGTGTTTCCGTCAAAATAGATGACGTTGTCCACCCACCCGCTCTCCCTGGTGTAGACAGAGATCCAGGCGTGGTAGGCGGAGCCGGAATAGCCCACTACCAGCTTGGTGGGAACGTCCTCCATCCGCAGCATGGAAGTCATCAGGGCGGCGTAGTCGAAGCAGATCCCCTTCCGCTTGGCAAGCACTGTGTCCACGTCCGGCAGATACCCGCTGGTGACAGAGGCGGCCAGGTCCATGTCATAGGAAATGTTGTCCACCACCCAGTCGTAAACCTTTGCCACCTTTGACAGTTCGTCCGCCGCCCCGCTTGTCAGCTCGTCCGCAAGGGAAGCTGCAGCAGAGGCCGCAGAGTAGTTGCAGAACTGGTTGGGGTAGAGGAAGGGGGACAGCTCACTGGACAGCTGCACGGAAACGGTCTGGCTGAATGCCTGGGAATACTGATTTCCGCTGATGTTTTCAAATACTTTGATGGTGTAGCTGCCGTTTCCCTCGGAAAAGGGGAAGACCTCGTAGGCTCCGGAGGAGTTCAGATTGTAGGTGTAAGTCTCGATGCCGCTCTTTGAGATCTGAACCTTGATCTTCGGGTTCCGGCCGGTGTAGCGGACCATCACATAGCCCTCGGAGCTGTTGGAGGCATCGATGGTCACCAGGCTGTTTCCGTAGGTGACGGTGCCGGACGCCTCCGGAGTCCGGACGGTGGCTGCAAAAGAGGGGACGCCCTGGGAGAAGCCGGTGAACGCCAGCAGGAAAAGCCCGAAAAGGGCGGCCCGCAGGCAGTTTCTCTGGTTCGCTCTTGTAAGCATAAGTCACTCCTTTGTATGGTAAAAATTTGTCGTTACAGCTTGATTATAGGATTAATAGGCGGTTCCTGCAAGTGTTTTCGGGCCATATTCCAGGAATGGGAGGAATTCCCAGAGAAACGGTCTGAAAACGGGGAGAATCCTATGAATCGTCTGAAAATTCTGGTTGTGAATGAGGAAAAAACCTGCTATAATGGGGAGCATACAGAAATTCTGCGTAAAAATGCAGGAGAAGGAGGTATTTACTGCGATGGATTATGTGACGAAAGGTTATGAACCGGCTGACGCCCTTCAGTATTTTGAGGAGATCTCCGCCATCCCCAGAGGCTCAGAGAATGAGGCCGGGGTGGCAGATTATATCTGTGAGTTTGCAAAGGCCCATGGCCTGGAATATTACAGGGATGAGGCCAACAACGTGATTGTAAAGAAACCGGGTTCCAAAGGGTGCGAGAATGTTCCTCCGCTCATGCTTCAGGGCCATACGGACATGGTGTGCGTCAAGCTGCCGGATGTGGAGCACGATTTCACGAAGGATCCCATTGAGCTGGAGATCAAGGACGGATGGCTGACGGCAAAGGGAACGACCCTGGGAGCGGATGACGGCATGGCAGTGGCTTACATGCTGGCCTTCCTGGCAAAAGAGGACTATGTGCACCCGCCGTTAGAGTGTGTGTTCACCAGCATGGAGGAGATCGGCCTTTTGGGCGCCATGGCCATTGACGCCGGAAAGCTCTCCGCTCACCGCCTGATCAACATGGACGGAGGCACTTCCTCGGAGAATATTTCCGTTGTCTCCTGCGCCGGCGGCCAGGTGTACAATTTCCGCCGCACACCTGCCTGGGAGAAGGCAGAAGGCGAGGCGCTGTCCTTTAAGATCCGCGGGCTGTTAGGCGGCCATTCTGCCGGTGTGATGCACCTTGGAAGAGGAAACGGCTTAAAGCTGATGGCCAGAATCCTGGCTGCGGTTGGCAAAAACATGCCGGTATCCCTGGCATCCTTTACCGGTGGGGCGAAGATGAACGCCATCGTCAGCGAGGCGGACGCAGTGATCGTGGTTCCGGCGGGAAAAGCAGCGGAGGCTGAAAAGACGGCTGAGAAGATCGCAGCGGAGATCAAAGAGGAGCTTTCCGTCAGCGATCCCGGATTTGCCTTTATCTGTGAGAAGGCGGAGGCGGACCAGGTGATGACGGCTGAGGATTCCAAAGCCCTGATCACTTTCCTGCAGCTGCTCCCCGACGGCATCCGCAAGATGAGCCAGGAGATCAAAGATCTGGTGGTGTGCTCCAGCAACGTGGGAATCCTGACCATGGACGGGGACACCATTGATATCTGCGACTGCATCCGCAGCTCTGAGGACGGACTGAAGGTGACGATCTCCGAGGAGATGGAGGCTTTGGCGGCCCTGACCGGCTTTGAGGCGGTGAAGGGAACGGGATTCGGCGGCTGGAAGTACGACGCCGGCTCCAAGCTCCGTGCCCTGTGCGCAGATCTTTACGAGAAGATGTACGGCAAGAAGATGGAATTTGAGGCAACCCACGGCGGTCTGGAGTGCGGCGAGTTCAAGAGCAAGATTCCGGATCTGGACATTATGGTGGTCGCTCCCTGCGCGAAGGAAGCCCACACGCCGGAGGAGAGCCTGAATCTGGAGTCCTTCAACCGGATCTATCAGTACCTGCTGGCAGTTTTTGAAGAGCTGTGCAAGTGAGCAAACAGGCAGCAGAAAATACATAGAAAGAAATAGATAGAAAGAAAAAGAGGCTGTGAAAAATGTTTTCTCATTTTTCACAGCCTTCTTTTTAACTGTTGAACTTAACTGTAAAACAGATCACATTAATAGACTCTCGCGCCGTCCGGGCCGACCCGTTTGCCGTCCGGAGTGATGCAGTTGACGTAGAGAGCGCCTCTGGTGCCGTCGCTTACAGGATTTAAGTAGTACTCTTTCCCGTAGACGCTGATCCAGCCTGTCTTCATGGCGCCTCTGGTGCCGTCGCTCACGGTGTTTAAATAATACCAGCGGCCTCCGTCCATCACCCAGCCTGTCTTCATGGCTCCCCTGGTGCCGTCACTCACCGGGTTTAAGTAGAACCAGTTGACGCCGTCGTAGAACCATCCGGTGAGCATGCGGCCGGAGGCGTCAAAGTAGAACCAGTTTCCGTCCACATACTGCCAGGAATTGACGGCGTAGGTTCCGTCGGAGAGGCGCAGGAACCATTCCCCGCCGGAGGGGATCCAGCTGTAGTAGGAGCTGCCGGGATAGGTTACGCCGGAGCAATCATCGTAGTGATAGTCATAGCTCAGCGGGTCATCAAAGTACCAGGACCCGGACTCGATCCATTCTCCCTTGTCGGAGGAGTCGGAGCCGACGGCCCGCACCCGGAAATAATAGTCCCCGGAGCGGGTGATGAGGGAGCTGAAGTCGTAGGAGGTGTCGGAGGTGCTGCGTATGGAGCTGAAGGACTTGTCATTGCGGTACAGCCGGACCTCGTAGTGGTGGGCGCCGGGGATCTCATCCCAGGTACCGTACCCGTCCTCGTCCAGATCGGCATCGCCGCCGTTGTCTAAATCCACCTCCAGACCCTCGACCTTCAGGGTCAGCAGCAGGGTCTCCTTGTCGTCTCTGGTGCTGCGGCCGGTGCAGCGGGCATCCAGCCCGGACAGGCTCACATCGTCGGATGAGATGGAGTCAAAATAGTATCCGTTTTTCGCGTAGAGCTCCACCTTGAAAATGGGAACGGAGGCGGTGTTGGAATTGCTCAGATACCAGTCGCCCACCCGGTACTCCGTGTCCGGAGTGGAGAGCTTCAGGGTGATGTCCTCGTTCCAGCCGTCGTTTCGGTCCCCGTCCACATAGAGATTTACGTGTTCGATGGGGGTCCTTGTCTCGGCCGCCTGGACGAAAGGGGCTGAGAGAAGGGAAAACAGGAGAGAAGCGGTCAGGAGCTTCTTCCATATATTGTACTTTTTCATATACATCCTCCTTCGCGCGGTGCGCTATATTTTTCTGTCTATATACTATCATTTTCACAATTTCCAGTCAATTACAAATAGATGTCTATATTCTTACGATTCAGGTGAGGAATGAACCGGCGGGGCGGCTCATAAGGTGTTATGACAGAACTAGGAGGAAATGATATGGAGATCTATGTGGTCCGCGCCGGGGATACGGCGTGGGCGATCGCCCGGAAATTCGGGATTCCCTTAGAGAGGCTGATGTGGGATAACCAGCTGGAGGAGGCGGTGCCTCTGGTGGTGGGGCAGGCCCTGGTGATCCGCCGGGGACAGGAGGAAGGGAGAAAACGGCCGGTGATCTCAGTGGGTTATGCCTATCCCTTTATCCGGACGGAAATCCTGGAAGAGACGATCACCTACCTGACGGATGTTTACGTTTTTTCCTACCGCTTTGACCGGGAGGCCAGGCTCATCGGGCCGGATACGCCGGATGAGAGGATGTTAGAGGAGATCCGCGCTTTAAGCGGGAGCCCGGTGCTGGTGCTCTCCTCTCTGGATGAAAACGGCAGTTTTGACCGGGAGCTGCTGTCCTGGTTTTTAGGCGACCTGGCAGCTCAGGATGAGATCATCCGCCAGACGGCGGAGACGGTGCGGGAAAAGGGATTTCAGGGGGTGGACGTGGATTTTGAGTATGCGAAGGAGGAGGACAGCCAGGCGTTTGCCGATTTTGTATGGAAGATCAGGGAGGTGATCAACGGGATGGGGTATCCGGTATCCGTCACCCTGGCTCCCAAGACCAGGGACGATCAGCCGGGGGCTCTCTATGAGGGGACGGATTACCGGCTGTTAGGGGAGGCGGCGGACCAGGCGCTTCTCATGACCTACGAGTGGGGCTACAGCCGCGGACAGCCCATGGCCGTGGCGCCGGTGAACCTGGTGAGGCGGGTGGTGGATTACGCCGTGAGCCGGATTCCAAGGGAAAAGCTGCTTTTGGGGATTCCCAACTACGGCTACGACTGGCCGCTGCCGTTTTGCCAGGGGGAGACGGCGGCAAAGAGCATTGGAAATGTGGAGGCGGTGCGTTTGGCGGCGGAGAAGGGAGCGGAGATCTTTTACGATGAAACGTCCCAGGCGCCGTATTTCCACTACCGGGCGGAGGGGACGGAGCATGTGGTGTGGTTCGAGGACCCCAGAAGCATCCGGGCGAAACTGCAGACAGTGGAAGATTACGGCCTGGCTGGGGCGGGATACTGGCAGATCATGCGCATGTTCCGGGCCAACTGGCTTTTGCTCGCCGACCACTTTGCCGTCTGCAAGCGGACGATGAGATAAAATTAAGCTCCGCCGGGCTGAGAAGAGGAAAAGCCCGGCGGGGCATTTTGTATTGAACGGGGAAATTCGTTCCCGGCTGAGAAAAATATTCTGCGAAAACCGCACCGCGGCTCAGACCAGGGTCACATGGTATTTTTTCATCCAGTCGTTGATCTGAAGGATGTAGGCCATCATCTGGGGAGCGGCCATAAGCTGGCCGTACCAGGGGCGTCCGTAGTCGGCGGGACTTTGCAGGAAGCGCTCCGTCTTTTCCCGGTCCAGGAAGGGGAGGACGGGGGAGGTGCTGTCGTCCAGAATCCTCCGTATGCCTGCGGCCAGCAGGGCTTCGTAGCCGGTGTCGTAGGTCTTGGGATAGGGGGATTTGCGGCGGAAGAGGATCTCCTCCGGCAGCAGACCGCGGCCGGCTTCCCGCAAAAGCCCTTTTACCACGCCGTTTTTGGACTTCATTTCCCACGGCACATTCCACAGATATTCCACGATCCGGTAGTCGGCGAAGGGGACTCTGGCCCCGATCCGGCCGGCGGCAGCGTCCCGGTCCATGCGGTTTAAGAGCGTCTGCATCACCCAGCGGAGATTTAAAAAGGAAAGGATCCGGCGCTTTTTTTCATCGCCGGTCTCCCCGTCCAGCAGAGGTGTCCGGGAGACGGCCTCCTCATAGGTGCGGGCCACATAGCCGTCCATATCCAGCTGTCTGGCAAAGCTGTCCTTTAAGAGCACTTTTCTGGCGTCCATGTCGGCGCTCCACGGGAAGGTATCCAGGGAAAAGAGTTCCGGGCGGTGAAACCAGGGGTAGCCGCCGAAGATCTCGTCAGCGCACTCGCCGGTGAGGGCGATCTTATGGTGTTTTCCCACCTGGGTGCAGAACCAGAGCATGGAAGAATCCACGTCCGCCATGTTGGGCAGATCATGGGCGTCCACGGAGGCGAAGAGGGCGTCGTACTGGTCTTTGGAGGTGCAGGTGAGGACTGTGTGGTCAGAATCCAGAAATTCCGCCATTTTCTTTACGTAAGGGGCGTCCAGAGACGGCTGGTAGGAGGAGGGCTTAAAGTATTTTTCACTGTCCTGAAACTCAAAAGAGTAGGTGGAGAGACGGCGGTTTTTCTTTTTCAGTTCCCTGGCGCAGACGGCGGAAACCAGGCTGGAGTCCACGCCGCCGGAAAGGAAGGTGCAGATGGGGACCTCCGCCCGAACCTGTCTCGCCACAGCGTCCTGGATGAGAAAAGAGGTCTTTTCCACCGTCTCTTCATAGCTGTCCTCGTGGGGATGGCTCTCCAGCTGCCAGTAGGCCGATTCTCTCCGGCCTTCCGGCGACAGTGCCAGAAAACAGCCTGGCAGTACCTCGTGTATATCCTTTAAGACAGCCTTCCCCGGCGTTCGGGCGGGGCCGATGGAAAATATCTCATTTAAGCCTTCCAGGTCCAGGCGGGCGGTGACGCCGGGCCAGGAGAGAAGAGGTTTTATGCCGGAGGCAAAGAGAAAATCTTCCCCGGCGTCTGTGTAAAACAGAGGCTTGATTCCGAGCCGGTCCCGGAAGAGGAACAGGGAGCGCCGCTCCTGGTCGTAGACGGCGGCCGCGAAGACTCCGTTGACTTTTTTGATAAAGTCCGGTCCCTCTTTCAGGAAACCGGCCAGAAGGAGGGAGCCGTCGCTGAAGGGGCCTTTTCCCGGCAGAAGGCCGGACAGCTGGGGGATCAGTTTTTCCTGATTGTAGATTTCCCCGTCCATCACCAGGGCGAAGGAACGGCCGTGTTCTCCCATGAGCACCGGTTCGTGGCCCAGGCTCACGCCGCGGATATGGTCGGGGGAGGGGCCCAGGCCGGAGACGGCCAGGCGGACCTGGGAGAGTCCGCAGTGGGCGGACAGATAAGTGCCGGAATCGTCCGCTCCCCGCCTTTTCTGGCTGCGGTTCATCCGTTTCAGCTGATTGTGGAAATATTCTTCCCGCTCCATGAAATTTTTCTTCGGGTGGTAAAATCCAGCGATACCAGACATATGCAAAACTCCTTTAAAATAAGATTGAATGGGTCAGGGCGGCTGTTCTGCGGCGGAAGGCCGGGAGATTTAAAGAAGGACGAAGGCGCAGAGCAGCACGGCCAGAAAGCCGGTGAAAACAGGGATCAGGTTTTTGCGGGCCAGGGCGAGAGGGCTGACGCCGCAGATGGCGGCCACCGGGATCAGTCCCCAGGGGACGATGGTGCCTCCGCCCACAAAGACGGCGGAGATCTGTCCGACAGCGGCCAGAACCGGGACGGAAGCGCCGGTGGCCGAGCCGAAGGTGGCTGCCAGGGATCCGGTGAGAGGAAGGCCGGAAAAGCCGGAGCCGTCCAGGCCGGTGAGCCCGCCTACAATGAGCTCTAAAACGGCGGCGGTGCGGGGGCTTAAGGGGGCGTGCCTGGCCAGCCACAGGGCCCAGTCGTTCATGATGCCGGAGGTTCCAGCGTCTCCCATGATGGTTTGGATCCCCTCGCCGCCTAGAAAAAAGAAAGCTCCGATGACCATGACCGGCGCGAAGATGCGGATGGCAAAGAGAAATCCGTCTGTGATGTACTCTGTAACTTTCTCCAGGGATTTTTTCTGAAAGCCCAGGGCGGCGCCGGCGCACATGAGGAGAACGGCTGTGCCGGACACGACGCTGGTGGCCTCGCCGCCGTTTAGGTGAAAGACTGCCATAAAGACGATATCAGCCAGAAAGGCAAGGGGTGTGAGAACGGCCAGAATGACCGCCGCTTTTGAGGGCCTGCGGCTTGGCGGCGGGAAGAGGTCTTCCTCCGCCTGAAGAGAGAGCGCGGTCAAAGAGGCGTCATCCGGAGACGGAAGATCTGCGGCAGGCGGACAGGCCGTTTTTCTCAGCATGTGCCTGCGGTTTAAGAAAAAGGCGGTGAAGACTGTGACGGCGCCCATAGTGAGAAACAGCGGCCTTCCGGCGGCGAGGACGGCGGCGGTGGGAATGCCGGCCGCTCCCGCGGAGACGGCCGGGGCCCCTTGGATGACCGGGTCATAGCTTAAGGCAAATCCGTGGCCGAACAGGTTCATGGCCATGGCGGCGCAGAGCGGATTTAACCCGGCCCGCACGGCAAACGGCAGCATAATGGCCCCCACCAGAGCTACCGACGGGGAGGGCCACAGAAACAGGGAGAAGAGGAACATGGCAAAACCCAGCACCCACCAGGTGAGGGCGGGATTTTTCATGATTCTGGCCGTGGGGGTTATGAGAAGATAGTCGCTGCCCAGCTCGGTCAGACATCTGGAGAGGGCCGTGACCAGGGCGATGGTGGCGATTACCTCCATAAACTGGGTGGCGGCGTATAGAATGGCTTTGAACACTACCTGGATGCCGCCGCCGGCGCTGCCCAGCCCTGCCCATCCCAGGAGAAAGAGGAAGGCAATGCAGACGGCGGGGGTATCTTTTCTCAGGACCATGACGGTGAGAATGACGATCACACCGACCAGATACAATATATGCAGAGGAGTGATGGCGATTGCATCAGGCATGAAAATACCTCCTGTTGGATTCCGATATATCTTATATATATGTGGGAAAAAGCCGTTGCGGAACGGAAAAGAGACGGGTATAATAGACGGATAAGGATTGAGGTGGTCTTTGAAATGGAAAAAACGCCGGTTTTGGTGAGCGCCTGCCTGCTGGGGCTGGGCTGCCGCTATGACGGAAAAGAAAAACAGTACAGCGCCTTAGACGGGCTGGAGCGCGTCTGCAGCCTGATTCCTGCCTGCCCGGAACAGCTGGGCGGGCTGTCCACGCCCAGGCCCCCGGCCGAGAGGCAGGGAGAACGGGTGGTCGCGGAAAATGGGACGGATGTGACCGTACAGTACGAGAGAGGGGCTTCACAGGCGCTGTATCTGGCGCGGCGGTTTGGCTGCCGGTACGCCCTGTTAAAGGAAAAGAGCCCGTCCTGCGGCTGCGGCCGGATCTACGACGGGACGTTTTCCAGGACTCTGACGGAGGGAAACGGTGTGACCGCGGAGCTTTTTCTTCGAGAAGGCATTGAAATCTACGGAGAAAGCCGGGCAGACGAGCTGATCTGCCGGCTGAAAGAACAGCAGGGAAAGAGAGGTTATACAGCAATGAAAGAGACAAAAGTGACGAGAGCGCAGGCCCTGGACCTGTTAAGAAAATATAATCAGGAGCCGTTCCACATTCTTCACGGACTGACAGTGGAGGCAGTGATGCGCTGGTACGCAGAGGAGGCGGGCCGGAAGGATGAGGCGGATTTCTGGGGCTTATGCGGACTGCTTCACGACGTTGACTTTGAAAAATATCCGGAAGAGCACTGCAAAAAGGCGCCGGAGCTGCTGGCGGAAATTGACGCGGAGCCGGAGCTGGTCCACGCGGTGGTCAGCCATGGCTACGGCCCATGCAGCGATGTGGAGCCGGAGGATGAAATGGAGAACTTTCTCTTTGCCAGCGATGAGCTGACGGGCCTGATCTGGGCGGCGGCGAAGATGCGCCCGTCCAAAAGCTGTACGGACATGGAGCTGTCCAGCTTAAAGAAGAAGTTTAAGGACAAACGATTTGCGGCCGGCTGTTCCAGAGACACGATCCGCACCGGAGCGGAGAGACTGGGCTGGAGCTTAGATGAGCTGCTGGAGAAGACCCTGAACGCCATGAAAGCCACGGAAGCTTCGGTAAATCAGGAAGCTGCGGACTTGACAGGCGATGGGAAATAGAGTATGATTCCCCTGATATGCCAAACATGCCAGAAATATTGAGGAGAGAACGCAGAAAATGAAGATAGTCGTGAAA
The DNA here is from genome assembly GCA_019119775.1 of Candidatus Lachnoclostridium pullistercoris. Lineage (GTDB taxonomy): Bacteria > Bacillota > Clostridia > Lachnospirales > Lachnospiraceae > Lachnoclostridium_A > Lachnoclostridium_A pullistercoris. Next base: position 4,509 of record DWWL01000072.1, on the reverse strand, counting down.
TTTGGCGGCAGTTCCTTAGCCAGCGCAAAACAGTTTAAAAAGGTGGCTGACATTATCCGCGCGGACAAGGGACGCAGATATGTGGTGCCGTCTGCTCCCGGAAAGAGAAACGATAAAGATGAAAAGGTGACGGACCTGCTCTATCAGTGCTATGACGCCGCATCTCAGGGGAAGAGCTATAAAAAGATCCTGGAAAAGATCAGGGAGAGGTACGAAGAAATCATCGACGGCCTGCATCTGAACGTGAATCTGGACCATGAGTTCCAGACCATAGAGGAAAATTTTGTGGCCGGGATCGGCAGAGAGTACGCCGCGTCCCGGGGAGAATATTTAAATGGAATCCTGATGGCAAATTATCTGGGGATCCCGTTCATTGACGCCGCGGAAGTGGTATTTTTTGATGAAAACGGCAGTTTCCTCTCTGAGGAGACAAACGATGAGCTTTCGGAGCGGCTGGCTCATGTGGAGCGGGCGGTGATCCCGGGATTTTACGGTTCCGGAAGGGACGGAAAGATCCACACCTTCTCCAGGGGCGGCTCTGACATCACCGGCTCCATCGTGGCGCGGGCCATTCACGCGGATCTGTATGAAAACTGGACGGATGTTTCCGGATTTCTGGTGGCGGATCCCAGGATCGTGGAAAATCCGGAAGTGATTGAGACAGTGACTTACAAGGAGTTAAGAGAGCTTTCCTACATGGGCGCCAGCGTGCTTCACGAGGATGCCATTTTCCCGGTGAGGAAGGAAGGCATCCCGATCCACATCCGCAACACCAACCGGCCGGAGGACAAGGGAACGCTGATCGTGGAAAATACCTGCAGAAAGCCCCGCCATCTGATCACGGGAATCGCTGGGAAAAAAGGATTCTGCTCCATGTACATAGAGAAGGCCATGATGAATTCAGAGGTGGGCTTCGGCAGAAAGGTGCTGGGAGTTCTGGAGGATCAGGGCATTTCCTTTGAGCACATGCCGTCCGGCATTGATACCATGACTGTATTTATCCACCAGACGGAATTTGTGGCCCATGAGCAGCAGGTGATCGCCGGAATCCACCGGGCAGTGGCCCCGGATCTCATTGATCTGGAGTCTGATCTGGCTCTGGTTGCCGTGGTAGGCCGGGGAATGAAGGGCAGCCGCGGTACGGCGGCGAGAGTATTTGCGGCCCTGGCTCACGCGAGGATCAATATCAAGATGATCGATCAGGGTTCCAGCGAGTCCAACATTATCGTGGGCATTCGGAATGAGGATTTTGAGGACGCGATCCGGGCGATCTACGACGTGTTTGTGACGACTGAACTTTAAATAGAACCGAACAGCATGGATGCCGCGTGCGGCGGAGCGGGGAGAACGCTCTGTGCAGGCGGCGTCTTTTTATATAACAGGAGACTTAATTCCTGCGGGGCAGGAGTCTGTCCTGCCGCGGGGGCAGCGGGGCAGAGAGATTTTGGAAGGAGATATATGAGCAGAGTGGGAATTATCGGCGGGGGAGCCGCCGGAATGATGGCAGCGGCGTCTGCCGCAATGGATGGCTGCGAGGTGCATCTGTTTGAGAAAAATGAGAAGCTGGGGAAAAAGGTGTATATTACGGGAAAAGGGCGGTGCAATGTGACCAACGCCTGTCCCCAGGAGGATTTTTTCCAGAATGTGGTGACAAACGGGAAGTTTCTTTACAGCAGTTTTTATGGATTTACCAATCAGGATATTATGGAGTTTCTGGAGAAGGAGGGCTGCAGGCTGAAGATCGAGCGGGGGCAGCGGGTATTTCCCGTGTCAGACAAGTCTTCGGATGTGATCCGCGCCTTTTCCCGCTGCCTGGACCGGCTGGGAGTAAAGGTCCATCTCCATGAGGAGGCGGATAGTCTTCTGACGGAGAACGGGCGCTGCGTGGGAATCCGGCTGAAAAAGGACGGAAGGGAAGCGCGGTTTGACCGGGTGATCGTGGCCACCGGCGGCCTGTCCTATCCGTCCACCGGCTCCACCGGGGACGGATACCGTTTTGCTGCGGAAAACGGCCATAAAGTGACGGAACTCTCTCCGGCTCTGGTTCCCTTTGAGACGGCGGAGGAGGACGCAAAGCAGCTGCAGGGCCTGGCCTTAAAGAATGTGGAGGCCGCCGTATACCGGGGGAAAAAGCTGCTTTACAGGGAATTCGGCGAAATGCTGTTCACTCACTTCGGCGTGAGCGGGCCGGTGCTCCTCTCCGCCAGCAGCTACGGGGCCAAATACATAAAAAAAGAACCGCTGACGCTGTCCATTGATCTAAAGCCGGCGCTTTCGGAAGAACAGCTGGACGCCAGACTGGTGCGCGAATTTGATGCCCAGCAGAACAAGCAGTTTAAGAACGTCCTGGGCGGCCTCCTGCCGGCGAAGCTGATTCCGGTGATGATCGCCCGCTCTGGAATCGACCCGGAAAAGCGGGTCAATGAGATCACCAGGCAGGAAAGACGTCATCTTCTGGAGACAATGAAAGATTTCCGCTTCACCCTGACGAAGCTGCGGGGCTACAATGAGGCCATCATCACCCAGGGCGGCGTCTCCGTGAAGGAGGTCAATCCCGCCACCATGGAGTCCAAGCTGGTGCCCGGCCTTTATTTTGCCGGCGAGGTGCTGGATCTTGACGCCGTCACCGGCGGATTTAACCTGCAGATCGCCTGGTCCACTGGGTGGGCTGCGGGGAAGGGGAGATGACGCAGGTGTTAATTTACATTTATAAGGGAATTTAAGACATTTAAAGAGAATTATACGAGTCGGAAAGCTGGATTTTTTTACATTTATATCGGAACTACCGGTTTTGGAAAGCCTTATAAAATAAGGATTCCAAGAGAAAAATGTACATTTGTAAAGGAATTATGAGAGTCTGATGCCAAAAGGATTTTTTACATTTATATCGGAATCAGAATCGTGATTTTTTTACATTTACAAGGGAATTAAGCGCTCCAAAAAAGGAAAAGGAATTATAGCAATCTGGCACGAAAAAATTTTTACATTTATATCGGAACTATGTTTTAGGTATAAAGGGCCGGGCTGTTCGCAGTTTGTGAATGGTCTGGTCCTTTTTACGGAAAAAATCCGTTTAAAGTGAATTGCAGGTTCAATACAAAAATATTTTGTGGGTGTATAATAAAGACTATCTCAAGGAGGCAGCCGCAGATAAGATCGGATAAAGGATGAAGGCAGATTATAAGGTGGGGAATATGATTCAGTATAAAGGATATGTAGGCAGCGTTGAGTTTTCAGAAGAAGACGGGATTTTTTACGGTAAGGTTATGGGAGTCCGATCCTTGATCTCTTATGAAGGAGCAAATGAGAAAGAACTTCTTAATGACTTTCACGCTGCGGTAGATGATTATCTGAAAACCTGAGTAGAAGAGGTAAAAAGGAGCTGTATCATTAAATGACATTAAGGGGTTATAGCAGACAGAAGGTCGTAGATGAATATATACAAGGCTATAAGCCATATGAAAAACATGAGCCGCTGCAATTTGATTTACGGGGATATGCACAGTATGTTAAAGAACGTAATTTAAAACCAGAAGACATAACACTAGAAATTCTTGCTTTTTTCTCGAAACAGAAAGAGTAAAGGAGCTATTATGAGAAATTGGTTGATTATGGATAAGATTCAGAAACGTATAGTCAGAGCTGTTGCGGCGGAAGAAGAACTGAAAGATGCGATTATACTCACAAAAGCGTTTGGTCATAAGACCCTGGAGGAACGGTCAGCTGAATTCGGAGAAAACTTAAATCTTGACGGAGAATATGCTTGGGGTGAATCAGTTGGAAAAGAAGTGCGGTAATACCATTGGTATCAAATCAAAAAGATATTTGAGGGAACTAAACATAACAAAGGTTCAGAGCCATATTGTAAAAAGTATCTCGACAGAAGAAGCACTGAAGGATATTATTCCCTTCCAGTACAGTCAAGAAGTGTTGGCAGGACGAAGCAAGATCATATTGACGGTGGATCCTGATTTTGAAGAAGAGAGGACGTAAACTATGACAGACTGTAAATCGCCGTTGGAAGTTATTATGTCGCATGAATATTGTTTTGGGGATCTCGGTGAAGAACTGGAAAAGTGGAAGGACAGAAAATTTCCATATAGAAACAAAGTTAAAAAACCAAAAATCATGCAGCGCATCAGAAACCGAGGAACAGATAGAAAATCCGGGTCTTTATGAAGCCATATATTAAGGAAGGGGATAACTTGAAAGTTGCCGTGATGGAACTCAGGCTTTACGCACCGTGGGTTCATTCATTAAAGGAAAAGCGAATGGTGGTAAAAAGTCTGCTGGGAAAGATAAGAAGCCGGTATGCTGTATCTGCGGCCGAAACGGGTGAGCAGGACATCCACCAGACGCTTGTGATCGGCGTGGCGGGCATAGTGGCTCATGCCGCTCAGGCGGACAGTATGATGGATGATATCCTGGCCTTTGTAGAGAACAGTACGGAGGCAGAGATTGTTTCCGTGGAGCGGGAGATCAGATAGGAAAAGTAAATATGTGGATAAA
>DWWL01000071.1 GCA_019119775.1 Candidatus Lachnoclostridium pullistercoris | reverse complement strand
TGGCAGAAATACAATGCCATAGGTATCGTAGACGGGAAGAAACCTATGAGTTATCGCCAATACTGCAGGCGTTACAGCGAATGGGCTGATTCCAAACAGCTGACCTTCCACATCCAGCGTTATCCCGGCGTCAATCTCGAACTGGATTACGCCGGTAAGCAGCTTTATCTGCATAACCGCCGGAATCCGGAAGAGACCAAAAAGGTCACCATCTTTATCGCTGCCCTTACTTATAGTGACTACTTTTATGCCGAAGGCATGACGGAATGCGATATCCGGAACTGGGTCCGGGTAAACAATAACGCGCTAGCCTATTTTGGCGGCGTGACCCCAACAATTACGCCGGATAACTGTAAAGTGGCGGTTGCCCGGAATAAAGACTGGGTCAGCCCTGTCCTGAACAAAGATTTCCAGGCATGGGCAGAGCATAACAATGCGGTTTTAACCCCCGCCAAGGTAAAATCGCCCCGCTGGAAACCGGTGGTAGAGGGCCATGTAAAGATCATTACCATGCATGTCCTTATGGACATGGAGGATATGGTCTTTTATTCACTGGATGACTTAAACCGCGTCCTAATGGAGAAGGTGGCCGCTGAAAACCGGAAACCCTTTGAAGGGCTCTCTTATTCCCGGTACGATCTCTTTACAACAGAAGAGAAGGAGACTCTCCTGCCCCTTCCGCCCAGCCGCTTTGAATACCTGGAACGAAAGACCGTTAAAGTAGCACAAGATTTCTCCTTCACCTTCGACAAGGTCCATTATAGCATGCCACGGCAATATAATTATATAGTTGGATAACAACAAATAAAAAATTTTATGTGACCGATTTTTCCTGAATATCTTCAAAGTGGATAATTGAACATATATATCGATTGGCAATCAAATTCAGGCCGTAGCTATAGAGGCATAAAATACTCTTTTTCCTATCAACTAGTTTATATTCTATTATTTTGCCAGCTTATTATGAATATTCCGGTCCTAAAGGTTCTTCCGCGAATGTCCGTATTGGGTTGATTTTGAAATACTAGAGTGTCTGGATTAATCAGCATTTTCCAAATCAGCTTGATATCAAAAACGTAAAAACGCGGAAGAACCTGTGGCACCAGAATATTCACTTATTATACATATTGATGGGTAATCCACTTTTTATGAGCTTCTTTGAAATCTCCTTTATCAATCATTTCGGCTGCCGTAATCAAATCCATTGTTGAGATATAGTTTTCATTAACCATGATAATTCCTGTATGGTTATCTTCTACTGTCAGAACTTCCAATTGTCCTTCAGGTATATTTTCCTTTTCCCATTCGTTAATTTTTCGAACAGCCTCCGCCCTTTTTAACTTTTCATTATCCTTACTTATATCGTTATTATCTTTGTTTCTACGATAGGCTTCAACATCTGCTTTATAGTATCCCTCCAGTTTACTTCCCACAATACTGATTGTTCCCGCCAGATCTGTGAGCTTTGATAATTCTTGAATGAATTCTTCATAACTCAATTCTTTACACAGGACCCCTGCTTGTTTCAACATTGTTTCATCAGCTTTATACGCTTCACGATTATCGTAGAGTTGTGCATAATCATAATCCTCGCCGAGTTCTTTAGAATAGATCACCCCATAAAATCCATTGATTTTATCATTATAATTGTTGTTCATAGCTTTTCTCCTTTGTTTTATGATTTTTTTCTGTTGTTTATCTCTTATTGAGATGACCATAGTATAACAGCTTGTATTTCATTAATAAATGTTTTATAATAGAAATATATTTCAAATTATTTTATGTAAAAACTATATTATAACAAAGAAAAAATTAATATTTTTCAATTTATCAAAATAATATTTTATATATATTGGGTAAATATTATGGAAAATACAACATCAGAAAAATTTTATGAAGAACCAAAATACAAAAATAGAAATGGTAAACTTTATCGGAAACCGCTGTACCATCGACAAACTGTACCTTTTTTCGGACATGATGGCGATGACCCCTGCATATCAAAATCTGATATACTAAAATATGCACGAGATATAATCGAACCCATTTCTTTCATCCGGGAGTCTGTTTATATATTACCTCGTGAACATGCAGTTCGATCTACTGTGTATACTTATATGAAAATATTTCCAGAAACCACTATGTCTGAGATTTTGCGGTCAGCCTTTGAGTTTCGTGTAGACCAAAAATATATCACCTATGAAATATGTTATAAAAATCACATTTCCAACAACCTACTACGTCAGATTTTGGAAAAGATTAAAACTGGTGAAAAGCTACATGTCTCAAAACTATCAGACTTAGGAGGATCCGTACGTTCTATATTGTCCAATATTAAAAAAATACGTGACAAGGAAGTCATTCTCCATATAAGCGGAAGCACCAATGTAGACCTTACTTTTGATTTTGCGCCAATCCGTTCATCAAACAGCACTGCAAAGACATACGATGATACATCTTATAAAATGTTAGATTTTTTTTTAGAAATTTACAAAGGGAATTCCATTTCCTCCAGTACCCCTAAAAAAGCCTCTATACCTGTTACAATAAATGATTTCTCTGATGAATTTCTTAAGTTTTACTATGAATATAACAAAATCAAGTCAGAAACAGCTAAACGAATAGGCACAACGATTCAAGACTATTCCAAGCAGATTGGTCTTTCTCAATCTACAGTCTATAAAAAAATTGCTTGGCTCAATGCGCATCCTTTTGAGGTGTCCCAACGATATAAGCATATTAGTGGATTGAACTACAACGAGTCGGCCCCCTTTTTAAAGAAAAAGAATCGAAGGGCATATAACATTTATATGGATTCCCTTAAAGAAAAAGAAGAGTTCACCTTCTTTAATTATATTGTTGACCTCTCCAAGAAGAAACAAAACATTACCTCTGATGATTATATTGTAGAGAGTTATGTGTTTTACTATAAAGTTACCAGTGATACATCTTTAGACGATATTATAAAGTTTTGTAATTATTGCAATAGCTTTCTCTACGAACAGATTGAAATGAAACAAATCCAGGATTACTATAAACTTGCCAAAAAAATTGTGTGGGAATACTCCTATCACTCTAAGGAAGTTTCTTCAAAATTCCGAAAACTGCTTTGCGAGGAGTTTAATGGCTGTGATATTGTCATCCAGAATTTTTCTTCATTAAGTAGATATCCAACTAAATTATTTCATATCATGAAAAAGCTATTTACACATTATAACCAGTTATGTAGTCCTAGATTAACTATATCTGATATCGATTTTGAATTTTTAAAAGAAATTTTTGAAAATTTAGAAAAAGCTTCTACAGCGTCCAATAAGCCAGAAAGGAGAGGACGTCCACGCTTATCGAGGGATGATTTACCAAAAGATTTTTTTCCCTTTTACAATGAGTATAAGCAGCTGAAAAACAGCCAGAGTCCATTAAATGGTATTGTTGCCAAATATGCCAATGAATCTGGGTATTCCATTAAAACAATCTATGATTGGATTAACCGCGTAAGCCAAGAAAAGCTATGAATATCATAACTGTGTTCCAACTTATAAAGAACTCTTCCTTTTTACTGGCCGTAAAACTCAAGTTCATCAACAGCGGGGATGTTCCCCGCTATTTTTATAATTTCAGGAATGTCAAACATAGAAGGGATTACCCAGATATGAAGAAAGTTTTTTATAATCGGTGACACTACAGCCAAAACTTCATTTATCTTACGGAGCAACAGTTGCTTAAATTGAAAGGGAAGGAGCTTGACAGTTCAAATTTTTAACGATATTCCGGGAAGTCTCTCTCCTGCACCTCTACAATCATACTATTGTCAGAAAAATGCAAAGTACAAGATTGGAAGGCCCATATAGCTCTAAATAATGCTATCTATCATTCCCATTAACTTCGCTGCATCCTTCAATTCCTCTGATAAGACTTCTACGTCTTCTACTCGCGATGTAATAAAAGAGGGAAAAAAACTCAAGACAGGTTTTCGACCAGGACAAACGCTAATAGAAAGTTCCTGTATTCTATTATTCTCTATCCTACACTCTGCCGGTAAAGCTCCCAGAGTGTCAGTTTCTACTTCGATTTCAAAATTCCTATACTGATATATACGGCTCAATAATCCTGTACTTTTGCTTCTTCTCTCCTTAATAAGTTTTAACTCTTGATGAATGCTCATATCTTAGTCTCCTTAATCTCTTTTGCTTGCAATTCCAGCAACATATCAAGATGTCTATCCACAAATTCCTGGTAATTTTTCCCTAGTTTGTGATATTTGGTCAACAATGCTGTATCATTTGTATGCTCTAGTACGCTTAAGTCCTCTTGACTATCATCTGTCAGCCATGTTTCACTTAAACCATACATTGCCGATAGGCAGTTAATAAGCATTTGCGTAGGATGCACATAACCATTCTCGATATTTGAGTAATTTGCGCGAGTTGTTCCTAATTTCTGGGCGAACTCTGCCTGGGACATTCCGTAATATTTTCTTATCTCCTTGATCTTATCAGATATTTTCATGCCTAACCTCCATGTAACTAACTGTCACTAGGAGCACATTATACGATATTTAACCGTGCAGTGTACTCTTAGGTGGCGATTTCTGCATTCCAATACTTTTATGATAACAATTCACTAATTTTCTGTCAATCATCATGTTCTTAAAAGATCTTTTTTATCATGTTCTTAAAAAATCTTTTTTTTGTATTGACATAAGCATGTTTTTGATGTATTGTATATATACAATCATTTTTATGTATTTAAACAATCATTTTAAGGAGGAAATCTATTATGATATCAGAACCGATTAGTTGCTCCCAGAATTTACCATTTCGTCTCATTACAATGTCAACAACTGTAATCACGCCTCAGTTAATGACAATCCTGCAGGATGTTATTGATGCCACAAGTTGGGATAGTGATCTGCATAGATGCGCATCGCAGACACTCCAACATTGCCAAAACTGTAGCCGTCATTATCTTTCCAACGCCTCAAGGCAATTGGGAATCCATACTGAAACCTTGCTTCTCGCTCAAAATTTATATGGGATTCTGGATTCATCGATACTCGCAGCTTCCATCGAAGACAAAATATCACTGTATCAGACCGTATATCTCACTGCCCTTAAGCAGGCGGAAAACGATTTACCTTATAACATTAGCTTGCAAGCCTGCTCCTTCTACCAGCCAAGTATAACGGCAATTTGTAATCGCCAAAATCTCGCAGAAACTATCAATGAGTATTCCGAAGAGCTTGAGGCCTGGCTAGATATACAGTTTGCCGACGAATATGATGATTTCACAAGTCAGCCAGATTTTGACCCTATTGCAGAGCTTATGGTTTCTTTGGAGATGTTAACTGCGCTTTTATCCAGAGACAACGAAAATTCATTATAAGGCCCTTGAGCTCCCGCCTCATTAGATTCATAAATTTTCAGAAAATAATAAAAACCGCTTTTTCAGGCAAATGTCTATCCTCCTGAAAAAGCGGTTAAGCTATTTAACACTCTGCTACAATCTGTTTTCTATCACCATTATCTTACTCTTACTACTTAAGCATTGGGCGATATCAGTATATTGTTCTGGCGTGCAAAATCTATGCGTTCCAAGTACCTTTTTCCAGCTAAAATATCAAAAATGCCTCTTAACTGTTTATCTACAAAATCCTCTACTTTTTCCTGCGAAAGCAACCGTATATTTTTTCTGTTTCCCTCTATCAAATCCAAATATGGTATAAACAGTGAAAGATGTTTCTCTATTAAGTCAAAGTCTGACCATTTACATCCTTTCTCATTTGTTTTAAAAATACCCGTTTCCAATTTCGCATCTGCAAAATGGTTAATAACTTTCAGATCCTTTTTATCATTCGATCCATGCACTAATACATCCAAAAGGTGCTCAATACTATCGATCTCCCACCGTCCAGACTGAATCAAAAGAAAAAGCATTGCTCTAAAATATACTTTTGAAACTTCTCCCTCTTCTGGAAATTTTAACTGCTTATATTTATAATAACGCTTTCCCCTATCATTCTTAGTGATATATACATATTCTTCTGCCAGCATTGGATGTCCCCATCTGAGTTCGTCATCTCTTATAGGCACAAAAGAGAATCCAACATGCCGATAGAGAAATTCTACCACCTCTCGGTATGGTTCTCCATATGACTCGTTATATACTAATCTGGCAATCTCATCTAATGTCCGTGGTGTCGGGCCAAATGGGAGTGGTTTGAATTCTACTCCAAATCTAATGGTCACCCATAACTTTAAATCCGCTGCATAGCTCATGACCCTTCTCATTGCCTCCAAACGCTGAATGCCATCATGGACTCTTCCCTCCTTATCAACTGCTATAATTCCTGTATCCGCGCTCCACTTTCCTCTTTCAATTAGATCCACAAATCCTTCAACTGCGGGCTCACATACTTCCGAAGCCATTGGATGCTTATTTTTTAATAGATCTTCAACATTTTCTTTATCTATTAAACCGCAATAGAATCCTTCCATCCGTATTTTGCCATCTGCATCTTTAATAAATTCCATAAATTTCTCTCCTTTTCTCTTACTTTTCTTCATAAAATTTTTTGTTAATAGCTTTCTCCAGCATTCCTTAATATCACTACACTATAATTATATAGTTGGATCTTGATTAATAAAAAATTTTTGTTCTCTTATTCCTCCATCCTATCTTACTTAGTGTTTTTGTAACAAAATCTATGGTTTTCTTGTATAAAATACAGATTAAACTATTTTGCAAAGTAAAATTAAAAGGCAGAAATTTCAAGGAATACGCCAGCAATAAATATATCGGCAAAACATGGGCCGTCCGAAGTGTCAAAAACTAATACAGGACATTGAGCGGACTGATTGCAAAGGGTTATTGTTTATCAGTTTGACCGTTCGGCTCCATACTGGGCTTTGCCAGCATGATAAAGTGTTCATCAATACAATGTTGAGTTTGTAGCCTCTGCTCTACTGAAAAGCTTAATGTTTCCACACTGATAGATCAGGTTATGCCGAATGTCTACGCCCAACTTGAGCGGGAAATAGTACGGCTATTCCCACAATCAGCAAGGGTTCATGATGAGTTCAAAAGCCCTCTTGCGGGCGTTCTTCCTCCCTCTTATTCATATCATGAGGCTTTCTTGGCTATATAGTGCCAGCATTTTTTATTGTCTACTCATCTTTATAGCCCAATATAGTGCATGGTCTTTGTCATATGCCCGAAATCCCTTGCACATATATGCCAGGCTCCTTTTTTTCTCGGTCTCAATTCCTCGCCATATAGTGCCAGGTTTTCTGCCAGACTTCTACAATTCCATGCATATATGTGCCAGCCTCTTTATTTTCCCCACTTTAATTTCATGCTATATAGTGCTAGGAATCTCTATCATATTAAGGAAAATTACATGCATATATATGCTAGGCTTCTCATTACCTCCATCCTAATTCCTTGCTATATAATGCCAGGATTTTCTACTATCCTCTCATCTTTATAATCCAATATAGTGCATGGATTTCTACCATATGCCCGAAATCCCTCGCACATATGTGCAAGGCTCTTTATTTCCTCCAGCTTAACTCCATGCCATATAGTGCCAGGATTTCTAATTTTCTTCGTCGATACTAGGCCCAGCTCAGGCATCTCTCATATATAACTTATCTAATTTTATATCCAGATAGGCCTGAAAGAAGATCCCTCCAATAGCTCCATATTTCATTTCCCTTAGGTTTAAATGCGCTCTAAATGCTGCTCTTTATTTGCTCCTAATATTTAAAGAAATCTATATAACTGAAGATTTCTAAACAGCCGTATCATCTTTCTTCGAGATAACAAATACTATCTGATCATATTTTTCCGATGGATCCGCTCTAGGCTACGTCTGCGTAGCTATTTAGCATTGTCGTTTAGGATACCTTTTGGCTCTGCATAACATATTGCATCTATCGATGGCTTGTATGATGTGATTGGTTAATGGATCAGAAGGTTGTTACGATAAAGCTATGAAAAGAAAAAACTGAATAAGATATGTAAAAATAGCGATTGAGAAAATAATTCCATCCTCCTATCGCTTTTCATATAAAAGCTCAGTTTTCTAGCTCTGTAGTTATTACCATTATCGTTTAGGATACCTTCTTAGCTTTGCATAACGCATTGTATTTATCTGTGGTTCAGATGACGTAATTGGTTGAGGAATCAGAAGTTGGCTGCGATAAAGCTATGAAAAGAAAGAACTAGATAAGATATGTAAAAATAGAGAAAAATTAGGAAGTTCAGTATTTCCTATAGCTTTTCATATAAAAACTCAGTTTCCTAACTCATTAGGAATTTTAATTTCCTATAGGCATGTAAATTCGATAACCCTTTCAAACTGGCAAAACATACGTTTGAAGGTTATCGGAAATGCTAAATACAGTCTCAAATATTCTCTCTTTCTGAATTGCATAGAGCTTTACATACCCTACTCCAAAATCGCCTTAAAAGTAAACTATTTAAAAGCCTTCCTCTATCTCTTTGATTCTATTGTTACCTTCCCTTATCTCAAATATTTCTGCTTTTATTTCACGCAGGGAACAGTATTCCTTTTTATTGGCTCCACTCACGATTATATGATCCAGTAATGTAATATCCAATATATTACTTGCAATCCATAAACGCCTTGTCATCTGTATATCCTCATTACTCGGAATTACTATTCCACTCGGGTGATTATGTCCCAAAACAATAACTGACGCTCCGCTCAACAACGTACGCTGCAATACCTGTGGGATATGCAAAATAGATTGGTTGCAGCTTCCATGACTAATTTCAAAAATGCCAACACATTGCATTGTTGTATCAAAACATATTAGCCAAATATATTCTTCCAGCAATTGATCTGCCTTAAAGCACTTTCTCAACAGCTTTGCTATTTGATTTGGTTTTGTATATATTCTTCTCTTACCTGCAGACACCCGCCCAGAACCCTTCAAATATGGAATTCTGTCATTATCCACAACCATATCATAAAGATTAACCTTCATAACTACCTCCTTCATAACCATCGTCAAATTTATGCTCAACACAATATACAAGACCGATTAAAACTGTCTACCGTGTACCCCTTAAAGGTCAAAAAAACCCATAATACACACAAAACACATCTCAAATTGATAGTACATATAACAACTAAAATCAGCACCACTTCGATGACTCCAACCCCATCTTCTTCTGTCCAGAATGCCTTCAGTTCCTGTCTCAGATCCATACACTTTCTCCTTCCATCCATAAAATAAACTGGCGGGGTCCTGCTGCCTGCCCTCCTCTTAAAAGGATAGCAGCGCAGGCGCCATCACCATTGCCATCACTACGCCCAGCATGAGAAACAGGGGGAGCAGCAGCTTTGTCCCGGCCTCTTCTCCCTGTTTCCTGGCCAGATTCTTTCTCTCCTCGAAGGCGGAGGCCATCTCCAGCCCCATCATTCCTCTTAAGTTTTTGGTTCCCTCTCTCCGGTTCTGTTCCAGCAGGCCGGCCAGCTTTAAGTAAGGCTGAAGGCCGCAGCTGCGCCCAAATTCCTGGTAGGCTTTTCCCTCCGGAACCTTTTTCTCCATCTGTTCCAGAGCCTGCCTCATCTCCTCGTAGGCAAACCGCTCTCTTCCGCCTTCCCGCCGGTTCCGCTCATAGCTTTCCACTACCTGCTCCCAGGCTCCCCGCACCGTCAGTCCGGCGCCCAGGAAAACAGCCAGCTTAGACACCACCTCCGGGTAGTCCCGCAGAAGCTCTCTCTCCCTCCTTTCCCTGGCCCTCTTTTTCTGCTCTTTTTCCTCTGTTTCCAAGAATACCGCCGCCAGAATCCCGAAAAACGGCAGCGCCCACAAAGGCTGTCCTTCCGTCTCCCGGTAAGCGAGCTCCCGTCCCTCGAACTGTTCCGGAAGAGTAAAATTTTCTCCTCTCTGTGTCTCATCCGCTTCCCTCACCTCTTCCAGGAACCGCTCCACGACCTGCTCTTCTGCCGTCCGGGCCGGCGGCAGGACCGTAACCGGAAATTCATAAACCGCCTGATGGGAACCGTCGGAGAGCTCCGCCTCCAGCCACACCTCTTCTCCCTCCGGGGATGCTCCCTCCCCGTACACCGTCCCAAAGCTGTCGATCCTCTCTCCGTCCGTTCTCCAGCTGATCTCCACCCCGTATTCATCCAGATAGGAGATCAGATTCAGATCGGTTCTCACCGCGGCAAGGGACTCATTTTCCCCGAGAATCTCCTCCGGCAGTTCTCTCTGAATCCGGTCAAACAGCTCCTCTGCCTCCTCCTCAGAGTAGGACTGCTCGCTGACCGGGATCTCTACCTTTGTCTCCTCCTCTAAAAGCCCTCTCACTGCCACCGGATACACCGTAGTGCCTTCCCCGTGAAGCCCGCGCTTAAGCACTCCCGCGTCTTCTCTCCCGATCCCCGCCGCCAGAGCGGCCCCGTAAAGGACAAATCCCGCCGCTATGCAGATAAACTGAAGTTTTCTTCTTCTGTTCTTTTCCATCCGGCTACACCTCTATCTCCAGAATCTTCCAGGAAACCGCCACCGCGGCCGCATAGCACAAAAGGCAGGCTGTCATAATGATCCGCCCCGCTTCCGTCGTATACATCACGTCGAAAAAGCCCGGAGACGTCATGTCCACATAGAGCACGATGGCGTAGGGCAGGCAGCTCATCACCCGCTGCTCCAGCCTTCTGGACGCGGTGGCGGTGAGAATGTCTTCCTGCACCTGCATCTTGTCGCCGATCACGCCGGCTGTGTAATCCATAATGGCCCCCAGGCGGCCGCCGCTCCTTTTGGCCAGCTGAAAGATCTCCGCAAAATTTTTCACATCCTCCAGCCCGCTCCGGCGTCCGAAATCCGCCAGCAGGCTCTCCACCGGCCGGTTCAGACTCATCTGCGAGACGATATAGGAAAATTCCCTCACGATCAGCCCATCTTCCCCAAAAAGGGCCGTCAGCTCCTCCACGCTCGCGCGGAAGGCATTTTCCACAGAATATCCGGCTCTTAAAGACGCGGACAGAACCCGGATCCCCTCTTTAAATTCCGCGGAAAGCCGCTCAAGCCGTTTTTTCTTCCACCTCTTTTTCATAATCAGGGGAACACAGGCGCCGAAAGGCAGAAAAATCAGAAATGCAACAAGATTTCGATAAAATACGTAGGCCGTCAGCGCGGCCAGTCCGGCCCCGGCGGACACACCTCCGAGCCATTCTCCCGCAGACAGACGGTAAACCTCATAGTTCACAGCCTGCTGCCGCCAGTTTGAGCCGGTTTTTGAGTTCTCCCGCCTTCTGAAGACAGCCTTCCACCTTCCCCGTTCCCGCTCCTTCTTTTTCCTGAAACCGGAACAGGGGATTGAGAACCACTTTCCCATTTTCACAGCCTCCTATCTCCACGATCTCCAGCACTTTCCTGCTCTTGTCCCGCATTCTGCCTAAGTGGACCATCACATCCACAGCGGAGGCGATCTGGCTCCGGATCGCCTCCAGAGGCAGATCCGCCCCCATGAGAACCATAGTCTCCAGGCGGGCCAGCATATCCGCCGTGCTATTGCCGTGGCCGGTGCAGAGGGAGCCGTCGTGTCCCGTATTGAAGGCGGAAAGCATGGAAAACGCCTCCTCCCCCCGCACCTCCCCGACAATGATCCTGTCCGGCCTCATTCTGAGCGCCGCCCGGATCAGATCCCCCACGGATATGGGACGGTTTCCCTCCCCGTTATCATTTCTCGTCTCCAGGCGCACCAGGTTGGGGATCTGGCGGATCTGCAGCTCTGCGGAGTCCTCGATGGTGACGATCCGCTCATCTGGCGGAATATAGCTGGAGAGAGCGTTCAGAAATGTGGTCTTGCCGGATCCTGTGCCGCCGCTGATGAAAATGTTGTAGCCGGCGCGCACGAGGGTTCCCAGAAACTGCGCCGCCTCCTCCGTCACCGCCTCCAGCTCCACCAGGCGGCTCATAGTGATCGGCTCCGGAAACTTCCGTATGGTCAGAGCCGGGCCGTCTAAGGCCACCGGCGGCAGCACCACATGGACTCTGGACCCATCCGGGAGCCTGGCATCCGCGATCGGCTCTGACACGTTCACCACCCGGTTGACGCGGCTGACGATCTGCTGGATCGTGTCCTCCAACTGTTCCTCCGACTCGAAACTTCCCTCCCATCTGGTCAGGCTCCCGTTCTTCTCCACAAAGATCTGATCTTTTCCGTTGACCATGATCTCCGTGATGTCTTTCCGGTCCATCATCTCCTGGAGAATCCCCAGCCGGCGGAATGAGTCAAACAGGCGCTCTCTGGCCCGCAGCCGCTCCGAGAGAGGGAAAAATTCCTCCTTTCCCATGCCGGCGATCTCCTCGTCGATCAGCTCAAAAAGCTCTTCATCCTCAATCTGGCGGTAGTCCTCCAGCCTGGACCGCACCCTTCTCTTCAATGTCTCCCATCGCTCCGGATCATTCTTCCTCACGCTCTCTTCCTCCTCCCACCAGCCGGCGGACATAGTCTCCCAGCTCTCCCCAGAGCAGCTGCTCCGGATAATTCTCCCCGGCCGGGGCACGCCCGGACACCGGCAGCTTCACCTTCTCCAGCCGCTCCGTCACCCCGTCCCGGCCGGATTCCGCAAGATACTCCTCAAATTCCCGGATCTTTGCCTGGGAAACCCAGTCGTCCAGCACCGGCATGTACACCACGTCGCAGGACTCCAGAAGCTCCGCCGCCTGGCGGCCCGTCTGTCCCACATCCACCACGATCACCCCGTATCCCGCCTCCGCGGCCAGATCTTCCAGAAACCCGGCCAGCTCTATTCCGCTGATTCCTTCCAGATCCTCCGGATAGCGAAACGGCGGAATGTAGTCCACATTGCCCCAGGTGTAGATGAAAGCGCCGATCTTTTCCCAGCAGCTGCCGCCATGGCGGTAGCGGTAGAGCAGGTCGGAGAGGCATTCCCCATAAGTCTCCCCCGTCATCTCCTTCATCCCGGAGCAGTCCTCAAAGGTCACAAACAGGGTCCGCTCCGACTCTTTCCACACCTGAGCCAGGGTGAGGGCGAGGGCCGTTTTCCGGCACCTCCCCACCGGAGAATAGACGCCGATCACCTTTCCCCGGCCGGTGATGGACACCGACTCTCTCCCATCTCCGCCCTCGTAGCAGGCCATTACCTCCCGCATCAGGCGGTCTGAATTCTGGTACTTGTACACGGACGGCAGCTTCTCCGGGTCCGCCCGTTTTTCCTCTCCCAGATAGATGACCTGCCTGGCTCTCACCTCCTTTACATCCTCCGCCGGCGCGTCACTGCCCGCCAGCAGAATCTCCACGCTGTGTTTCGCCGCGTACTCCTTTAAGCGGTCCGCCGAGGCAAAGGCCACTGCGCGGAAGGGGATCCGTCCCCTCTCATTGGCAAAATCTGCCAGCCGCTCCGCATACAGGGGATTGGTATCCCACACCGCCATGATCTTTCTCATAGGCTCCCTCCTTCATTTCCCTTCTACCGGTTCAGCCGTTCCCAGAAAAGGTACGCCGCCGTCCCCGCGAAGAGACAGAATGCCAGCGGGATCGCCGCCCGGCTCCCGTCCCTCTCCTTCCGGTAGTAGGGCACATACTTTTTTGTCATGGTAATCTGCCTGATATAGGCTGCGAAATAAGATAGGCGTTCCCACAATATCTTTCTGTGAAGAAGCCTTGCAAGGGACCAGACTGCCCCCAGAACAAAACCTGTCATCAGCGCCGCCGCACCCCGGGCCGGCCCCAGAAAGCCGGCCGTCACGGCGATCACTTTCACGTCCGCCGCTCCTATCATCCGCAAAAGGAACAGCGGGAAAAACAAAAGTCCGGCAAGCAGCCCGAAGGCCATTCCCTCCCTCCGCAGAAGAAGTCCTGCCGCCAGCCCGGCCAGGGTGACATACCGGGAAACCTTCCCTTCTGCCAGGTCCTGAAGACCGGAAAATGTCAGAAACAGACACAATACCAAATCTGTGTTCAATAAAAAATCTCCCCCTTCTGTTTTCTCACTGTACGGGAATATTCTGCCTGAAACGGCTGAGATAAAAAGAATTCTGTACTTACTCCGACCGGAGTCTGAAACGTGCTCTTATTATGAACCATTTCCGGAGAATTGTCAATCCCTTTTTATTGACTGCCTCTACTGCCCGGTGGTAAAATGGTAACAGTTCAGACGGCGGGTAAACAGAGGGGAAAACTGACGTCAAGCTTGCTTGTAAGTAAGTTTTCCCCTCTGTTTACACATCGGATGGACATCCGATGCTTCTTGTCCGGCCTATTGGCCGGGCAAGAAGATGCCCGTCTGAACTGTTACGTAAAATGAATATATTTCCATTGAATATATTTCCATTTCCGGTACATACTAGTTCCATCGGCAGCCCGGAAGGAGGTGGAAATATGAGACGATCAAAATCTTCCAGAAACACAGAGCTTCTGAGGGAAGAACGCAGGCTCCGCCGGGAAATCGAGCGGACGAAGGGAGCGATCGACACGGCGCGCAACCATTTTGAGCAGGTCGTGGACCCCATGCTGATCGACTGCTACATCTATGAACTGAACGCCGCTCAGCTGCGCTACCAGTTTCTCCTTCAGAACTTTAAAAAACGGGAATTTTAAGGAGGAACCTTTTATGAAACAGTGGTATGAAAGTTCTGTATTTTACCATATGTACCCTCTGGGATGCACCGGCGCCCCGGATTTTAATCACGGGGAAGCCGCTTCCCGTTTTGACCAGTTAAACGCCTGGATTCCCTACTTAAAGGAGATGGGCTTTAACGCGCTATACATAGGTCCTTTGTTTGAGTCCTCTTCCCACGGCTACGACACGAAAGACTACCGGCTGGTGGACCGGCGTCTGGGGACCAACGGTGAATTCCGGGCGTTTGTGGACGCCTGCCACGAAAACGGCATCAAAGTCGTCATTGACGCCGTCTTCAACCACACCGGACGGGAATTTTTCGCGTTCCGGGATATCCAGGAGAAAAAATGGGATTCCCCCTATAAAGACTGGTACAGAGGAGTTTCCTTCCACTGCTCCAGCCCTATGGGAGATCCGTTCTGCTACGACGCGTGGCAGGGGCAGTTTAACCTTCCCTGCCTGAACTTAAAAAATCCGGAGGTGAAGCAGTACCTGTTCGACACCGTCCGCTTCTGGGTCGAGACGTTTGACATCGACGGACTGCGGCTGGACTGCGCCAACGTGCTGGATTTTGACTTTATGAAGGAGCTGCGCACGGCCACCGACTCCATGAAGGAGGCGTTCTGGCTCATGGGCGAGGTGATTCACGGAGAATATGAGCGCTGGGTGAACAGCGAAATGCTCCACTCCGTCACCAACTACGCCCTCCACAAGGCATTTTACTCCGCCCACAACGACCACAACTACTTTGAGATCGCCCACACTGTCCGGCGGATGCCTTTTAAGGGAATCATGCTCTACACCTTTACCGACAACCACGACGAGGACCGGCTGGCCAGCAAACTGGCGGACAAAGCTCATTTTGAGCCGCTCTACACCCTGCTGTTCACTCTGCCGGGCATCCCGTCCATCTACTACGGCAGCGAATGGGGAATTGAGGGAAAACGGACAAACTGCAGCGACAAAGCTCTCCGTCCGGCCATCACGCCCCAGGAAGCCGAAGGCCATCAGTGCGGTCTGAAATCTCTGATCCGCCGCCTGATCAGAATCCACAGGGAAAATCCGGAATTTCACGCGGGCCTTTACCAGGAGCTCTATCTGACCAACCGTCAGTTTGCCTTTGCCCGCTACGGATCAGAGTCCATCGCCGTCACTGCCGTCAACTGCGACAGCAGTCCGAGCTCTTTTGTGCTTCCGCTGCCCATCTGCAGCCGGAAAGCCAAAAATCTTTTTACAGGGGAAGAATTCTCCGTGGAACATGACGTCCTTCCCATCCGGCTGGAGGCCAATTCCGCAGTTGTCATCAAACTGTGGGACGCCCTCATGGAGGACGGAAAGCCTCTGGATGAAGGGGACATGGACCCGGAGGAATTAAAACAATTACTGGGGGACCAGTGGGAGGAGTAAGAAATGAAGCAGACGGGGGTTATTACAGAAATGGACCGTTACCTGTTCGGCAACGGCACACACTACGAAATCTACAATAAGCTGGGGGCTCATCCCTGCACGATCAGGGAAAAAAAGGGGATTTATTTTGCAGTCTGGGCTCCCCACGCCAGGGAAGTGCACCTGACGGGAGACTTTAACGGCTGGAGCCGTAAGAGCCATCCCATGCAGCCGCTGGCGGATTCCGGCATTTACGAGCTCTTCGTGCCCGGCATGAGAACGGGACAGCTCTACAAATACGCCGTCACCACCCAGAGAGGGGACGTGATCTTAAAGGCTGATCCCTACGCATTTCAGGCGGAATACCGCCCTGGAACGGCTTCTGTGACGGCCAATATTGAAGGGTTTTCCTGGTCAGATTCCAAGTGGATCGAGCGCAGGAAAGAAACCGACATGACAAAGGAGCCTCTGAGCATTTATGAGGTACATATCGGCTCCTGGAAGAGAAAGAACCGGCCGGAAAAAGACGGCTTTTACACCTACCGCGAAGCGGCAAAGGAGCTGGCGGACTACGTCTCCGCCATGGGATACACCCATGTGGAGCTGATGGGGATCGCCGAGCATCCTCTGGACGCCTCCTGGGGATACCAGGTGACAGGCTACTATGCCCCCACCTCCCGGTACGGAACTCCGAAGGATTTCATGTATTTTGTCAACTACATGCACCGGAAGGGCATCGGCGTGATCCTGGACTGGGTGCCGGCCCATTTTCCGAAGGACGCCTACGGTCTGGCGGATTTTGACGGCCAGCCTCTCTACGAGTACGCCGATCCCCGAAAGGGCGAGCATCCCGACTGGGGCACGAAGGTATTTGACTACGGCAAGAATGAGGTGAAGAATTTCCTCATCGCCAACGCTCTGTACTGGCTGGACAAATACCACATCGACGGGCTGCGGGTGGATGCGGTGGCATCCATGCTCTACCTGGATTACGGCCGCAGCGGCGGCAACTGGGTCCCCAACAAGTACGGCGGCAACCAGAATCTGGAGGCCATCGAGTTCTTCCGCCATTTAAACAGCATTGTAAAGCTGCGGGGAAACGGCGCCATGGTCATCGCCGAGGAATCCACGGCCTGGCCGTCCGTCACCCACGATCCGTCTGTGGGCGGTCTGGGCTTCACCTTCAAGTGGAACATGGGCTGGATGCACGACTTCCTGGAATACATGAAGCTAGACCCCTATTTCCGCAAATACAACCACAACAAGATGACCTTCGGCATGACCTACGCATCCAGCGAGAACTTTATCCTGGTCCTCTCCCACGACGAGGTGGTCCACTTAAAGTGCTCCATGATCAATAAAATGCCCGGCATCTACGAGGATAAATTCGCCAATCTGAAGGTGGGCTACACCTTCATGATGACCCATCCCGGAAAGAAACTGCTGTTCATGGGACAGGATTTCGGCCAGTTCCACGAGTGGGATGAGAAGGTGGCTCTGGACTGGTATCTGGCAGAAGAACCGCTCCACGCCGACCTGCAGAAATATTATTCGGACCTGCTCCATCTGTACCGGAAATACCCGGCCCTCTACCGTTTAGAGAGAGACTGGCACGGATTCCAGTGGGTGAATGCCAACGACGGGGACAGGAGCATTTTCAGCTACATCCGCCGGGACGAGACGGGAAAGAAAAACCTCCTGGTGGTCTGCAATTTCACCCCCATGGAGCGGGCAGACTACCGGGTGGGCGTGCCAAAGAGAGGCAGCTACACCCTGGTCCTGGACACCGCCCACGGCCTTTACCACAGAGGAGAGCACGCTCCCGTGTTCCGCTCAGTGAAAAAGGAGTGCGACGGCCAGCCCTGCTCCTTCGCCTACCCCCTGCCGCCCTACGGAGCCGCCATCTTCCGTTTTTCATGATCCGTTTTCCCGGCGGCACAGCAGAAACGGGCAGGATCCATCGGCGGCACAGCCGCTCACACCTGATTTTTCATACATAAAAGGAGGTCTGCCTTATGCAGAACATACTAGTTTGCGACGATGACAAGCAGATCGTAGAAGCAATTGACATTTATCTGACCGGAGAGGGATACCATGTGATCAAAGCCTACGACGGCTACGAAGCATTAAAAATCCTGGATACCACGCCTGTGGACCTGATGATCCTGGACGTGATGATGCCGGGGCTGGACGGCATCCGCACCACCTTAAAGGTGCGGGAGACGAGCAGCATCCCCATCATCATTCTCTCCGCCAAGTCGGAGGACAACGACAAGATCCTGGGGCTGAATATCGGGGCTGACGACTACATCACAAAGCCTTTCAACCCCTTAGAGCTGGTGGCCCGGGTAAAATCCCACATCCGCCGCTACACCCAGCTGGGAAACATGAACCAGCAGCAGGCCGGCGAGCAGATCTATAAATGCGGCGGCCTCACCATCAACGATGACAACAAGGAGGTACAGGTGGACGGAGAGACGATCAAGCTCACCCCCATCGAGTACAACATCCTGCTTCTGCTGGTAAAAAACGCGGGGAAAGTATTTTCCATCGACGAGATCTACGAACAGATCTGGAACGAGGAGGCCATCGGCGCCGACAACACGGTGGCCGTCCACATCCGCCACATCAGGGAAAAGATCGAGATCAACCCCAGAGAACCCCGGTATCTCAAGGTGGTCTGGGGCGTGGGATACAAGATCGAGAAGCAGTAAGGAGAGCCTATGAAGAAATTTACTGCCCTGCTCCTCCACCTGGCATTTGTGGCGGTCGCCGTGCTGGGGCTGAGCCTGATGTATTTAAATTACAACTACGGCCGGGGGATCCACCTGTTCTCCCACTCTGTGTACGAGGACTCCGATCTTTTTAAGGAACAGCTGGAAAAGGATATCAACCGCATTTTTGACTATGTAAACTACAAAGATGTGTTCGAGACAGACGGACAGCTGGACTACAGCAAGAAAATGGTGGGAGTGTCCTACACCTCCGGCATCGAGACGCAGACCATGACCTACACGCTGGATGAGCTGATCCGGTACGGCAAGTCTCTGGGCTATTATCTGAACAGCGACTACGAGGTGGTGCGCACGGATGTGGAGGAAACTCCCCATCAGGAAGACAATTTTGTGGTGGACTGGCGGGTCTACATGCCCAGCGACAACTACTCAGAGCCGGGGGACGCCTACTCCACTCTGGAGGGGCTTTCCTTGGAGATCATGACCCGTCTGGGAAGCTATCTGAGCACTTACAACAACCTGATCGCCAAACCGTCCAACCTGGTCTTTCAGGTGTGCTACAACCGCTCTGAATCAGACCAGAACATGTATACCAACGCGCCGGACATGACTCCGGACGCCATCCGCGCCATGGGCCGGTACTGCTACGTGGACGGCACTACCCTGGGGCCGGATACCAATATTTCCGTGCTGCCCACCAACATCTCCCAGATGGCGGAGGCCAGCAACCCTTACGACAACAACAATTACTACGTGGCCATTGGTCTGGACACCTCCTACCCCTACACCGACGCCTATTCCGCGGGATATGACTCCTTTCAGAATATGCGGGTGATGTACGTGGGCGGGATTTTCTGCATTCTCACCGGCGTGCTGGGAATGGCCCTGACCCTCTTCCGTTTTATGGCGGCGGAAAAGAATGCCCCCTTAAACTATTACGACGCTCTCAGCACAGAGAGCAGCGTTCTGCTCACGCTCTTTGGCTGTCTGCTCGCCGTATTCTTAAGCTACCGGGTATTCTCAAAGCTCCTCCATCTGGTGGTGCTGGTGGATTACTGGTCCTACACGGATATGCTGGTAAGCGCCGTCTGCATTTATTTCCTCCTTCTCTGGGAGGCAGCCAGCCTGATGCGGCGCTACGGAGCCAAAACTCTCTGGACCAACAGCATTTTCAAAAACGGCAGAAAGTTCCTGAACATTTATTTTTCCGAGAAGAAGCTGACCATCGTGGTGGCGTTCATCTACTTCTGCTTTCTCGGAGCGAACCTTGCCGTCCTGTCAGGCGTTTTCCTGTCCTTCTACCACGGACACGGGGCGCTGCAGTATATTGTGGGCATCCTTCTTCTGCTCTTTCTGACCGTGCTGGATCTGTGGGGCTTCCACTACATGTTCCACAACGCCTGGGAGCTGGACAAGATTTCCGAGGCCATTGACAATCTGTCCGCCGGCAATACCAGCTATCAGATCGACACCGCCCTGTTTTCCGGAAAGGAGAAGGAGCTGGCCGACAACTTAAACAACATCTCCCACGGGATGGAGGATGTGCTCAAAGAGCAGGTAAAGAGCGAGCGGTTGAAGGCCGATCTGATCACCAACGTCTCCCACGACATTAAAACGCCTCTCACCTCCATCATCAACTACGTGGACTTGATCAAGAGAGAGCATATTCAGGACCCGAAGATCCAGTCCTACCTGGAGGTGCTGGAGCAGAAATCCCAGCGGTTAAAGAATCTGACGGAAGATCTGGTGGAGGCGTCCAAAGCCAGCTCCGGCAACGTAAAGCTGGAGATCAGCGACCTGAATTTTACAGAGCTCATCCAGCAGACGGGAGGCGAGTTTGAGGAGAAATTCGCTGCCAGGCGCCTGGATCTGGTCACCCATCTGCCTGACGGAAAGCTGGTGATCGAGGCGGACGGACGGCGGCTGTGGAGGATCCTGGAAAACCTTTACAACAACGCCTGCAAGTACGCTATGGAAGGCAGCCGGGTCTACGTGGATTTGAGGGAGGAGGACGGCATGGCCGTCTTTACCATCAAAAACGTGTCAGAAAGCCCCTTAAATATTGACGCCAGCGAGCTGACCGAGCGTTTCGTCCGGGGCGACGTGGCCAGAACCACGGAAGGCAGCGGCCTCGGTCTCTCCATCGCCAAAAATCTGACCCTGCTGCAGAAGGGGACCTTTGATATCATCATCGACGGCGACCTGTTCAAGGCTCTGGTGGCCTTCCCCGTGAAAAAGCCGGAGGAACCTTCGGCAGAGCAGGCGGAACAGACAGATATCACGGAATAAGGGGATTTTTCCGGATCAGCTCCTCTTTTTCCCGGCGGCTCAGCCTTTTGATGGCCCACTCCCGGCTCATGGCCTCCTCCTTCGTGGCAAACTCTTCATAGTAGACAAGAGTGACCGGGCGGCGGGCCTTCGTGTATTTCGCCCCTTTGCCGCTGTTGTGGGCCTCCAGCCGTTTTTCCAGACAGTTTGTCCATCCGCAGTAGAGAGTGCCGTCGGCGCACTTTACCAGATAAGTGTAATTCATTGGTATCTTCCCTTCCCTCTTCCCGGCACTGCACGGGTTATGTAAACGGCTGCAGCGTCTTGCAAATACGCGGCGGCCGCCCAGGTTTCCCTGATCTATGATAAAGCACCGGCCGGGTGCAGTGCCTGCGGCGGCTGTTCTTTCCGCCGGATTCTCCATACTCTATCTTATGCCGCCGGCCGCAGGCCGGTGCGCCCCGTCTTGCCGGCCGCCGCAGGAAAATTTTTCCGGCGCGAAGCCCCATCTCTCCGCTGAAAAATCCTCCGGAAAGCGGCCGCTCACCCCTGGGCGATCTCCTTCACCAGGATCAGTTTCTCTCCCGGCTGGAGCTGATCTGTAGTCAGCCCGTTCGTCTCCATAATGTTATCCACCGTGGTGTGAAATTTTTTCGCGATTTTCCACAGACTGTCCCCGGGCTGGACAATATATCCCACAATCCCCGGCAGTTTCTGCAGCTTTTCCGTGTCCAGAGGCTGCACATCCACTCCGCGGATCACCGGACGGCACACCGGCTGAAGGACTAAAAGATCCAGGTTCACCGCCGCCTTGATTTCCACCATGCTGCCTCCCAGCATCACGGCCGACATATTGTCCAGGCTGGCGTTCAGCTGGTAAATGCTGTTCTGGGTGATGCCTTTCGCCTCCGCCGTCTGGTGGAAAGGAACGATCTCCGTCACTGACTGGATCGGCTGACTGTCGTCATCGGTCAGATACAGAAGCTGCACCTCCAAAGCCCCTTCGATGTGGAGCGTGTCATCCTTAATCTCCGTCTCATCGATCTTCACCGAACCTTCGCTGTGGCAGATCTGAAGGATCCTGTCATGGCGGCTGATCTCCATCTTCTCGCTGATCCTGCACTTGCACAGATTCTTCGTCAGGATCTGGTCAAAGCACACTTCCCCTGTCTCCGGCACGATCTCCCGGTTTGTGGAATAAAGATCGCTCAAAAGCTGGATCTTCTCCTCCTCGTAGAGCTTCATGTCCAGCTCCACCACTGCGTCCAGTTCCAGCTCCCTCATTTCTCCGTCGTAATCTGGCCTGGCCTCCACCTCCCGGTGCACCAGGCGCATGGAGATCACCGGAATCATCTCCTCTCTGCAGCCGGCCACCTCCAGCTCTCCGGAGAAGGGAACGCTCTCCTCCACCCACTGGACGGGCGCTCCCTCTCCCTCCGGATCATAAATCACAAATACCGCCAGCTCCCCTTCAATGTGGATATTTCCGTCCCCCGGCCTGCTGGAAGTGCCGGAGAGCTGGACCTCGCTCCAGAGGATCTTCTCCAGGTTGGGCTTGCTGCCCGGCAGAGTGAGATTTTCCTTCACCCGGTAAGTATCCTTCTTTCGGACGGCGATCTCCGCCACCTCCAGCTCCTCCTTCAGCGCCCGCACGTCCTCTCCGTTTCCCGCGGACGCCGCGTCCACCGCCGCCTCCGTGTCAAACATCGTCTCCACCTGAACGTTTAAAGTCACCAGCGCCTTCACATTGATCTTTCTGGAATTGATCATGCCTGCGTTCAGATCGTCCAGGTCCCAGGTGACGTTCACAAAATCATGCTCCGTCAGCCCCGGCACGTTCACCGTCTCCTCAAATGGGATGGAGCCGCCCAGGGCCTGAAGACCGCCGCCTTCCCGGCGGTAAAGCACCTTAAAATCCAGTTTCCCCCGGATCACCACCTTCTCTCCCTGAGGGCGGGAGGACTCGATCTGAACGCTGCCCGTATCTAAAATGACCTGTTCCATATCATCCATCGTATCCGGCACGATAAAATCGTCGTCCAGGGTCAGCTGGGTGGCGGCGTGGTTTTTCCACCGGTTCATGCGGATGTTTTTCTTCACCAGTTCCATATAGGCATACCTTCCTTACTTATTTTTTATAAGAAAGTCTATGCCCGGGACCGGCCGTTTATGTGTCTGCCCCGCGCTCGTACCGCTCCATAAAATGGTGGCGGACTCCGCCGGAGACGTAGCCTAAGCAGATGTCCAGATTGACATTTTCCGCGCTCTTTAAAATGTTGTTCTCCACGCCCGGATTTGTCTTTTTCATCATGGCAATCAGCTCTTTGACCTCCTGGCGCTTGGAGGTGTGGACGATGTCCGCCGCGTCCGCCGCCTCCCCTCTGGCCTCTCTCTCCCTGGCGATCTGCTCCGTAAAGCGGCAGGCGCACTGGAGAAAGCGGAGCCCATTGTAATCCTTCCAGGCCAGGATATCCTCCTCCCTCACATAGTAGAGGGGGCGGATCAGCTCCATTCCCGGAAAGTTCGTGCTGCAGAGCCTGGGCAGCATGGTGTTGAACTGTCCCCCATAGAGCATTCCCATGAGCGTCGTCTCGATCACATCGTTGAAATGATGGCCCAGGGCGATCTTATTGCAGCCCAGAGCCTGCGCGTTGGCGTAGAGAAAGCCGCGCCGCATCCTGGCGCAGAGATAGCAGGGATTTTCCCGGATATCCGCCACCGTGTTGAAAATGTCTGACTCCACCACCCGGATGGGGATTTCCATCAGCCTGGCGTTCTCCTCGATCATCCGCCGGTTGTCCGGATGATATCCAGGGTCCATCACCAGAAATTCCAAATCAAACTTTATGTCCCCGTGGCGGCGGATCTCCTGCATACATTTGGCTAAGAGCATGGAATCTTTCCCGCCGGAAATGCACACGGCCACCCGGTCCCCTTCCTTCACCATGCGGAATTCCTGCATTCCCCGGACAAAGGGGCGCCAGATCTCCTTGCGGAATTTTTTAATTATGCTGCTCTCAATTCTCTGACAGGGGGTTTTCATTGGCCCAGTCTCCTTTTCTCAAATATCGTCCCTACTATTATAATCGGAATGGGGAAGTTTACAAGGATATTTTCCTTTCCGCCGCAGTGCGGTCTCCGCGGAGGGGCTGTGAAAAAATGAGAAATCATTTTTTCACAGCTCTCTTTTTATGCGTAAGCACATGAAATTTCCTAAACATGCGTATAACTCCCCTTACTTCGTACAATTCGCTTATACCATCGATCATTCTTCATAATGCCGAAGATTCCTTCTGCCTGTCTGCCATATGCGTTTCCTTTTATCATTGCAGGTTAATTTTAACACAAAAGAAGGACCCTGGGCTTATTTTTGCTCCATGGTCCTTCTTTGTTTTTGGGCTATGCTTTTTTCACAGCCCCAGGCGGAAGAGAATTCTCTCTCCGCCTGCCTCAGCCTTTTCCATCGTTTTACTCTTCGTCGCCGATCCGTCGGGAGGAAGTCTGCAGCCTCTGGATATGGACGGTCAGATAGATCGTCTCCTCCTCCGACACCCGGTAGGGCGTGGTCTTCTGGATGTAGGCCGCCACCTTGCTGGCGCAGTCGTAGGACTCCAGATACTGGGCCCGGATCATGTCCATCAGGCTCTGATCCCAGATCTTCGACTCATTTTCATGGATCGCCCGCTGGATGAAGAATTTCAAATGAGTCACGAAACGCTCATAGTCTAAGGACTCCTCGTCGATAACTATGTGAAAATGGTAGGTGATGATATTTAACACGTCCTGGATGATCCTGGTGATCAGCCTGGACAGGTCCATATCAATATCCAGCTCTGAGTTCAGGATGTGCATGGCGATAAATCCCGCCTCGTCCACCGGCATCTCGATCCCTGTATACCGCCTGATGATGGCGATGGCCTCCTGCCCGATCTGAAACTCGTGGCTGTAATAGTGCTTGATCTCCCACAGCATGGAGTTGGTCAGCACCACTCCCTGGCGGACTCTCTGAATGGCAAAGTTCAGATGATCCGTCAGGGCAATATACACGTCCTCATTCAGCTCCTTCCCCAGAGAAAGCTGCGCATAGTTGATAATCTCGTTTGTCATGTGCATATATTCGTAGGGGATCTCCTCTGACAGCCGCTTAAAATTCCTCACCCATTTCTCATCAGAGCGGGTAAAGGTCTTCTCCACCGCTGCCGGGTCCACCTCGTCTCCCAGTTTCCTGTGAAAGCCGATCCCGTTTCCCATGAGCACCAGCTCATGGCTCTCGTCATCCACAGCCGCCACCACATTATTATTGATCACACGGGTTATCTTCATGCAACTTCCTTCCTCCGTCTCCGGAAAGCCGTAATTTTTACAACTGTTCTCCGTTGGAAGCGATCACGTTTCTGTACCACTCAAATGATGCCTTTTTGCTCCTCTTCAGAGTTCCCTTTCCTTCATTATCCTTATCCACATAGATGAAGCCGTAACGTTTCTTCATCTCGCCGGTGCTGGCACTGACCAGATCAATGCAGCCCCAGGGAGTATATCCCATTAACGGCACTCCGTCAATATTTACTGCGTCCGCCATGGCATTGATGTGCTCTCTCAAATACTCGATCCGGTACTGGTCGTCCACAAATCCGTTCTCGTCCGGCGTGTCCACCGCGCCCAGGCCGTTCTCCACGATGAAGAGCGGTTTCTGATACCGGTCGTAAAGGGCATTCATGGTGATCCGAAGGCCCAGGGGATCGATCTGCCAGCCCCACTCGGATGCCTTCAGATGGGGATTCTTCACGCTGGAAAAAATATTTCCGGCCGTCTCGCCGTAGCGCTCCGGCTCGGCGCTGGCCACGCGGGAAGAGTAGTAGGAGAAGGAGATGAAATCCACCGTGTTCTCCTTTAACACCTTCTCATCCTCCGGCGTGATGTCGATGTCGTAGCCCTCTCTCTCAAACAGCTTCTTCGCGTACTCCGGATACTCGCCCCGGGACTGAACGTCGATAAAGAAATAGTTGTCCCTGTTCATCTTCATGGCCTCAAATACGTCCTTCGGGTCGCAGCTGTAGGGATAATACTGTCCCGCCGCCAGCATGCAGCCGATCTTATTCTCCGGATCGATCTCGTGAGCCAGCTTCGTGGCCATGGCGGAAGCCACCAGCTCGTGATGGGCCGCCTGGTATTTCACCAGCTCCGCGTTCTCTCCCTCGTCGATGAGCACGCCGGCCGCCATGAACGGCATGTGAAGGATCATGTTGATCTCGTTGAAGGTGAGCCAGTATTTCACCTTTCCCTTATATCTGGTAAACAGAGTTTTGCAGTACTTTAAGTAGCAGTCGATCATCTCCCGGCTCTTCCAGGATCCGAACTTCTCCGTGCAGGCGACGGGAGCGTCAAAGTGTACGATCGTCACCAGGGGCTCGATCCCGTACTTATGGCACTCGTCAAACACGTTCTCGTAAAATTTAAGTCCCGCCTCGTTGGGCTTCTCGTCAAAGCCGTTGGGGTAAATGCGGCTCCAGGCGATGCTTAAGCGGTAGCACTTGAAGCCCATCTCCGCGAACAGAGCAATGTCTTCTTTATAATGATGATAAAAATCAATGGCCTCATGGCCGGGGTAATTGTAGCCTTCCTCGCACTTTAACATCCGTCTGGTGCCGTTCATCACCGCCCGGCGCTCCGGACCGGAGGGAATCAGGTCCACATTGGCCAGGCCTCTGCCGTCCACGTCATAAGCACCCTCACACTGATTGGCAGCCGTCGCGCCGCCCCATAAAAAGCCTTCCGGAAAACGTCCCATATAAAACCTCCCATAAAAATAAATTTTCAAAGGGCTGCCGCCTGCCGGAACCGGCGCTTTTTCACTCACGTCCGTCCCGGGGCGGCAGCCCCTGCCTTTTTAAGTCTTATTCAGTTAGAAAGATCAAATGATGGAGAGCAGCGCATCTCCTGCTTTTACATCTTTTCCAGTCTCGCCGGAAACATCCACAAAATCGTCGGCGTTGGTCACAAGCACCGGTGTAGTTACATCATAACCTGCTTCTTTGATTTTGTCCATATCAAACTCTACCAGCAGATCTCCCTTTTTCACCTTCGCTCCCGTCTCAACCTTCGGGGAGAAATACTTGCCGTCCAGCTTCACCGTATCCATTCCGATGTGGATCAGGATCTCTGCCCGGTTGTCTCCGGTGATGCCTACTGCGTGTCCGGTGGGGAACATGGTGGAAATCTCTCCGTCACAGGGAGCATATACCTTGCCCTCTGCCGGAACGATGGCAACTCCTTTTCCCAGAACTCCGGAGGAGAATGCCTCGTCCTTTACCTCAGAGAGGGGAACTACATGGCCGCTCACGGGAGCTGCAACAGTGCCTTCCTCGCCGGCGATCTCCTGCTTCTCCATGGGCTTCTTCTCTGCGTCTGCCTTCGCGTCCGCCTTCACCGGCTCATTGTCCTTGTAGGTGAACCATACGATCACAAAGGTCAGAACCATTACTGCCAGAACGATCAGTGCAACTGTGCGCAGATCGTACATTACATCTGTGATGCCCAGCTTCTCAATCGCCTCAGTGGTGGGGATGAAGCAGGGGAATTTGAACACGCCCAGACCGCCGGAAACGTAGCTGGCCACTCCGAACGCGCCCATGATCGCTCCGCCGATACCAGCCGTTAAACAGGTGATGTAGAACGGTTTCTTCTTCGGAAGAGTGATACCGTAGATAGCCGGCTCGGTTACGCCGCAGATACCGGACAGGAATGCGGGTACGGACAGGCTCTTTAACTTCTTGTCTTTCGTCTTTAACAGAATGGCGAGAACTGCTGCCGTCTGTACGAAAGAAGCGGTAAAGTTTGCAGTTACGAAGGTATCATACCCCAGCGTGGAGTAGTTGTTGTACATAACGGGAACCAGTCCCCAGTGCAGGCCGAAGATTACCAGAACCTGCCACAGCGCGCCTACCAGGAAGCCTGCAATGATGGGGTTGAATCCGTACACAGCAGAGCACAGAGCTCCGATGCCGCCGGACAGCCAGGAAGCCACTGGTCCGATCACCAGGAATGAAATGGGCACTGCCACCACCAGGGTCAGCATGGGAACGATGAACAGCTTGATCACATCCGGGATCACCTTCATCCACAGCTTCTCGATCTTAGCCGCAAACCACACTGCGAACACGATCGGGATAACGGAAGAACCGTAGCCTGCGGACGGCCAGATAATCGGAATGCCTAAGAATGTCTCGTGGATCGCAGTCTCCATAAAGGTGCCTGCAAACAGGGTCGTCACAACCGTCTCGCCGCTGGCGATGGCCGGGAACTTCACCTCTGCGTACAGGAAAGCTGCCGCGATTGCCATACCGGTAAAGTGATTCAGCTTAAACTTCTGAGAAGCAGAGTAAGCCAGCATCACCGGCAGGAAGTAGAAGAATCCGTCGCCGATGGCGTACAGGATCATGTAAGTTCCGGTATCCTTGAACTCATTTCCCAGCAGGAAAACTGCCAGTCCTAAAAGTCCTTTGATAATACCGGTCGCGCCTAAAAGGGCCAGGATGGGGGTGAACACGCCGGACAGGGTGTCAATCAGCTTATCGCCGATTCCCTTCTTCTTTCCGTCGCCCTCGCCGCCGTCTCCGTCGTCGCCGCTCACGTTGAAATGTCCGATCTCGTTGACCGCGTCAAACACCTCGGTCACCTGGTTGCCGATTACCACCTGGTACTGGCCGCCGCTCTGGATAACCGTAACGATGCCGTCCGTAGCCTTTAAAATCTCTGTGTTTGCCTTGCTCTCATCCTTCAGACGGAAACGCAGTCTGGTGATGCAGTGACCAAGGCTGATTACGTTTCCCTTTCCCCCGACGTTCTGGATAATAATCCGCGCCAGGCCGTCATACTTGCTTGCCATAATATCCTCCTTTTTTCCTGCTTCTCCGAAAAAACCGGCCCTTCCGGACGAGCCTGCTTCCCCGGTTCATCGCTTTTTGCCTTGCAGAAACAAAGTTTCTGTTAAACAAAAAAAGACCTCAGCATACAAAAACTGTCCGCACCCCCATCCGCCTTTCACGCGGGATAAAAACAGGGCTGCGAGCCACCTTGCATGTCTGGGTCTTGCCTACTGAAAGTAACAATCCACATAGTAACATGTGTTTATTTTGTTTTCGCACTCATTCTAAACCAATTTTATAAAATTTTCAAGAACTTTTTAAAATTTGTTTATTATTTCCATTTTTCCGGCCTCTTTCTGTGCAGGATGCCGAAAACCATTTGTATGGACAATTGAAATCATCTCTGTTATACTCAAAAATCATAGGGGATTGTATTTCTGCGGAAACAACAGTCCCGGAAATTGGATATAAGGAGGACAAGTATATGGAAATGAGCAAAGATTTCCTCTGGGGCGGCGCCACAGCGGCCAACCAGTACGAAGGAGGATATCAGGAAGGCGGAAGAGGACTTTCCATCAATGACGTGGAGATGGGGGCCCGTCACGGCGTGCAGAGAGAGATCCACGACTGCATCCATCCGGATGCCTACTATCCCAGCCATGAGGCCACGGATTTTTACCACCACTACAAAGAGGACATTGCCCTGTTCGCGGAAATGGGCTTCAAGTGCTACCGCTTCAGCATTTCCTGGAGCCGCATTTTCCCCAACGGAGATGAGGAGACCCCCAATGAGGAGGGCTTAAAATTCTACGACGACGTGCTCACCGAGCTGGAAAAATACCACATTGAGCCCCTCGTCACCATCAACCACTATGAGATGCCTCTGGGGCTGGTGAAGAAGTACGGAGCCTGGAGAAACCGGAAGCTCGTCGATTTCTTCCTCCGCTACTGCGAGACTCTGTTCACCCACTATAAGGGCAGAGTAAAATACTGGCTCACCCACAATGAGATCAACGCCCTCATGCGCTCCGGCCGTCCCTGGCATCAGGCCGGCATCATCTATCAGGAGGGCGAGGACAAAGATCAGGTGATGTTAAACGCATCCCACTATCAGCTGCTCTCTTCCGCTCTGGCTGTGACCCTGGGGCACAAGATCGATCCGGAAAACAAGATCGGCTGCATGCTCCTCTATCCCCTGGTTTACGCGGCCACCTGCCGTCCGGAGGATCAGATCGCAGCTATGAAGAAGAACAACATGACCTACTACTACGGCGACGTTCACTGCCGCGGCTACTACACCAACGTCTGCACCGCCCTGTGGGAAGAGCTGGGCAAGAAGCCTGACATTCAGCCCGGCGACGAGGAGGCTTTAAAGGCCGGAACAGTGGACTTCGTGTCTTTCAGCTACTATTTCTCCTCCATCGAGGGACAGGATACCGAGCAGATGACCGGCAACATCGTCTCCGGCGGCAAGAACCCCTATCTGGAGGCTACCGCCTGGGGCTGGCAGATCGACCCGGTTGGCCTGCGCACCTCCTTAAACAATCTGTACGACCGCTACCAGAAGCCTCTCTTCATCGTGGAGAACGGCATGGGCGCCATCGATACTGTGGAGGCGGACGGCTCCATCAACGACGACTACCGCATTGACTACCTGGCAAAGCACATCAAGGCCATGATGGACGCCATCGAGATCGACGACGTTCCGGTGATGGGCTACACCCCCTGGGGCTGCATCGACTTAGTCAGCGCCGGAACCGGTGAGATGAGAAAACGCTACGGCTTCATCTACGTGGACAAGGACGACGAGGGCAAAGGCACTCTGGCCCGCAGCAGAAAAAAGAGTTTCTTCTGGTACAAGAATGTGATCGGGACAAACGGCCAGTGCCTGAAGTAAAATACCCCAAAAGGAGTTATAACAATGAGATCAATGCCAAAAGATTTTCTCTGGGGAGGGGCTACCGCCTCTTTCCAGTTTGAAGGCGGCTTCGGCGAGGGCGGCCGCGGCCTTTCCACCCATGATTTTGAGACGGACGGCAGCCCGGAGCATCCCCGCCACCACACTTTAAAGCTGGCGGATGGCAGCTACGGCGAGGCCAAAAGCAGCTTTTTTAACCCGGACGACATTCCCGACGGAGCGAAGCTGTGCTTCTACGACGACTGCTACTACCCCAGCCACAAGGCAGTGGATTTCTACCACCGCTACAAAGAGGACATCGCCCTCATGGCCGGCATGGGCTTTAATGTGTTCCGCTTCAGCATCACCTGGAGCCGGATCTTCCCCACCGGAGAGGAGGAGACTCCCAACGAGGAGGGCATCCGTTTTTATCTGGACGTGATCGACGAGCTGGAAAAATACCACATGGAGCCGTTAATCACCATCTGCCACGACGAGATGCCTGTGGCCCTGGCTGACAAATACGACGGCTGGAGCAGCAGAAAAGTGATCGACTGCTACTTAAAGCTGTGCAGAGTGCTCTTTGAGCGCATCGGCTCCCGCTGCCGCTACTGGCTCACCTTCAATGAGATCAACGCCATCCGTGGCTACGCCTCCTGCGGCACCAGAAAGGCGGACAGCCAGACCCACTATCAGGCTATCCACCACATGTTCCTGGCCAGCGCCCTGGCCACCAAAATGGGCCATGAGATGATCCCGGGTTC
Organism: Candidatus Lachnoclostridium pullistercoris; assembly: GCA_019119775.1. Lineage (GTDB taxonomy): Bacteria > Bacillota > Clostridia > Lachnospirales > Lachnospiraceae > Lachnoclostridium_A > Lachnoclostridium_A pullistercoris. The sequence continues at coordinate 25,130 of DWWL01000071.1, read as the reverse complement.
CAAATTCGGCGCCATGTACGCCTTGAGCGAGATCTATCCCGCCACATGCAGACCGGAGGATATGATGCGCCACATGCAGTGCCGCAGAGAGAGCCTGTTCTTCATCGACGTGATGGCGAGAGGCTACTATCCCTCCTACACCGGGGACATCTTCGAGCGCCGCGGCGTGACCTTAAAGAAGGAACCGGGGGACGACGCCATTTTAGCCGCCTCTCCCTTAGACTATGTCTCCTTCAGCTACTACCGCTCCTGCACCGTGTCCGCAGAGTCCAATTTCAACGTGATCGGCGGGGATCCCAATCCCTACCTGACCGCCACCCCCTGGGGCTGGCCCATTGACCCCATCGGCCTGCGCTACGTGATGAATGAGATCTACGACCGCTACCAGAAGCCCATCTTCATCGTGGAAAACGGCCTGGGCGCCGTTGACACTGTGGAGGCGGACGGCTCCATCAACGATGACTACCGCATCGCCTATCTGAAGGATCATCTGAGAGAGATGCAGAAAGCCATCTGCCAGGACGGAGTGGAGTGCCTGGGATATACCATGTGGGGCTGCATCGACCTGGTTTCCTTAAGCACCGGCGAGATGAGAAAGCGCTACGGCTTCATCTACGTGGATATGGATGACAAAGGAAACGGCACCTTAGAGCGCCGGAAGAAGAAATCCTACGACTGGATGAAAGAAGTGATCGCAACCAACGGCGCATGCCTGTGGGAATGAAATATCTGCAGATCTGCGGCTCCGCTCTGAGGCGGAGCCGTGTTTTTTACCGCCGGTCAGCCGCACATTTCCCGGAAAAACGCGATCTCTTTTCCGTAGCCGTCCAGCTCGTTCGGCGTCTCCAGCACAAAGGGCAGATCTTTTAAGGCCGGATGGCTCACCACCCGCACCAGGGCCTGGGCGCCGATAAAGCCTTCGCCGATCTTCGCATGGCGGTCTTTTCTGGCCCCCAGGGGGGTCTGGCTGTCATTTAAGTGGACCGCCTTCAGCCGGTGAAGGCCGATGATCCGGTCAAACTCTGTCAGCACCTCGTCCAGATGGTCCGCAATGTCGTAGCCCGCGTCCCACACATGGCAGGTGTCCAGGCACACTCCCATGTGGTCGGAGAGCTCCACCCGGTCCAGGATCTCCTTAAGCTCCTCAAAGCTGCGGCCTACCTCGCTGCCCTTTCCGGCCATGGTCTCTAAAAGGACCGTGGTCCGCTGCTCCGGTCTTAACACCGCGTTCAGAGTCTCCGCGATCAGGCGGATTCCCGTCTCCGCGCCCTGCTTCACATGGCTCCCCGGATGAAAATTGTAGTAATTTCCCGGCAGATACTCCATTCTCGCCAGGTCATCCGCCATGGTCTCCAGGGCAAATTCCCGCACCCGCTCCTCTGCCCCGCAGGCGTTGAGGGTGTAGGGGGCGTGAGCCACAATGGGGCCGATCCCCAGCTCCTCCGCCCGCTTTAAAAAGGCATTCACATCATCCGGATCCAGGGCTTTCGCCTTCGCGCCCCTGGGGTTCCTGGTAAAAAACTGAAACGTAGTCCCGTCAATTTTCGCCGCCGTCTCCGCCATGGCCAAAAAGCCTTTGGACGACGACAGGTGACAGCCGATCTTAAGCATTTCTTCCAATTCCTTTCTTTCTCACCATTTTTACTGCGATTCCCACAAACACCGCGGAAAACAGGATCTGCACCCCGATGCTCACCAGGGCCCAGTGGTCCAGGATCAGGTTGGAGGACCTGGCCCCGTACATCTCCAGCACGCCGCCGGCCAAGACGCCTGTCTTTCCCTGCAGGATCATGAGAAATGTCACAGCCGGGTTCACCAGCAGAGTGTAGAATACCCCGCCGGAGTTGACCGTCTGCTCTCCCATCATTCCCATGGTATAGCCGGACTGGCTCCAGCTCATCTTCTCCATGGAATAGGCAAAGCTGTTGGCGGCAAAAGTTCCCGCCACCGTCAGCGCCAGCACCGCGTAGGACGCGGCTGTGGCCATGGTGGAGCGCTTAAACAGGGATGAGCAGCAGATTCCTAAACTGCCCGCAAAGAAAGCCGCAGCCACAAAGCAGATCATCATAAACAGCACATTTCTGGCAGTGATGCCGCCGTATACAAGCACCAGGGCAAACACGGGAAAACTGGAGATCACCACCAGAAACATGGTGATAAAGGCCGCTCCCAGCTTTCCGGCCACAATATCCCTGGACTTAAGCCCGGTGGTCAGCATCAGATCCAGCGTCCGCCGCTCCCTTTCCCCGCTGATGGTCCCGGCGGTGATGGCCGGCATGATGAACATGAGCATGATAAACTCGATGGTGGCCACAAAGCGGTACAGGTCCAGAAAGCTCCCGTACTGCACGTCAGCCGTCATCCGCACCTGGACCACATTGGAATACATATTAAGCAGGGCCACAACCGCCAGAATGCTGTTGAACGCCGTGATGATTAGCGGCAGCCTCATGCTCCTGGAGCTGACCATCATCTCTCTTTTATAGACCGGATTCATTTTCATACTTCAGCACCGTCCTCTCCTCATCTCTGCCGGTGATCTGCATAAACAGGGATTCCAGGCTGCCCTGCTCCCTTGTAAAGCTGCTCACCAGCAGTCCGGAATCCACCAGCTGCTGCAGAAGCACGGCTTCATCCTGCTCATCCCCCGTAAACCGCACCACAATATCCTGTTCCTTCACCGTGATGGTGTGGACGTAGGGATGGCTCTTTAAAATATTCAGCGCCCGGTCCGTTCCTCCCCCGAACAGGGAGATCACGATGGGATTGGAGCTGTTGACCTGGGAGAGAATGTCCCGGATATTTCCCGTCAGGGCCATTTTCCCCTGGTCAATGATCCCCACATCCGTGCAGAGCTCCGAGAGCTCTGAGAGCACGTGGGAGCTCATCACGATGGTCTTTCCCTGGTCCCGCAGCTCCTTTAACATCTCCTTGAAATCAAACCGGGTCCTGGGATCCAGGCCGGCCATGGGCTCATCCAGGATCAAAAGCTCCGGGTCGTGGATCAGGGCCCTGGCCAGGCACAGCCTCTGCTGCATTCCCTTTGACAGGCCGTCCACATAAAATTCCGTCTTGTCCTCCAGCCCGATCTGCTCCAGCAGAGCGCTGCACCGCTTTCTGGCACTCCGGCCCTCGATCCCGTAGCAGGCGGCAAAGAATTCCATGTACTCCCATACCTTCAGGTTGTCATAGACTCCGAAAAAATCCGGCACGTAGCCGATGTGTCTCTCCCAGCCTCCTGCGGCCGCGTCCTCGCCTCCCAGCCGTATGGAGCCGCCGTCCGGCTTTAACAGCCCTACCATGATCTTGATCGTCGTGGTCTTTCCGGCGCCGTTGGGGCCGACAAAACCGTACAGAGAGCCTTCCGGCACCGTCATGTCCAGCCCGCTCAGCACCTGATATTTTCCGAATTTCTTTTCCAGGCCTCGAATCTCCAGCATTATATCTCCCTTCCTGTCACCATCGGCATGGGCAGCGTCACCCAGCTGTATCCGGCGTCTCCGGAACCCACAAAGCGGACTGTGAGTTCATTTTCCGGAGACAGATAGACTCTGAGCTCCTCTCCCTCCAGAACCGTATCCGTCATCTGGTCAAAATTGCCCGTTACATGATTGTATACATACATATCCCCCGCAAAAATCCGCCGGCCTGAGTCCTCATCTCCGGCAAACACAGGATCCACCGGGCAGAATTCCACCCGGGTAACTTCCAGATCTCCTCCCAGGAAATAGCTCACCGTCGCCGGCTCCTGGCTGTAGATCATGTTTCCGGCCGGATCGTAGCTGCCCTGGATCGACTCCGCCCGCTTTAAGAGAGCGGAGCGGTAGCGCATCCGGCCCTCGCTGCCGTCCACCTCCAGAGAAGAGGTCAGCATGGTGAGCCCGAAGGCATCGTAGTGTTCCATCCAGTCCGCCTCTTTTTCTTCCCCTTCCGGGCGGAAAGCCACGGCTTTGGCCTCGGACCGGTATCCCTGAAGGCTGTTCTGCATGTAAAATACCAGGAGATTGGTTCTCTCCAGGGCGGACATGTAGCCGCTGTCATTAATATCCGCCCGCTCATACTGAGAAAGCCCCGTCAGAAACGCCGCCACAGAATAAGGGTCGTTCACAGGCGAGCTGAACGTCTCAAGACCGGAGAGATCCACCGTCTCTCCCGCCTTCATATCCCCGATCGGGATCAGGCGGCCGTACAGAATCACCGCCGCATCCTCCAGATCAAATCCGAACTGGTTAGTCACGGTGCCGCTCACCTCTCCCCCGTAATACCGGACATAGCCCGTCAGGCCACCATCCTCCTCATTCTCCTCCTGCCTGGTCAGACAGAAATACTGGGAGTCAAAGGCCGCCGCGTCCTTCACTCTCATGGATGTTCCGTCCTGTCCGTACTGCACGGACACTTTTCCATCCTCATCGCCGGTAAACCGCCTCCGGCCTTCCCCATAATAGTACACGTCCCTGGTCACCGGTGAAATGGCGTAGGCCGGATCCACCTTCACCTCATAGGGGCGGCTGTAGGGATTTCTCAGGTTGATATAGCTCGTCTCCGTCACCGTGTCCCCGGTCACATCCTCCACCGAGGCATAGGTGATAAATGTGCCGTGAAACCTGGTTTTCGCTCCCATCGCGTATAAAATGACTGTGAACACCACGGCGCAGGCTGCCAGGCCCGCCCCGTAATAATTCCGCATCTCCCGCTTTTTCAGAAACAGGTAGAGTCCCGGGCCCGCAAGGCCGATGTAGACGGCCGTCACCAGCACATACAGCCCTATGTTCGGCAGCTTCTCCACATTTCCCGTGTTGATGGCTCCCTGCACCGCCCAGTACTCTTCTCCTGAACTCCCGTAAATGTAGGAGGAGAGCTTAGAGATCCGGTCTTCCCCCAGAATGCTGGTGAACAGGTCGTCCACAAAAGAGCTCTCGCTCTTTCCGTAGGCTTCCAGATCCTGCAGATCATATGCCGTCACCGCCACGATCCCCTGCTCACGCATGGCCGCGGAGAGGAGGGGAAATCCGTCGTCCGCCGCCAGCACGGTCCCGCCGTGAAGGGAGACGCGCACGCAGGGCACCTCCACTGACGCCGCCGGCAGGTCGGGAAATTCTTCATCTCCGTCGCCTGCAGGATGGATCTCCACCACCTGCGGGCTGTCATAGGACTCGTCCAAAAGCTCCGGGGCAAACCGCCCCAGGGTGTCGTCCACCCGGTTTCCCGTTCCCAGCACCATCACCCCGCCGGCCTCCACCCAGTCCATAATGGACCTGGTCTGCTGCTCCGACAGATCTCTCAGCCGGTAGTCATTGACCACCAGCACATCCAGCATGTCCAGTCCTCTCTCCTCCTCCGGAAATTCCTCCGTGGAGATGGGAAAGGCCCTGGTCCTCAGCGCGCCGAAGCTGACTCCCACCCCGTCCAGATAGGACAGTCTCTCCGGATGATCGCTTAAGAGCCCCACAAAGAGCTCTGCTGTCTCCTCGCTGGCCTCGATCTTCAGCCGTTTTCTTATGACTTCCCTGCCGTCCTGGTCCGTCACGGCCGCGTAGACCTGATCAGACCCGGTTCCCAGAGGAACGTAGACCTCCAGACTGGTCTGACCGTTTTCCTCCACCGTCAGCGGGTAGCGGTAGGAGTAGATCTCCCCGTCCGCCTCCATTGTGGAAATGGTCACAAGCCCGGAAAATTCTTCATTTCTTCCGCCTACAGTGATCTCCATGGGCGCGTACCGCCCGGCCTTCGCGTTGCCGTCATATCCGCAGGAGACATCCAGCGTCAGGCCGCCGGCGCCCAGTCCGCTCCCGGCCGCTGCCGCTGTCCCTGTTCCTGCCAAAAAAGAAAGGGCCAGAGCCAGCGCTGCCAGCTTAAGCCCTCTGCTTTTCCCTGTTCTCATGCTTTTCCCCCAATCGTTCCAAAATTCTCCCGGTTCACGTCAAAATTTACCTGAAGCCGGACTGTAAATACAGTGCCGTCCGTATCGCTGGCCACGTCGATCGTCCCGCCGTGCATATCCACAATGTTCTTGGCGATCGCCAGCCCCAGCCCCGTTCCGCCGGTGCTGGAAGAGCGGGAATGCTCCACCCGGTAAAATTTGTTGAAGATCAGCGGAAGCTCCTCCGCCGGAATCACATAGCCGTAATTGATCACCTGCACCGTGACGATCTCCTCCTCCGCCAGCACTTTCACCAGCACCCGCTTTCCGTCGGCCCCGTACTTGATGGCGTTGCCGATCAGATTGTCAAACAGGCGGGCGAGGAGATTGCCGTCGGCGGTGATGATCTTTGCCGGGACGTTGCTCTGCAGCTCATAGGACAGATTTTTGTCCGCAAAGCTGGGGTAGGATTCCTCCAGAAGCTGCCCCAGCAGCTTTACAATGTCCACTTTTCCCACGTTCATGGAGATTTTTCCGTAATTGAGCTTTGTGAAGCCGAACAGATCCTCGATCAGCTTCTCCAGGCGCTTCGCCTTGGTGTAGGCGATGTCAATGTATTTCCGCCGCGTCTGTTCCGGAAGATCCTGGCGCCCGCTTAACAGCTCCAGGTATCCGATGATGGACGTGAGCGGCGTTCTCAGATCGTGGGCCACGTTGGTGATCAGCTCATTTTTCGTCCGCTCCGACTCTCTCTCCTTGTCCATCAGCTCCCGGATTTCCGCCACCATCTTGTTGAGGTTTTCCGCCATTCCGGAGAACTCATCGTCCCCCACCACATCCACGGAGGTGTTTAAATCTCCCTGGGAAATGTTTTCCATGGCGTCGGAGATCCGCCCGATGTAGCGGAGGGATTTCTCCTGGAGAGCCAGAAATGACAGGGAAAACAGCAGGATCCCGATCAGCACGTACACCAGCACCACCGCTGTGCCCGAATCGGCAATGAGCACCAGCAGCATGCTGCCGCTCCCCTCATTGATGGCGTAATCCGCCAGCATGGACAGATTCGCCACCAGAAAGACCTCGATCAGGCAGGTGATCACCGTGCTGAACAGGATATTCGTCACCACCCGCGTGTGATATTTTTTGCTCGTGTTACTTTTCAATTTTGTAGCCTACCCCCCACACCGTGGTGATAATCTTGTTCTGCCTCGTATCCTCCTTCATCTTTCCTCTCAGGCGCCGGATATGTACCATAACCGTGTTGTTCGCCTCGTAGACCTTCTCGTTCCAGACCTTCTCAAAGATCTCATCCGTGCTGAACACCTTTCCCGGATTGGACGCCAGCAGATAGAGGATGTCGAACTCGATGGGCGTCAGCTTGATCTCCTCGCCGTACACCGTCACCTTGTGGTTGTCCTTGTTGATCACCAGGCCCCGGATGGAGATCTCATTTTTCTCCGCCTCCCGCGCCGCGCTGTTGGGGTTTAGCTGAGTGTACCGGCGCAGCTGCGACTTGACTCTGGCCGTCAGCTCCAGCGGGTTGAAGGGCTTCACCACGTAATCGTCCGCCCCCGTTCCCAGCCCCAGGATCTTGTCCAGATCCGTGGATTTGGCGCTGAGCATGATGATGGGAATGTTGCTCGTCTCGCGGATCTTCCGGCACATTTCCATGCCGTCCATCCCCGGCATCATGATGTCTAAAAGTACCAGATGTATGTCCTCTTTATTTAAAATATCAAGCCCTTCCTGGGCGTTGCTCGCTTTAAAAACCTTGTAGCCGTCGCTCACCAGATAGATTTCCACCAGCTCGGCGATCTCTTTTTCATCGTCCACTACCAGAATATTTGTATCCATCCCAGCTTCCTCCTTTTTGCCGCGTATTGTAATCTAACTATATCACATTTCCCCCCGGTTTGCCTTACTTTTCTCTTACAAAAAAGGGAACTTCCGGAAATGGATCCCGGAAGTTCCCTGTCTGTGTTCTCCGTTTTTACTGGTTTTCCTGCGGCTCCGCCGGGATAAATACCCGCCGGTCCTTCGGCTCCTGCTCTGCCAGTTTTCTCCTCACGGCCTCCGCCGCCTCCTCGCAGAACTGGTCCTGAGAGCAGATCTTCTGCTTTCCCCGCAGATCCATCTTCTCGTAAGAGCCGTCCGGCTGCAGCACATGGGCCTTCACATTGTCGGCCAGCTGCACTTCCAGGATGTGCATCACCTGCTTTTTGATCTCCGGATCTTCCACCGGGAACATGATCTCCACTCTCTTGTCTAAGTTTCTCGGCATCCAGTCAGCGCTGGCCATGAAAAGCTGCGGCCGGCCGCCGTTCTCAAAATAGAAGATCCGGCTGTGCTCCAGGAAATTGCCCACGATGGAGCGGACGTGGATGTTCTCGCTTAGATCCGGCACTCCCGCCTTCAGACAGCAGATGCCGCGGATGATGAGCTCGATCTTCACTCCGGCGCAGGACGCCTCGTAGAGAGCCGCGATCACTTCCTTGTCGCAGAGAGAATTCATCTTCGCCATGATGTGGGCCGGCTCGCCCTTTTTCGCGTTCTCCGTCTCCCGGCGGATCAGCTTCAGAAGCCGTCCCCTTAACCACAGAGGAGCCAGCACCAGCTTATTCCAGCCCAGAGGCTCCGAATATCCGGAGAGCATGTTGAACACGGCGGTGGCGTCCTCACCGATCAGCGGATTGCAGGTCATGATGCCGCAGTCCGTGTACTGCTTCGCCGTGGAATCGTTGTAGTTTCCGGTGCCCAGATGGACGTAGCGGCGGATGCCATCCTCCTCCCGGCGCACCACCAGGGTGATCTTGCTGTGGGTCTTTAATCCCACCAGGCCGTAGATTACATGGCAGCCTGCCTTCTCCAGGGTCTTTGCCCAGTTGATGTTGTTTTCCTCGTCAAATCTGGCCTTTAACTCCACCAGCACGGACACCTGCTTGCCGTTGTCCGCCGCGGCTGCCAGAGCCGCGATGATGGGAGAATTGCCGCTGACCCGGTACAGAGTCTGCTTGATGGCCAGCACGTCCGGGTCCTTGGACGCCGTGCGCACAAAATCCACCACCGGATCGAAGCTCTCGTAGGGATGATGGAGGAAAATGTCTCCTTTCCGGATATTGGTGAAAATGTCATCGTCGTTCATCAGAGCCGGAACACGCTGAGGCGTGTATTTCGGCGTCTTTAAAGCGCCAAATCCATCCATCCCGTACATCTTCATCAGAAATGTCAGGTCCAGAGGCCCGTTGATAAAGAAAATATCGTCATTTTCCAGGTGAAGCTCTCTCTTTAAGATCTTTAAGAGACGCTTGTCCACCCTCTCGTCGATCTCCAGGCGGATCACCTCGCCCCACTGGCGCTTCTTCAGCTGCTTCTGGATCTCCACCAGCAGGTCCTCCGCCTCTTCCTCGTCAATGTTAAAGTCCGCGTTTCTCATGATCCGGAACGGGTGGGCCGTCACGATGTCGTAATTTAAAAACAGGGACTGGATATTCCGCTCAATGATCTCCTCCAGAAGGATCACTGCCCGGCCTTCTCCCTCCTCCGGGATCTCCACCAGTCTGGGGATCACGCTGGGAACCTGCACCATGGCAAAATCCAGGGTATCATCCTCCCCGCTCTTTTTCTTCACCAGGGCGGCGATATTTAAGGTCTTGTTGCGCACCAGCGGGAAGGGGCGGGAAGAGTCCACCGCCATGGGAGTCAGCACCGGATACACGTTGTCGTGGAAATACCGGTCCACGTAGGCTCCCTCCTGCTCCGTCAGATCCTCGTGATTGACGATCACCCGCAGCCCCTGCTGCTTTAAGGCCGGCACCAGGGAACGGCTGTAGGTGGAGTACTGGAGATTTACCAGCTCGTGAGTCTTCTCCGCGATCTTCTCCAGCTGCTGCTTCGGCTTCATGCCCGCGATATCCGGCTTTTCATAGCCCGCGTGCACCATATCTTTTAAGGACGCCACCCGGACCATGAAAAATTCATCCAGGTTGGACGCCGTAATACTCAAGAATTTCAGACGTTCAAACAGAGGGATATTCTTGTCTCTGGCCTCGCTCAGCACACGGTAGTTGAATTCCAGCCAGCTTAACTCCCTGTTCACAAAATTTTTCGGATTGGTATAGATTTCTTCCGCCGCCATTACTTTATCCTCCTTTTCTGTTTCAGCACCGGCCGTATTCCGTATATCTCCTCAAAGAACTCCTGCTTCTGCTCGAAAGCGATCTTTTCCAGGGTAATGTCCCCTTCGTAGGAGGTGGACACCGTCAGAAGGCCGTCCTTGACGGCGATCTTCGCTCCGGCCAGCTTCTGCTTGTGGCTCCTGTCCATGGAATTGGCCAGGCGCAGAATCGCCACCAGCTTGGCGATGAGCATGCTGTCCTCCCCGGACTCCTCGTAGCTGAACTCCTGCCGGTTGAAACGGACCACGTTGGCCACCAGCTCCCTCTCTCTGTGGGAAAGGCCGATGATCTCCGTTCCCATGATAATGTTGTAGGCGCAGCTGCTGGCGTCCCTCACGCTGATAAACTTTCCGCAGGAGTGAAGGTTGACCGCGATCTGCAGCAGCAGGCGCTCCCGCCGCCCCATGCCGTGGTACTTCTTCATGGCGTCAAAGATCCCCAGGGCGTACTCTTCCATCGCCTGGATATGGGGAATATGGCTCTTATACCGCTTCGCCATCACCCGGGCGGAGGCGATAATGTCGCCGGAAAAATCGTGCTTGAATTTCACCAAGCGGGTTTCCTCGCCGTACTCGGCAGCCATGCCGTCCAGGAGGCAGACGCCGGGCACCCACATCGTCTCCGCGCCGGTCAGCTCCAGCACCTGCTCATAGATGGCGGCGCTGGGCGTCAGAAGAGCGGCGTACTCCGGGCTCACCCCGAACACGTCCTCTTTCATCCCCCGGTTCATGGCTGTCACTCTCTTATAAAATTCCTTATATTCCGCGGCGGAGATCCATTCTCCCGGTCCCTCCTCCGTAAAATGGCGGGCCAGGTGGATCACCGTGCTTCCCGTCGCGATCAGATTTTTTATCTCCCGGTCTTTTAAGTACATCTTCCGGAACGTGAACAGCTCATTGTCCACCATCTCTCCCAGAAGCTCTGTCCTCGTCTCCCGGCTCTCATTCTGAATCCTGTTTAAGAACGACCGCAGCCGCATTACGCCCAGGGGCAGGTTCTGGGTTGTCACCAGAGCGTCCTTGTCAAACAGGGAGATCTGCATGCCGCCGAAGCCCACGTCCACCGTGGCCGTTCCCTTCTGGATCATCCGGTTAAAGCCGGCGTCCTTGCCCGCGATCGCCTTGTAGGTCAGAAAGCGCTGCTCGGAGTTGCTGATGATCTTCACCTTCAGCCCCGTCCGCACCCGGATCTGGTCCAGCACGATCCGGTTATTCCTGGCTTCTCTCAGGGCGCTGGTGGCGTAAGCCCGGCGCTCATCTGCCCGGTATCCTTCCGCAATGCGCACAAAATCTGCAAGAACGGCGCACATTTCCTCCACATGCCTGTAGCTGATCACTCCCGTGCGGTACGTGTCGCTTCCCAGCGCCAGCGCGTAGCGGACATGGTCCACCTTGCGGATCCCGCTGCCCGGTGAGATCTCATAAATTCCCAGTTCCAGCTCAAAAGAGCCGATGTCTATCGCTGCAAATATTTTTCCGGCCACCGTCTCAACCTCCTTATTCTCTTATCCCCCATGGCCTGATGTTCCAAAGCTGTTCTTTCTCCGATCCGGCATCTCTAAGACCCAGCGGATACGCAGTTTCCTGTTATACAAAAAATCAGTAATTGCCCAGGATCCGCACGTTGGCCGCCTCCTCAAAGACTCCCTTCAGGGCGTTTGCCACCGCCGGTTCATCCAGCCGCCCCTCAATATCCACAAAGAAGCGGTATTCCCAGTTTCTCCCCGGGATCGGCCTGGACTGGATCATTCTCATATTTACGTTGTTGTAGATAAAATTGCTCAGCATATTGTAAAGCGTTCCGCTCCTGTGGGGAAGTTCAAAGCAGATGCTCACTTTCGCCGCGTCCTTTTGGTACACCCGGTCTTTGGCCACCACGATGAACCGGGTCACGTTGTTTTTGTTGTAATTGATCCCGGACTTCAGGACCGAGAGGCCGTAGAGCTTCGCCGCCGTCTCGCTGGCCACCGCCGCCTGGGACGGGTCCTTCTCCTCCAGCACCTTCTTTGCGGCCACGGCCGTGTTCTCCACGCTGATCTGACTCCACTCCCGGTGGCTGTTCAGATATTCCGAACACTGCATCAGCGCCTGGGGGTGGGAAAAAACGGTATGTATCTGCTCAAGATCTGCTCCGGGCACGCCCAAAAGCGCGTGCTTCACCGGCAGAAAGATCTCTGCCACGATGCAGTTGTGATATTTGATCAGCAAATCATAATTGTCGCTCACCGCTCCGGCGGAGGAATTCTCTATGGGGAGCACTCCGTAGTCTGCTTTCCCCTCTTCCACCGCCTGCATGGCTTCCTCCCAGGTGCGCACATGGAACACGTCGGCGTCCTCCCCGAAATACTCCATGGCCGCCTGATGGCTGTAGGCGCCTTCCACGCCCTGGTACACCACCCTGGCGTTCTCCACCGGGATCCGGTCAATCTTCTCAAACCCGCTCTCAAAGGTCTGACCGTGCTCCGCCAGCAGGCGGTACTGCAGCCTTCTGCTGATCGTCATCAGCTGGGCAAACAGTTCCTCTGCTCCCTGGCGGTATTCCTCATCCGCCGCCTGGCGGACCGCCTCCAGCTTCTGTTTTTCTCTCTCTCCGTCATATACGGGCTTTCCCACGGAAATCTTGTATTCCGCCACGTCCCTGCACAGCCCCATCCGTTTTTCGTACAGATCCACGATCTGCCGGTCGATCACGTCCAGCTGCTTTCTGATCTCCTGTAAATCCAATTTTTCGCCTACCTCCACGTTTTTCTCTCTTCCAGCTGTTTTTCCAGCATGCCCCGGATCACTTCTCTGGTGTACTCTCCGGCAAATTTTCTCTGAGACGGCTCCAGCTGCTTTATGTAAATCGGCTCGCCGTACTCGATGATCACATGCGACGGGCGGATAAACGGCAGATGGGCTTCAAACACCTCCGCCGTCCCCGTGATCGCCACCGGGACCACCGGATGGCCCGATTTCTCCGCGATCTTTAAGCTGCCTTCCTTAAACTCCAGCATGTCCAGCTCACTCTCCCCGCGGCTTCTGGTCCCTTCCGGGAAGATCCAGATGGAAATGCCGGACTTCACTTTCTCAATTCCTTCCAGAATCGTCTTCAATCCTGCCTTGATGTCCTTCCTGTCCAGGAACAGGCAGTTGACATTCCGCATCCAGTCTCTCAGCAGAAGATACCGGTTCATCTCCTTCTTGGCCACAAAGCCGGTCAGTCCCGGCACCGTGGTATAGCCCACCAGAATGTCAAAATAGCTCCTGTGGTTTCCCACATAGAGAACGGCCGTATCCTTCGGGATCCGCTCCTGCCCCCGGACAGTCACTTTCACCCCGGACAGTCTCAGCAGATACCGGAACATAAACTGTACCACCGCAAGGCTCTGACGGCTCTTTTTATCCGGATCCTTCTTTCCGATCAGCCACTCCACAATCAGAATCGGGATGCTGAATATTAAAAATAAAATGACGCTGAGCGCCACCAGAATGAATCGAATCATCTCTCTTTTGTCCTTTCCGCCTTCACTTGCCTTATCTTACAATTATATAAAAATGGTCCAGATAACACAAGTCTAAGACCGGCTCTTTTTTGTTAAATTTACATGAGTTTTTGTTAAATTTTCAAAAAGAAGTCCCGTTCCGAACCACAGGGGAGCAAAGTCCAGACGGATCAGGCCGTTCACATTGGAGTGGCGGCCGGAATAGTCCCAGGGGCAGATTCCCCGCGTGGTAAGCCATGCCCCCGTAGTGTATTCCGTCAGGAAGATCAGCACCATATAGAGCATTCCGTGGCGCACCATCCGGTCCCTGCGGGAGATATCCCCATCGCCGATCCACCGGTCCGCCAGCCGCCCGATCGGTCCTAAAAAAGCTCCCATCCCATAGATGGGAAACATGATCAGGGATGTGCGCCCCATCAGTTTCCAGTCCCCGCGGGCCAGGGACTCCGCCGCCGTAAACATCACTTCCAGGCACCACCCGGCGACGCCGCACTTTAAAAAATTTTCCGCTGTTTTTTTCATTTCTCTCATAATCTTCATAAGGCCAGTATGCGCAGCTCTGCCGAAAATTATGAAAGGCAGCGGCCAAGCCGCAGATGACTTTCCCTTCTTTTTATGATAAAATGTGCCCTGCGGGACTTGCGCCCGTAAATTATGAAAACCATTCGCAAAAAGGAGATTGTATTTATGAAAAAACGGAACTTCATTCTGGCGGCGGCCGCCGCCTTCTCCCTGGCTCTCGCGCCGGCCTGCGCTCAGCCCGCCCTGGAAGCGGAGCGGGAAACAGCTCAAGCGGACCAGACTTCCGCTCAGACCCAGGAAACTGCTCAGCCAGACCAGACTCAGAGCGCGGACCAGCTCCAGGATACTGCTCAGGCCCCCGCTCTCTCTCCCGCCCCGGACTACTCCGATCCGTCCTCCTGGGCCTGTCTGGAGACGGAGGCGGACGGGCGGCCGGCCGACATCTTTTTCGTCTGCCCCACCGTATACAGCGGAGATGAAAATTCTTTCAACATGTCCCTGGCGGACGAGGACACAAAAGCCAGCTTTTCCGGCGCCGTCAACATGGAAAAAGGGATCTACGACGGCAGCGGCCGTTTTTTCGCTCCCTACTACCGTCAGATCGGCTTAAACGTCTACGAAATGCCGGAGGAGGAGAGGGAGCCGTGGCTGGAAACGGCCTTCGCCGACGTGGAGGACGCCTTTGAATACTACTGGGAAAACTACAATGACGGCCGGCCCGTGGTCCTGGCCGGATTTTCCCAGGGCGCCGACCTGTGCATCCGTCTGCTGGAACACAGCTTTGACCAGGAAAAAATGGATCAGCTGGCGGCCTGCTACGCCATCGGCTGGCGGATCACCGACGAAGACTTAAACGCCTTCCCCCACTTAAAAATGGCTTCCGGAGAGACGGACACCGGCGTGATCATCTCCTTCAACAGTGAGGCTGAGAACGTGACAGACTCCCTCATGATCCCGGCCGGCACCAAAACTTACGCCATCAATCCGCTGAACTGGAAAACTGACAGCACGCCGGCAGACAAGAGCATGAATCCCGGCGCCTGCTTCACCGACTACAGCGGCCAGATCCTGTCT
This sequence comes from Candidatus Lachnoclostridium pullistercoris, assembly GCA_019119775.1. GTDB lineage: Bacteria > Bacillota > Clostridia > Lachnospirales > Lachnospiraceae > Lachnoclostridium_A > Lachnoclostridium_A pullistercoris. The sequence continues at coordinate 10,015 of DWWL01000071.1, read as the reverse complement.
GAGATCCCGGAACTTACAGGAGCTTACATTGACAGCACCCGCGGGGCACTGAAAGTCCCGGACGTATCGCCGGAAGACTATCCCCCGGTCCTGGACATTTTTTCCGACGGCATCTATCACCTTTACGATTACCAGTTCTTCTACCGCAGCCTGCAGAAAAATGTGCAGACCCGCGTGGATGCCTGGGAAAGCACTCACTGATCTCCCATCCGCCCAGGGGGATTTCCATCCCACAGCCGGCTGTCCATTTTCCCGACAGCCGGCATCTATTTTTCTGACAGTTTTACCATAAACTTCTTTGTATATCAAAAGTTTTTCTCGATTTCCTCTTTTATTTCGTTATTTTGTCCCTTGAAGCTGCAATTTTTTCCATCTAAACTAATATTCTGGATAGATATGGATACAATAACACAATCGCAGCGAACAGGAGGAGACACTATGGAAGACCTTATGATTACATTCCTGAGAAAATTTACTGATTATCCCTTTACCGTCCGTTTTGGCGGCGAAGAGTACCAGATCGGAGAAGGCAAACCGGAATTTACCGTGATCATCAAAAAGCCCATACCCAAAAGCCGGCTGATGACCAGCACTTCCCTGGCTCTGGGAGAAGCCTATATGGACGGAGATCTGGAAGTGGAGGGCGATCTCTATTACGCCCTGGATCACTTTCTCGGTCAGATGGGGAAGTTTTCCACAGATGAATCGGCCTTAAAGAAACTGATGCACCCGTCCATGTCCAAACGGAACCAGAAAAAGGAAGTTTCTTCCCACTATGATATTGGAAACGATTTCTACCGTCTCTGGCTGGACGAAACCATGAGCTATTCCTGCGGATATTTCAAACATCCGGACGACACCCTTTTCCAGGCCCAGGTCAACAAGGTGGACTATATCCTCCAGAAGCTGAACTTAAAAGAGGGAATGACGCTGCTGGACATCGGCTGCGGCTGGGGTTTTCTGCTGATCGAAGCGGCAAAAAAATACGGCGTCAGGGGACTTGGAATCACCCTGAGCACCGAGCAGAAGGAAGAATTTGAGCAGAGGATTAAAAATGAGCATCTGGAACAGCAGCTGGAAGTGGAGCTGATGGATTACCGGGATCTGCCAAAATGCGGCCGCACCTTTGACCGGGTGGTGAGCGTAGGCATGGTGGAGCATGTGGGGCGGCCCAATTACCAGAAATTTATTGACTGCACCGCCAGCGTGCTGAAGGACGGCGGAACCTTCCTGCTCCATTTTATCAGCGCTCTGAAGGAGCACACGGGGGATCCGTGGATCCGCCGGTACATTTTCCCCGGCGGCACGGTGCCCAGCCTGCGGGAGATGGTTTCCGCCATGGCGGAGGACGATTTTCACATCATGGATGTGGAAAATCTCCGTCTCCACTACAATAAGACGCTGCTCTGCTGGGCCCACAATTTCAGAGAACATCTGGACGAGGAGAGAAAAATGTTTGACGAGCGGTTTCTGCGCATGTGGGATCTGTACCTGAACGCCTGCGCGGCAACCTTCCACAACGGAATCATCGATCTCCACCAGATTGTGGCGACCAAAGGCATCAATAATGACTACCCCATGGTGAGATGGTACTGATCCGGCAGAAGACAGGGCAGTTTTCACCAGACAGCAGGAGGCACGGGACTCATCCCCCGTGCCTCCTTTTCCATTCTTTGATCTGACCGAGCCTTTTCTTCCACTCTTTCTCCGCTCCCTCCTCCGTGGGCCGGTAATATTCCCGCCCCAGAAGGGAATCCGGGAGACACTGCATGTTTGTCAGCTTCTCCTCCGTGTCGTGGGCATACTGATAGCCCTTTCCGTATTCCAGCTCCTTCATCAGCTTTGTGGGCGCATTGCGGATCACCAGGGGCACCGGTTCCGCCAGCTGGCGGACCGCATCCTTTTTGGCCGCCTCGTAGGCCGCGTAGAGGGCGTTGGATTTGGGCGCCAGGGACATGTAGACCACCGCCTGCGTCAGATGGACGCTGCACTCCGGCATTCCGAGAAAATGGCACGCCTGATAAGCCGCCACAGCCGTCTGCAGCGCCTGGGGATCCGCCATCCCCACATCCTCGCTGGCAAAGCGGATGACCCGCCTGGCCACATAGAGGGGATCCTCCCCCGCCTCCAGCATCCTGGAAAGCCAGTACACAGCCGCGTCCGGGTCAGAATTGCGCATGGATTTATGAAGGGCGGAGATCAGGTTGTAATGCTCCTCTCCCTTCTTGTCGTAGAGCAGGGATTTTTTGGAAATGCACTGCTCCAGGGTCTCCCGGCGCACGGTCAGAACCCCGTCCCGGTTCAAATCTCCGTTTAACACCACCATCTCCAGCGTGGAGAGCGCCGTTCTGGCGTCCCCGTTTGCAAAGACAGCGATCATTTCCAGCATATCATCAGAAATTTCCACCAGCTGATTTCCAAAGCCCCTCTTATCCTTCAGCGCCCGACGCAGAAGCTCTGTCAGCTCCTCTGTCTGAAGCGCCTGGAGCACAAATACCCGGCAGCGGGACAAAAGAGCGCTGTTGATCTCAAAAGAGGGATTTTCCGTGGTGGCGCCGATGAGAATGATGCTGCCCTTCTCCACAAAGGGGAGAAATGCGTCCTGCTGGGCCTTGTTGAAACGGTGGATCTCATCCACGAACACGATGGTCTTCTCCCCGTACCTGCGGTTGGCCTCCGCCTGCTCCATCACCCCGCGGATCTCCTTGATCCCGCTGGTGACGGCTGAAAAATCAATGAACGCCGCCTTCGTCCGGTTGGCGATGATCCTGGCCAGGGTGGTTTTTCCCACTCCCGGCGGCCCCCAGAAGATCATGGACGAGATCTGATCGCTCTCGATCAGCCGCCGGAGCACTTTTCCCTTTCCCAGCAGATGAGTCTGCCCCACAAACTCGTCCAGCGTCCTGGGCCGCAGCCTGGCGGCCAAAGGCTGGTTTTCTTCTCCCCCAAAAAGGGAGAGCTGTTCCATTTCGCTCATACATCCGCCTCCTGTACGTCTATTCTCACATTATTATAACGCTTTCCCCGTCCCCGCCGCAAGACGGCGGCCGGACAGGAAGCTGAAGCAAAAGATGCCCGCCGCCCGGACAGAAAGCCGAAGCAAAAGATGGCAGCCTCCCGTGCTGCCGCCATTTCCGCGGAAAGGTCATGAAAATTTCCCGCGGAAAAAATCCATCTTTGACAGCTTATTGACGTGAAAAGTCTCACGTCCAGCTATTAATGCGGGATATGAGACTTTTGTAAATTTTACAAATGCACGTTACATCATTTATTTTTTGGTCTGTGAACAAATATTTCTCATCTTGGCTATTGGAACGATCTGCTTTGAGGTATTAAATCCCAACGCCTCATGCAGAGCATCTGTGATTTCTGTCCTTGTATACACCGGCTGATATCCTTTCCCTTCATATTTCAGGAAGTCCATCTCCTGCAGCGTCGGAAGGATCTGGCTGATTGTATATTTATTGTTCAGCTTACGTTCCAGGTATCGGTATACGATCAGCGCAAGAAAGCAATCTTTTCCATGCAGGCCTCCATCGTGAGGGGTTCTTCATAGAGAAGAAAATCATTGATATAGAAATTGACATTTGATAAATGCCGCCTGATAGTGCTGTCTTTCAGACCATTTTCAATCAGATCCTGTTTAAAAAGCTCCAGATATTCCCTGTTTTTTGCCCTGATCTTGGCGCATGCCTCATAGTAGTCATCATAATCCATAAATGTATTTACCTCTTCTGTATAGATGGTTATATGATAAAGTATCTATCAGTAACGTGTAAGCACAAAATGATAGATTGACAAAAAATAAAGCTATAGTTGGTTTTTGGGGGCATTAAGTAGTTGGGCTGTCAAACTGACGGGCTGGACTCTGATCTGTTGCGATGTCGCAACGCTGGCCCCGGGAGAGATCCTGGGGCCTTTTCTAATTGCGGGATAACCACAGCTATCCTATAATGCCAATGTTACCGCCCCGATACTGGCAACAGGAAGGGGGTGTCTCTCATGCAAGAGGTGTTATCCTTTATTATCGCCGTTGCGGCTGGTGTAGCTTGCCACTACATCATCAAATGGTTGGATGGCGATAAGTAGCCGGTAACCAGCCTGCGGGGTTAAGCCTTCCCGTAAAAATAGGCATAGAAAAGCCCCAGAGTTGCCGCTCTGGGGCTTTTCGCTGTCTCCCATACTAGATGGGTGTTATCCTTTTGCCTACTGGCATTATAGCATATGCAGAATTTCTTTTCAAGATACCATAAATTATTTATTCCAATAATTTCCGCAGAAAAAATCAAAAAACCGGTTGACAAACTCCGTCCAGATATAGTATACTACCTTTGCTGTTGAAAAACAGTGTATGCGCGAGTGGCTCAGGGGTGGAGCACCACCTTGCCAAGGTGGGGGCCGCGGGTTCGAATCCCGTCTCGCGCTTTTATAATAAACTGGAAAGTCTTGAAAAATAAGGCTTTCCAGTTTTTTTGTGCTCTGTACTTTTACTACAGCATACTACAAAATTATAATGCATTGGCTTTCTTCTCATATACTTTGTCCTCATCATCAACATCAAATATGTATTTGTCTGTAGTAAGAATGTTTGTATGACCCAGATCTTTTCGAATTGTATCGAGAGAGACACCGCCGGCTTTCATCCGGCTTGCATATGTCTTTCGTAGTTTATGGCTGCTTTTTGTAATAGTTCCCTGCCGTTCTGCGTATTTTTCCAGAACGTAATTGACCTGCCGCTCTGTGATTCTTTTTCCAGCTCTAGTAAATAAAAAGCCAGTCCTATGTTCTATTTGCTCTAAGACTTCCAGGGCTTTAGGTAATAACTGTACATATCTATCCAGGTAAGTTTTTGTATGTGGAACAACAACACGTCTGTCATGCCATTTCCCTAAAGAATCCCTATATGGCTGATTTGATTCTTCACTATGTACATGAATTGTTTTTTCGTTTAGATCAACATCTTCCCATCTTAAAGCCACCAATTCACCAACTCTTACACCTGTGAAAAACTGGAACTTTACAGCCAGGAAAGAGTAATCACCGGTTTCATTATACATCTTATCCAGGTAAGCCAAAATTGTTTGGTATTCCTGGTCTTTATATACCTCTGTCTTAGAGGTCTTTTTATTCTCCTGTCGATACTTAACCGTAATTTTTAACCGATCACAGGGATTCTCATTGATTAAATGCTTATCAAGAGCATATTCAAACATCCCGTTTATGATAGTTTTAACATTCTGCCATTCTTTCCGAGTCATACTAAATTTCTTAACCAGCTTATTACATTCACTTTGTAAAGTTAATTTATCGATCTTTGAAATATCCATTTTTAGAAGTTTGGATTTTTCATTCACAAAGTATTTATTAAAGTGCTGGCCGTGTCTGCGGATCGTGGCGGGTGAATCAGTTATTGTTTCTTTGTATTTAATCCATTCGGAATAAAGTTCAGAGAATGTAAGACCTCCGAGGCCATAGAATCCAATAAGAAAATCTATGATTTCTTTTTCGGTGTTCTTCTTGATCTCTTTAATGCCTCTTTTAGTATCTGCCGGAATGTAAGTATGCCACCGTTGATCTTTTCCTGTCAGTTGGCTTATTTTATATTTGTGAACCGTTAAAACTAATTCTTTTTTGTTCATGTCAATTACATCAAGCAGAGCACTTTTACTTTTTTCGTCTAGTAAACCTATGAAGTTTTCAAAGTACAAGAGCTTTGACTTATCTAACATTTATATAAAACTCCTACCCAATTAGTCAGCCTCTTGGACTGCCTATGCTTCACTACTCCTATCATTGGGCTGTTATCTAAGTCTCTTACATTATAGCACAGAAACAAAGTAAAAAACAGACTTGAACTTTTGGCCGGATGGGTGTATTTTTCGTTGTTGCCTCTGTACAGTATTGGGATATAACAAAGCAGGCCGCGGAGCCGGAAGGAGCATCGCCGTGGTGCCTCCGGCTCTCGTGGAGATTACTGAGTGGAGGAACAGAAACCCAAAAAACACCCTTCGGGGTTTTTTAGGTTTCCGTTCTGGAGCGAGTGAGAAGCTAAGCCCTCGGCGTCTGAGAGCACCTAAAGTCTCGTTAGAGACGGTACTTTGTGAAACAAAGTATTAGGTGCAATACTGCAACAGTGGAAAACAACATTATTCAGCAATATGAAATGACATAATACTTTCGATAATACTTTTATTTTTCGGAGGTAATTTATGGCCAGTGTAAATTTTGAGAAACTGAAAGACGTATCAACTATAAAAGCGAAAATAAGACATTGCAATAAAGAAGAAAGACTTATTCACACTCATTCAAATAAAGAGATAGACACAACAAAAACAAACGAAAATATTTCATTTACAAGATTAGATTATAGAGGGACCTGTAAAAAATTTGATGATAGAATAAAGAACCTAGATGAAACCACAAACACAAACAAGAGGAAAGATCGAGTTTTATGTTTTGGTTTGAATATACCGGCACCGGAAGAAATGAAGTTAGAAGATACCGAACCATTCTTCAGAGACGTAATAAAAATTTTATGTAATAGGATGGGAGCAGATAACATTGTGTCTGCTGACGCTCATTATGATGAAATTCACGATTACTATGACCCGGTAGAGGACAGAGTAAGAACCAGCACACCACACCTACAAGCATATGTCATTCCAGAGATTAACGGAGTATTAGACGGAAAAAGATTCTCATCTAGAACGAATATGGTAAGCCTAAACAAAGAGATTGACAAACTATGTAGGGAAAAATATCAATGTCAATTTATGACAGGGAAAAAGCCTCGTAAGCGTTCCGTGGAGGAGCTGAAAGCTATAACCAATAAAGAGACAGAGGAACGTATAAGACAGTTAGAGCAGGCTAAAGAGGAATTGAAAAATGTTAAAGGTCTGACGCAGGAACTTTCCCACGAATTAGATGTAATTGTCCAATCCAATAAAGAAATGATGAACGCATTAACCTATATAAGAGACTTGGCGAATAGGGCAATGAAGAAATACCCAAACGATAAAAACTTTTGGAAATTTGCAGATATAGTCGATAAAGTATTCGGAAAGACAGAACAAATAAAACAAAAACCAATACCACAACCACAGAGACAACCAGATTATGACCTAGAACGATAAGGCCCGAAATTGACTAAAAAACATACGTTCTAGATGTACATAAAAAAGATAATAAGAGGCTTTGCGGCCTCTTATATGTATTTATTACAATCAAATGTAAAAGAAAAAATAACCTCGTTGTCTTTCGCCTCTACGCTGATATGCTGTGCTAGTTGAAGAATAAATTTTACCATACAATTTTCTGTAATATTGATAGAGTAATTGTTTTTTAAAGAAATATTTATGAGTGATTGTTCGTTAACGTCAATTTCCAACAAAGATTCTGTCATTTCTGCAAATTCTTTGAGAATTGGAAGAATAGAACTTTCAAACCAGTTAAGCCAATGGGCTTTATTGTCGTTTTCATGCTTTTCCCTAATTCTTATTAACTCTTTAGAGAGTTCCATTCGTTCTTTTTCGGTTAGGCAGTCAACCTCGATACTCAAATCATCAAATGTTTTTTTGTTGCTATAATCATATACTTCCATGCTAACACCTCCACATTCATTATACTGAATTTATTCAACATATTCAATCCCAATTTCGGAAAGTATATTTAGGGTATGAGGTGTTGGGATGATTAGTTATAGGCCATTATGGGAGACAATGGAGCAAAGAGGGATTACGACCTACAAGCTCATTCAGTCCGGCATAGATAAACGGACAATATACAATCTAAAACATAACGAGAATATAACAATGCTGACGGCTGAAAAGTTATGTCGGCTTATCGGTTGCAAGATTCAAGACATTGTGGAGTTCATAGAGGAATAATTAAGAGGCTGTCGGCAGTCTCTTTTTTTATGCTTGTGTACAGGAAAAAGCCTGTTAAAAAGTTTTTTAAAAATGCTGTACACAAGTACACAAAGAAATTTTAAACTTTTAAAAACCCTTATAAAATAAGGCTTTTTCGCTATATGTAGGCGGTGAGAGGGCTTGTCCTCACCGCCGAAAAACCTGTACACAGAGTACACAAGCGATTACAAAAAAAGAAGATAAAACAATATATTTTTTATGCAATTTTAACAAAATTCAAAATTGACTATAAAATCAGCAGTTATTTTAATTGCAATCTATCATAATACTTATGTAAACAAAACAATAAAGATTAAAGGAGATTAAATACTATGAAAAAATATACAATTAAATTTGATGTTTGTCTTAGTGCTGAACAATTAAACAAATTAAATGAACAATATGAATTTGATAAATCATTTTGTGAAGCATGTGGAATAAGCCCATACAAAAATTTTGAAGATTATTTGGGTAGTCGGGCTTTTACTGCTTTTATGAATTATGTGGAGGTAAACGATAATGAAAAAAACAACCCAAACTAAGCCAACAATCGCTATAAGATTAAATCAGTCGCTTATGGATTACATTCGTAATGAAGCAGACAGGCAGGGAATCAGCATGAATGCACTAATAAGCATACTATTAACAGAGGCCGCAAATGGCAGGAAAGAGCGTTCCTGAATGTCCTAGGCTATTAGAATTAGTCACGGACGTTGAACACCTGCCTAAAGAAAAACTCGATTCGGCATTGGCTGAACACAAAGACCATATAAAAGACTTCGCATATATTTTACACGATAAAGATAAATTAGCGGATGGCACATTAAAATATGGGCATTGGCATATAGCAATGAGATTCAATCGAGGCCGGAGAATATCGGATGTAGCAAGTTGGTTCGGAATACCAGAAAATTTTTTCAACCATAGCAAAACCGGGAAATATGATGATATGTTAGCATATCTCATTCACGCTAATGCACCAGATAAATTCCAGTATGATTCATCAGAGGTACAGGCCAACTTTGATTATAGAGAGTGGCTAAAAGAATATAAAGCCAATGAAAAAAAGAAATTAACAGAAAACCGCCGCAATGAACTTATAGAGATGGCCGCAAATGGAACAATGAGGCGGTATAATTATTCCCAATTCATCAGAGCCAAAGAATGGGACACATATAAACGTTCTATTCAAAATTCTTGGGAATATAGGGATAATGCTATTCGCAGTACAAAAAGACAAATGGAAGTCATTTATATATGCGGAACCGGCCGCTGTGGTAAGTCTACTCTTGCAGCTCAAATTATAGAGCGTAAAGGCTATTCATATGAAAACAGCGGAAGCAGTAAAGACAGGATGGCACCGTATAATGGGCAGGACGCTTATATACTGGATGATATAAGAGGAAATTCATTTGGCTTTGATGATTTAATGGGTATATTGGATAACTTTGTAAACAGGGATGTGCCTGCAAGATATAGGGATAAAAGCCTCTCTGAATGTAAGTTAATGATTATAACCACAACCCAACCGATAAAAGAATTTTTTAAAGAATTGGCTATAGACAGACCCACAGAACCAATACAACAATTATACGGACGCTGTGGCACACTTATTGAGATGGACAGAGACAATATAAAAATTATGGAGTATGACAACGAAAAACAAGAATATTCAGAACCGCTTATAACCAAAAATAATGTTCTTTCAGATATAAAAGTAGAGAAACCACGGACAGAGGCCGAACGAAAAAAACGGGCCGCCTCTATGTTAGGAATAGAGGAGACCGCTTTAATCACAGGCTATAAAGGTATATCAGGAGAGCCAATCCTATTTTCAAAAATGTACCCGACAATTCCGGCAGACGTAGCCGAAAAAATAAAGCATGACCCAGAGGCCATAAAAGCATACTTGAGAGAGCACCCAGAACACAAACCGGCTAAATCTCTTATATAAAGAGTATGACAGAAAACTTCAAAGATGTTCTAAATATTTAGAAGTAGGCGTACTACAAATTTACTACAAAAGTAAAAGTGCTTGCTTGAAACCCTCCATTCTGTTATAATTTTTATGGGCGTGAGAGGTTCGAATCCCGTCTCGCGCTCTTTTT